>NBLM01000094.1 GCA_002084585.1 Planctomycetales bacterium 4572_13 | reverse complement strand
TGGTATCAAGAACTCGACACACAGCCGTTGGGGCATGATGCGGCGGATGTATCCATCGCCGGAGGGGTTCTGGGAAAAACGATGGCGGAACATGACATTTCGATTTCAAGCATTCAAAGCCGCTGTCTCGATGTGGCGTTTTATAATGACCGCGTAGGCAAGGTCAAAAACAAAAGCAAAGTCCTTTTCACCGAAATCTGCTCACTCATCCAGCAGGCGTTTGAGCAGGACGCCACAGGAGACGAGCCGATGCAGGTGATCGTGGACCGGCAAGGCGGACGCATCAATTACCAACGGGAACTGTTGCGGATGTTCCCTGAATTCTCGCTGTCGGTGATCCGGCAGGATGCGGCCATGAGCAGCTACGAGATGACCCGTTCGGGGCGGGTCATGCGAATCCATTTCTGCATCAAGGCGGACTCAAAATATTTAACCGTCGCATTGGCTTCGATGGTCAGTAAATATCTGCGTGAAGTGATGATGGCGTCATTGAACCGCTATTTCTGCGAGCTTTGCACCGACCTAAAACCCACTGCCGGCTATTGGCAGGACGGCCAACGGTTTGTCAAAGACCTCTCAACACAGCTCAAACCGCATCAATTCGACAAGGATAAATTGGTGCGGATTTTATAGGACGCAAAAGGCAGGTCAGGCATCCTGCCTACGCTACTTTTTTTCTGCGCGAAACTCCTGCCGCACAAAGAGGTTGTAAAATTCACACACAATTTTTTTCGGAATCTTCTATTTTGTTCGGTTTTTGTTTGGTGCTTTTCGCCGCCGTTTGCCGATAGGACTTACCGCGAGTTGATGCGGAAATGTTGTTGAGGTTTACGACAAAGAAAGAAGCGAAAGATGAAACGATTTAACAGGGCAAACAAAAATAATCCCTTATGCAAATTCGGCCCCGGCGGGGATTATGTGGACGAGTGGGACGCTCCGGATGTAACCACACCGCCACACAAAGAATCGCATTTAGGGCAGGTTCTGAATGTTATCGCGGAAATTATCGGAGCGACCGTTCAGCCGGAAATACTAACTGAAATCGCGTGTGCCCTGCCTGTCGAAACAGACGGCAAAACGCCCGCAACCAACAAATTAAGTTTTCAGGAGAAAACAGAGGATGGGTTACGAAAAGCAGATCACACCCAAACAGCTCGAAACACTTCGGCAAGTGGAAATTTTTCAAAAGAGCCGGTGCTATTCAGCGACGATTGGGGAACTGGCGGCGGCCCTAAACATAAGCCGAACCACCGCCTACGAACACATCGCCGCCCTGCGAGAAAAAAAGCTGTTGGTTCGCTCCACGGGCAAAGCACGCTCTTTGAGATTGACAAAGTCGGGCGAAAGACTGCTTGAACAGGCCGATGAGTACCAGACCGCACAGTGCTGCGGCGACAGCGATACCGAGGGGGTCTTTCTTCGCGGCAGGGTTTCGGCGGGCTACGGCATTGAGGCCGTTGAAGAACAAACGCCCTTTTCGTTACCGGAGACCTTTGGCAGCAGTGAAGATATTTTCGTCTTACAGGTCTGCGGGCAAAGTATGATCGACACCGGGATCAATGACGGGGATTTTGTTATTTGCAGGAGCACCCAAATCGCCGAGAACGGACAGATCGTCATCGCCATGCTGGATGATGAACAGGCGACGATGAAACGATTTTACATCGACAAAAAAGCCGCCCGACTAATGCCCGCCAACGATGCCTTTGATCCGATCTATTCAACCACCTGCCATATCCAGGCCGTGGTCATCGGCGCGGTCAAACGATTTTAAGCATGTAAAAAAACGAAACAGCCGTTGGGCGTTCCGTCCTCTCACTATATACGCTGCCTTCCTCGCCTTTCGGCAAGTTTTTTTTAATGCAAATCAAACAATGATTGTGTCTTGATAATTGTCACCTGATCCGGAAACGCGTGAAATGCGTGAATGTGCAATTCATCCCGGCGGGCCTCAAAATCGATGTAGCTAAACGGCTCCAATCCGCTGATTGCCAAATCCGGAAAGGGGATAAACATACCGCGATTTTTCGCGAATCGTTCCAGATCATAATGACTCTGCCGATACAGGTTGGGACTCATCTTCTCAACCTGAAAATCAGTCATATAACTCAAGCCGCGACTGAGCGTACATTTGTGGCTGCGCTGGCCGCGAAACTGAAATCGCTCGATCAGGCCGCGTTTGGGAAGCAACTGGCCCGGTGTACTAATCAGCTCCGTCAGGTGAATATCGCCCTCGGACAAACTGACTACATGAGAACCGCCCGTGGCCCAAATCGTCGCCTCATAGCGTTCAGTCTTGACATGCCGCCGGGCATAGATGGTAAATAACTCAGGATGCAACGGTCGCTGAAAGAGCGAAAAATTCAACTCACTGACCGCTAAGTGGCTTTTCGGCGATTCCATTAAGTTCTCTCGCAAATTAAACAAGGTTGACTGTCTTGCTACGATTTGCATTATACAAAAAATCGCCCCCCTAAATCAACCCCCTTGTCAGTACTGGCAGGTGTGTTTACCCCCCTTATCGGACGATTATCCCACAAGTCTTAAATATCAAAGACATTACCAAGTGAAAAAATAATTGAAATTTTTATTCCGGCTGGATTGTAAAAAGCAGCGTCCGGAGTACGGCGGCCAGAATATTGTAAAACGCGTGGGTGCCGGCCGTAATGCCGAACCCTCGAACCGCGTACAAAATCGCAAAATAACCGCCGGCAATCGCCCGGAAAGTGAATTTGCCAATCGTAAAAATATCTCCCTGATGAAACTGCCCATTGGCGAAAAATATATGATGGTGTACGCTGAACAAAACCGCCGAAATAACAACCGACAAAATGACCGCCGGCTTTTTCTCCATTCCGAATAGATCCTGAAACAGGAGCATCAACAAACAAATCAAAACCAACCTAAAAATCAACTCTTCATAAATCCCCGCTCCGATCCCGGTTACAATATCGATTAAAAGCAGGTTTTGCGATTCGACGATCTGACCGGCCAACGCCGCCGTATTGCTCACCGCCGGTTCGCGGTTCAGCAGCAAACTCAAAACGATCAGCGGCACTGTCAGCAGCATACACTCGCCCGCCATCAGGAACATATCTTCAAATTTGACCCGCCAGGAAGTTTTTGATGTTACCTGTAATGCAAGCAGAATCACCACCACAACCAACGGAGTCGCGATCAGAGCCAACCGGGGCGAGAACCCCAAAAACTCCATGATGTTCTGGACCCAGATAAAAGCAACAACCCGTACCTGCGATTCGGCGAGTGATTGTGACAGCGTGATAAGGATCGTTCCAATAACAAACACGGCCATCAGTCCGGTCAGAAAAAACAACGCACAAATCGGGCGGCTGGTTCGCTCCGCGTACGAATTGGGAAGATACGAAACCAACTGTCCGGAAACGGCTTGTCTGTCATAGTGTCGAACCACAGCGATCCTTAAAAGTTTATTTGATTTCACGAAACGCCATCAGTATAATCAAACACACCCAAAGTGAAAGAGAAAATACGCAGAAAGTTAGATCCCATGAGCCGACAAACTCGTTTGGATATTTACGACCGCCTCTATGAGCGATACGGGCCGCAGCACTGGTGGCCGGGCGATACGCCGTTTGAGATTATTGTCGGAGCCATCCTGACACAGAACACGAATTGGAAAAATGTCGAAAAGGCCATCACGAATCTAAAAAATGCCGACTGCCTGACAGCTGAAAAACTCAACAACCTGCCGATTGCCAAACTGGCCGAACTGATCCGTCCGGCGGGCTATTTCAACATCAAGGCACAACGGCTTAAAAACTTTCTCGATTGGCTGTTTGAAAAATACGATGGGACGCTAAAATCGCTCGAACCGCTTGCTCTGTCAACCTTGCGGGAGCAACTGCTCGCCATTAAGGGGATCGGACCGGAAACTGCGGACTCGATTTGTCTATACGGTTTTGAAAAACCGATTTTCGTGGTCGATACTTATACCGCACGAATCTTTGGACGGCACGGGATGATCGAAGCGCCCAGCGGCTATGAACAAATTCAGGAATCGTTTCACGCAGAGCTGCAGCGCGATGCGGTTCTGTTCAACGAGTTCCACGCACTGATCGTGCGGGCGGGCAAAGAATACTGCAAACCAAACCCCACCTGCGACGGATGCCCCTTAGAAACCTTGCCGCACCAACTCGATAGCGAACTGTTTTAACATAAACAAGGCAGCGGCACAAAAATATGGCGTTTTCGAGGTATTTTTGGTACGATTTTTCGCACGATGAAGAAAAAATATGAAAGAATACCCGTTTCAGTTGGCTTTATTGCTCTGGGGTGTCCAAAAAATAAGGTTGACAGCGAGGTCATGCTTGCGCAAATCGGACAGGATGGCTTCGTGCTTAGTTCCGATCCGGACACTGCCGATGTGGTCGTCATCAATACCTGCGGCTTTATCGAACCGGCCAAAGAAGAAGCGTTGGATGCCATTCGTCAGGCCGTTGAGCAAAAAAAGAACGGGTTTGTCCGAAAAGTAGTTGTTACCGGCTGCCTGTCGGAGCGGATGGGAGAGGATCTGGCCAGAGAAGTAAAAGGCATTGATGCAGTGGTCGGTCTGGGAGAACGGGACAAGATCGCGAAAATCATACGAAAATGTCTCTCAACGAAAAAATATGCCCGGACCCAAGTCCATATCGAACATTCCGACTCTGCGATCCACGATGATCGGGGCCGGTTACTGATTTCCCCGCAACACTGGGCCTATCTCCGTATCAGCGAGGGCTGCAATCGAAAATGCTCATTCTGCACCATTCCCGCCATTCGCGGTAAATTCCGCAGCAAACCGCAGGATATGATTCTGAGTGAAGCCGCCGAACTGGTCGACAGCGGCGCGGTCGAGCTGAGCATTATCGCACAGGACAGCAACTTTTACGGCCGGGATAGGGGGATTAAAAACGGACTCATCGCCCTGCTGGCCGAACTGGAAAAGATCGATCCGCTTAAATGGATCCGGCTGATGTATCTGTATCCGGCGGGGATCAACGACGCGCTCATCAAGGCCATCGCCGACAGCGAAAAGATCGTCCCTTACATCGACATGCCGATCCAGCACATCAATGACGACATCCTCAAATCAATGCGGCGGACCGACACCAAGGAACACACCACCGAACTCATCAGCAAACTGCGGCAAGCCATGCCCGATGTCGTCTTGCGAACCACCCTTATCGCCGGCTATCCGGGCGAAACGGATGCTCAATTTGACGAGCTGCTGGAATTCATCAAGTGGGCCGAATTTGACGCTTTGGGCTGTTTCCCATTCTACCCCGAACCGTCAACCGCCGCCGCCGAATTAGCCGACCAATTGCCCGATTCGGTCAAACAACAACGCGTTGATACGATTATGCGGACGCAGCAGGAACGGGTATTCGCAAAGATGGACACCCAAATCAGCCGGGAACTGACCGTACTGGTCGATGAGGTTTTCGAGAATGAGGCCACCGGACGATACTACGGCCAGGCCCCGCACATCGACAGCACCTGCAAAATAAAAAACTGCCCCGCCAACCCCGGCGACTTCATCCAAACAAAAATAACCGCCCGCGACGACTACGACTTCCTCGTCAAGCAACAGCACGAGGGCGCAAGCCCTCCGATTTAATGCTGGCGTTTACAAGAGACGCAATCGGGTGGCACCTTCAAGCGATAGCTTGTGGGTGTTGTGACAACAGCGAGCGGCCAGAGAGTTCAGCTTGTCTGAGACAAACCTATCATATAGGAATGTCGCAAGTCGCTTTGTTGTGCCCACGCGATTAAGCATCGTTACTCCTGAATCGTTCTTTTCTAATTTAAACTTCAATCTTTCTACCCAAACACCTGGCTTCGGTTGGGGGGTGTTTGAAAAGATGAAAACGGCATCGCCGGAGGCGATTCATTCTTTTTTTACCACACATTCTTTTCATAGCCCCACAAATCATGCTGCATCCTTTGTGTTTTTTCTGGCTTGCCATTGTGTCATCATCGCCCAGATAAAACCCGCCAACTCTCGTGCTACTGCGATATTCGCTTTGCACGGTATTTTACCGTTATTGAGTAAATGTCGATGCCGTTGACTCAATCTTCGACCCGCAGCATCGGCGATTTCAATCGCCCACGAGGGCTGGCCCTCTCTTCGCTTTTTGAGCACTTTCGATGGCGCATACCTGTGTCGATAATGCCATGAGGCCTCATTGAGCAGTCGCCTGACGCGTTTGTTTCCTGCTTTTGTGATCGCTCCTTTTCTCTGTTTTTCGCCGCTGGAATCTTCCGACGGCGTTAAGCCAAGATAGCTCATCAAATGACGAGCAGATTCAAAACGACCAAATTCAACGATCTCCGTCAGGAGCGTCATGGCTGTAAGTGTTTTGATCCCGTGGAAACAGCTTAGCAA
>NBLM01000023.1 GCA_002084585.1 Planctomycetales bacterium 4572_13 | reverse complement strand
CTGTCAATCTGCGGGCGGCCTTTGTCGCAACGCGCGTCGCCGCCCGTTCAATGATTCGCAACAAATTTGGCCGGATGGTGCATATCAGCTCTGTCGCGGGTGTCATGGGGCAGGCCGGTTCGGCCAACTACGCCGCCAGCAAGGCAGGGCTAATCGGAATGAGCAAATCCATCGCTCGTGAAGTCGGCAAAAAGAATGTGACCTCCAACTGCATCGCACCGGGCTTTATTATGACCGAAATGACAGAAGTGCTGCCAGAAATGGTCAAAACTGAAGCCAAAAAGGTCATCCCGATGAAACGCTTTGGAAAACCGGAAGAAATCGCCCGGGCCGTCGCATTTCTGGCCTCCGATGAAGCGGGCTACATCACCGGCCAGGTTCTGTGTGTGGACGGCGGAATGGTAATGTAAGAAATTTGTCAAAAAAAGATTGAAAACCTTTGCTTTGGCCGGTATATTACCGCCAAACCTAAAATAATGTAAAAACGGATTGAAATTCAGTAACTCTTTTGATTTAAGGAGATTAAAAAGTGGCAGATGTAAACATTCAGGAAAAAGTGATCGAAATTGTTAGCGAACAGATGGGCGTTGATAAGGGTGAAGTATCGCCCAAAACATCGTTTATCAATGATTTAAATGCCGACTCCCTGGACACCGTAGAACTGGTGATGGAATTCGAGGATGAATTCGATATGAGCATTCCGGACGAGGAAGCAGAGAAAATCCAGACCGTCGGCGCTGCAATCGACTATATCACAAAGATCATGAACGAGCAAAAAGAAGCGTAAGGAACACCATGATCGAGCGTCGAGTTGTTATTACAGGTCTGGGATGCATCACTTCGTTGGGCGAGTCCCACGAAGAACTCTTCGAGTCGCTGTGTCAAAGTAAAAGTGGAATTAGCCACATTGAATCTTTCGACACGGAGGGCTACACCGTTAAAATTGGCGGTGAGGCAAAGGCATTCGATGCCGGTAAATATCTCAATGCCCGCGAGGCAAAACGGATGGATCGGTTCACGCAAATGGCGACGGCGGCGGCCGTTCAGGCCGTTAATGATAGCGGTCTGGATTTTGAAGAAGAAAACTCTCACCGCGCCGGTGTGATTGTCGGCTCCGGTATCGGAGGCATCAAAGAGATCGAGGAACAGCATCAGCGATTGTTGAATAAAGGCCCTCGAAAAGTGTCGCCGTTCTGTGTCCCCAAATTGATGGGCAACGCAGCGTGCGGCTGTATTTCCATCGAGTACGGCCTCCAGGGTCCAAACTTCTGTGTGGTTACAGCGTGTGCCTCAGCGAGCCATGCGATTGGCGAAGCGTTCTGGAACATCTTAACGGATCGATCGGACATCTGCATCACAGGTGGATCGGAAGCAGCGCTGACCCCAGTGGGCTTGGCTTCTTTCTGTTCTCTAAGGGCACTGAGCAATCGAAACGATGACCCCCAACTCGCATCCCGTCCGTTTGACAA
Organism: Planctomycetales bacterium 4572_13; assembly: GCA_002084585.1. GTDB lineage: Bacteria > Planctomycetota > Phycisphaerae > Sedimentisphaerales > Anaerohalosphaeraceae > 4572-13. Next base: position 17,121 of record NBLM01000023.1, on the reverse strand, counting down.
GGACCGCAACGGTTTTGTTCTGGCCGAAGGCGCGGGGATATTGATTCTGGAAGAGTACGAACACGCCAAAAAACGAGATGCCAAAATCTACGCTGAACTGCTTGGCTACGGAGCAACCGGTGATGGCTATCATATCACCGCCCCGTTAGAGGATGGATCCGGCGCGGCAAGAGCCATGAAACTTGCCCTGCAACAGGCGAAACTGAATCCGGAGAAAATTGATTATATCAATGCTCACGGAACCAGCACCCAACTTAACGATGCCGGCGAAAGCCAGGCGATCCGGTCGGTTTTTGGCAGCGGTGCCTACAAGATACCCGTAAGTTCATCGAAAAGTTGTCTGGGCCACTCACTGGGAGCCAGCGGCGCCATTGAGTTGATCGCCAGTGCCAAAACAATCGAAAAGGGAATCATCCACCCAACAGCCAACCTGCAAGAGGTCGGCGAAGATTGTGACCCAAAGATGGATTTCGTTCCGGGCCAGCCGCGTCAGACAGATGTGAAATACGCACTCAGTAACTCCCTCGGATTTGGCGGACACAACTGCACCCTGATCATCAGCAAAGTATAAGACAGTGTCCCATCGAATATATGTGACAACCCTGACCCTGAAAAGTCGGGGTTGTTTTTTGTCCTGATATACACTACAGTTGACACTATGAGCTTGATTGGATCCCAATACACTGAATTCTTAAACCACATGTCGCTTTTGTGGGCGATCATCCTCCTGTCTGTGGGCTTGCTCGTCCTGATAAAAGGTGCCGACTGGCTCGTCGATGGGGCCGTCGCCATCGCCAAACAACTCGGTATGAGTCCGCTCATCATCGGCCTGACCATTGTGGCCATGGGAACCTCTGCCCCCGAAGTGGCCGCGAGCATCGAAGCGACGCTGAACGATAAACCGGGAATCGCACTCGGCAATGTCTATGGCTCGAACATTGCCAATCTCGCACTGGTCGCCGGACTGTGTGCGATCATCCGCCCCATAGCCGTCCCACGAGCCGCCCTGCGACGGGATATTCCGATTATGCTCGCTGTTTCCCTCGGGCTTTATGGAGTTCTTTACAATCTTCAGGTCGGATACGCCGAAAGCATCCTTTTGCTTGTTCTGTTTGTGGGGATTATTCTTTTTATGATCCATTCGGAACGCAAACGCGCTCAAAAAGATAGCCATATTACAGAGGAGCAGGAATCCACCATTGAACACGCCGCACCCCGTCAACCCAAAACAAGATGGTTCAGCTCACTACTAATCCTAATTGGGCTTGTTTTTCTGGCCGGAGGCGCAAAAATCACCGTTTCAAGCGCCGAAGTCATCGGAAGACACGCAGGTCTGTCAGAAACCGTCATCGGTGTAACCATCGTCGCGGTGGGCACATCCCTTCCTGAATTGCTGACATGCCTGATCGCCGCGATGAAAGGCCATGACGATTTGTCCATTGGGAATCTGGTGGGGTCAAATATCTTCAACACACTGCTGGTAATCGGCGCATCCGGCCTCGCCAAACCCTATTCCATCGAAAACCAGCCGGAACTGATCGGGGGCTTTTACTGGCTGATGATCATGATGCTTCTGCTGTTTTCGGCCCTCGCTTTTGCTTTCAAAAAAATCTCGAAATCCACAGGCGCTGTTTTGCTTATCTGCTACGGCGGATATATCGCATACTGTCTCTGCCCTTAACCAAACACAGGCATCGCTGCCTGCGCGGGCAACCGATGGATTTTCGTTTTAGCGTTCCTGTTCCTGCCGTTGCTTTTCCATTTGTTCGATGAATTGGATTTCCTGTTTTCTTAATTTCTCAAACAACTCCGGCCGCTCGACCTGAATACGACCAATCAAACTTGAACGCATCTGCTCAGGATACGCCGAATCATTCAAAAACGCGACAAATGCCTGATACCGGAACCAGACCATCGGCGGCAGTCCCATGCGCCCCGGCTCATCGCCCCCCATGCTCTTCTGGTGAATGTCATATATTTCCTGCGCCATATTCTCTCGACCGGCCGCTTCGTCGTCATTATGAATGGCATAGAAAAAATAACTCTCCCTAAGAACAGAAACGATAAATTCAACAGCATCATTGATGCCAATGCCCTCTAACTCCTCTTTGAGACGATTTCGCACAAACGACATAAACGGCACTGTATATTCTTGCCGTTTGAAACCTGATGGATCAATCAAATGTTCGCGTTGTAATCGCCGGTACAACTTCATCGCTTTTCTCTGATGCCCGGCCTGGTAGAACTGAAGAATCGCATTCTCCAAAAAGTTCTTATGCCCGCCCTTAACGGCCTTTGGATTGCCGCCCTCAAACGATTCATATTTTTCGATAATCTTCTTCCAAAACTGATCGCAGCTTTCAAACATCCGCAAGTCAGGAATCGAATAAATAGTCGGCTTCTGGCCGGGAACATCATACAAAACGACCTTTCCCTTACGATACAGCATTTGTAAGCTGTGAAAAACAATTCGGTCCGTATTTTTCTCATCAATCCGATACTGCTCCGGCCGGCCCGCTTTCTTCAAACCCAGGGCCGCCCAATACATTGCATGGGTCGCTGGATGCTCCCAGTTCAGCGGCAGACGGTCGTTGGGGTCGTCGAGATTAACCGGCCCATAGGTTTGGTTGAGTTCGTTCATAAAATCAAGGTCAAACTTCCAGACATCCCGCAACTGCCGGGCCTTAGCAAACAGATCAAATTGTTCAAGGGCTTCTGTGCCGCGATAACGATCCACCACACCAAAGGCCTCTTTCTTGAATCGGTCGGGTGTTTTGCGAAGCGTCAGATAGTTGACAACGAGCTTACTTTTATCAGAAAATGTTTCGTCCGCCTGCTGTAGTTCATCCAGAAACGAGGATATTTTCTCATCAGCCAGAAGTTGTTCAAGTGTACGGGGTTGCTGAATCAATGACTGAAAATAGTCGCTCGAAGGGTTTTTTCCCAGAAAATCCCGTATGGACAATGCCAGCTCTCGTTTATAATAACGATGTGAGTCATCCGAAACACCACCAATCTTATGCTGAAATATCCACGCCAGCGACCGGTATAATAAAATACTTCGCGGATTTATCTCAATGGCGCGATCCCGAAGCAGTTCATAGCCGTTTTGCACCCACCGCCAGCGTTCTTCGGGCTGTGTATTGGGGATTGCGACGGAGATATTGTACGCCATGTTCCACGCATGAAAATCCCACACCGCCGCAAATCGCGGCTGCAAGGTCGTAATCCACTCGGCAAGCTGTTTGGCGTCAAAAAATTTACCCTCCTGTTTGAGATTGTCCGCACGCATCCAGAGGATGTCCACGATCAGACCACGAAAAGCCCCCATCGCCACTGTCGCAAACGCCAGCGATGGCGGCGCGTTTTCCAGCGAGGTATTGGCCACCAGTCCCATGTCTTCGCGTGCGGTGCGGACGGACTCAGTCCGCATTGAAGCGGCGGTCAGCAACACACCGCTCACTATCAAACAAAACAAAATAATCAACCAATCTTTCAACTTCATTTATATCGTTCCTCAACTGTTCACACAAAAGAGAACCACGAATAGAGACGAATTATTTTGCCACAGAGGACACCGAGGTTCACAGAGAATATATTAAAAAATCCCGTTAATCCTGTCTGAAATATTCGCGTTTATTAGTGTTCATTCGTGGTTCCTCTTGCCATAAACGGTTATTCTTAACTTACGGTCTTAGCCACCTCGCGACGACTGAAAATCAACATTCCCGCAAAGAGCATCAGCAGTCCTTTAACAAACAAGGTAACAATTGCGGTCGTCGCCAGGAATGTCCATCGAATCGTTCGCCCGTCAACAATATAGCCATTCGGGTTGTAGTCGCCGTCAAACTGCGGCAGCAACCACAGCAGCGGCTTGACAGTAAGTGAATAGATAATCCCCGCTGTAGCTCCCAAGCTGTCAATGGCGTCCAGAATAAATCCATTGGTCAGCCCGACAAAGAAGACGGAAACACAGACGAGAATCGCCACCGGAAAGGACAGCCATGTTGTCAGCGAAATGCCCAAAACGGACAAAAAGATTAAACGCACCAAAATCATCAACACCGCACGAACAAAGTTTTCGGTAAACCCGCCGGTTTGATAAAGCACTTCAAACTCTTCCGGGATAATAGTGGTTCGATTTAAGGCGGGATTGTTATAAAACGCGATGCCAAGAGTGCCGTCATCGGCAATCGCAGCAACAGGAATGGCAAATTCCCGGGTTACTCGAATGGCCTCGGCCCGATCAACATCGTAGATGGGCGTTTTAACCTTGACCCCGCCCTTCAACTGTCGAAGATCACCGACTTTCCACATCCCATAGATTTTCTCATCCGGCGGCGTTACCGTAACCTTGTATTGGTAACGAACGAACAAAAGAGCATTCGGGTCGCCCGGATCTTTCACCCGCACATTTTCAAATTCCCACTGTTTCACCTCGCCAGGATCAACCTTTTTCGCTTTCAGCATCTCCTGACCGAACAACTCGCCTATAATTCGAGCGTATGACATCTGTTCGGGTATCTGACCAGCTTTCTCTAACTCATCGTAGTGGCTTTTGGCTCGTTTACTTAATAATTCGGTGTCAAACGAGGGTTTGATCCCCACGCGTGAAGTGAAAAATTCTGCTTTCGCACGCAATTTCTCTCCCTCCGTCGCATCCACCATCCTCGGAATAAGCAACACAAACGCATACAGAATACCGCTGAATATGCCCAGCAAAATAACATTTAACAAAACAATCGCGACCAACTTCCCAAGAATAAGTTGCCAGTGACGGATCGGCTTCGTGATAACAAGAAAGATGTGTTTGCGTTTTATATCGTTACTGAGCGTAAAGGTGGAAATCGCAATGGTCAAAATACACAAAAGAAAACTGATCAGCCCCAGTCCATAGCTGGTAAATGTCTGCAATTTGCCCAGCAAGGTGTCATCGCCGCCCATCACCATACTCATCAAGGGCAACAGAATCAACAGCAGCAGAACCACCACGGCGGCAATCTTCATCCGCAGGGTCTGGGCAAGCGTATTTCGTGCAACTGCCCAGATACTATGCATTCGAGGGATCCTCCGTTTGATCGGGCCGGGTTATTTCGGTTGAACCGGTCTGTCGTTTGTCGCCAAGCAAATCTTCAAGAATATCTTTTTTAACGACTGGTTTTTTCGATTCTGACGGCTGTGTCGTTATCTTTTCCGTTTCAGACGGGGTGATTGACCTGTCGGACTCCTGCCGTGTTAATTGATCCAGCAGGTTATGATCGGCCTCTTTGGATTTTACTTCAGAAACAGCAACGGACTCGGTCGTTTCCGTCGCAACCGTCTGCGCCGGTACAACTGCTTCCTGCATCTTGACACTGACAAGATCATCTAAGATATTTTCGGGACGAACCACCGCCTTTTCGGCAAGAAAACCGGAAATACCAGTTCCCGCCTCGGCCCCACTGGTTTGTTGTTTTTCCTGACGGGCCTTGGCGACAATCTTGATGAAAAAACTTTCCAGCTTTTCCATCGGATTTTCAACACTCAGCTGACCACCCTCTTTTGAGACAATCTGCTCGATCTGCTCAAGGGCCTTATCACTCAGCTTACCGGTACGCATTTGCATTTCGTCTTTGTGTTGAAGCAGTTCGCAAACGGTCCCCTCCAACTGCATCCGCCCGCCATAGAGAATACCGATACGATCGCACACATCCTCCACATCGGCAAGCAGATGACTGCACAGCAGAATCGTTTTCCCACGCCGGACAAGCTCCACAAAAAGATCCTTCATCTGCCGCGTTCCCATCGGATCCATCCCGGAGGTCGGCTCATCTAAAATCAACAAATCCGGATCGTTGATCAGCGCTTGCGCCAATCCAATCCGGCGAGCCATTCCCTTGGAAAAGGTTCCGATCTGTCGATTTCTCATCCCCGACAAACCAACCATTTCAAGTAGCGTCTCAATACGCGCCTTCCGAACACCAGAAGACAGCCCAAAAATACGCCCATAAAAATCCAGCGTTTCACGAGCCGTCAGATACCGATATAGATAGGATTCTTCCGGCAAATACCCCACACGAGCAGACACTTTCGGGTCGCCAACCGTACCCCCCAGCACAAATCCAGCCCCTTTGGTCGGATGCAGCAAATTCAAAAGCATCTTGATGGTCGTCGTTTTGCCAGAGCCATTGGGCCCCAGAAAACCATAGATTTCATTGTAACGAATGTTTAAGTTCAAATTCTCCACCGCGACCACCTTCGCGCGACCCCACCAGTCGGGAAAGATTTTCGTCAATGAAACCGTTTCAATTGCATAGTGCGTTGCTGCCACAATGAACTCCGTTTGGGTTTATGATTGTTCAATGTGCGGTTCAAGATGTTCGCCGAAACGCACCAGGCGAGCGCTGTTGAAGATCACCGCCACAGCTCCGACCAAATGCAGCAACGCCGCCATAATCAAAGGTACCTCAATCATCGTAATCGTGATGATGCCGACGACGATAAACAGAATGCCAAAGAGCATATTCTGATTGATTACCGTCCGTGTCTTGCGGGACAGATGAACCAAAAACGGAAGCCGACGCAGGTCGTTGCTCATCAACGCAATCGAAGCCGAATTAATGGCCACATCACTGCCCGCCGCTCCCATCGCGATTCCCAGATCACCCGCCGCCAGAGCCGGGGCATCGTTGATGCCATCACCCACCACCGCGACTAAGTGTCCGTCTTTACGAATTTTTTCCACAACTGCCAGCTTATCCTGCGGCAGACAATGTGCCTTAAAATCAGTACATCCAAGTTCCGATGACACCCGATTGGCCACTTCGCTGCGGTCTCCGGTCAGCATCGTAATCCGCCGAACACCGCAGTCCTCGAACAATTCCTTAACCGCCTGCTGGGCCTCGGGACGGGACTTGTCCTGCAAGCCGATCCACCCCAAACACTTCCCATCGGATGCCAGATACAGCGTACTGAAACCCTGATCCTCATGAAGAGCAGGGTCTGAAACACCGCCGACATCGACCCCATTTTCTTTGAGAAAAGACTCTCGCCCCACCATCACTTTTTCCTTGCCGACCGTAGCAAAAACACCCTTACCCGGTGCTTCCTCAAATTTTTCGGCCTGCGAAAAGGTAACATTGGCCTCTCGCGCCAGATTCATTACGGCCCGAGCCGCAGGGTGCTTACTCATCTGCTCCGCAGACGCGGCCAGCGTCAGCATCCGGACCGGTTCCACATCGTTTGCCGGCTCTATTTTAGTTACATACAACTGCCCTGTCGTCAGCGTTCCGGTCTTATCAAAGACCACCGCCGTAATCTTGCCCGCCGTTTCCAGCAGGGAGACATTTTTAATCAGAATCCCCAAACGGGCCGCAGCGGACAACGCCGCTACCATCGCCGTCGGGGTCGCCATAATCAAAGCACACGGACACGAAATCACCAGAATCCCGATGGGCTTGTTAATGTTCTCGGTAAAGAAATAGACGATTCCCGCGACCATCAGGATCGTCGGGATATACCACTTTACATACTGATCGATCATCCGCATGATCGGAAGTTGCGTCTGCTCGGCGGCCACGATTAACTGCTGCACCTTACCCAGCGTCGTATCATCCCCGGCCTTGGTAACGACAATATCCATCACCCCGGTCAAATTCGTCGTACCGGCGAACACGCCCATCCCGTTGACCTTATCAACCGGCAGAGATTCACCGGTAATCGTCGCTTCATTAACCGTACTGAGCCCCTCTTTAATCTCACCGTCAGCAGGAATATTGTCGCCGGGACGCACCCGTACCACATCGCCGGGTTTGAGCGAACTGACCTTGACCTCTTTTTCACTACCGTCGGCGGCAATCAAATAAGCCGTGGTCGGCGTCAGCTTGATCAGCGATTCAATCGACGCTCTGGCCCCCAACGCCGTTCGTGTTTCCAGCAGTTCGGAGATCATCATAATAAAGGCCACCGTACCGGCCTCGACATAATCACCATTCGCAAAAGCAGCGATCACCGCCAGTGCCACCAGTTCATCCATATGCATATGCCCATGCAGAATGCCCTTGACCGCATGAAGCACCAGCGGAAGCCCCAACAGAATCGCACCGACCATCGCGATCATTTCGCTGACATCGGTTCGGGAGCCATAAAGCCCTGTCATCCAGGAAATCTGAGCCAGTTTACTGGTCAGGATCAAAATCCCGCCGGCCAACGCTCCCAAAAATGCCAAGCTGGCGCGAAATTGTTGACCTTCCGTGCCGCCATGGCCGTGTTCAAGTTCCTGCGATTTAATACCAATATGTGAATGTGCCATAGTCTATTATACTCAAATAAGCCAATTGTTATCGTGCATTGTTTTTCTGTTTTGCCTTCTCTTTTTTGATATTCGGATCACGATTCAGCATCAAACGAATCTCATCGGACAATCCTTCGCGGGTCTGCATAAAGATTTTCTCATCCGCACCCGCCAGTACTTGTTCAATCGCATCCTGATAAATCTTCTGCAACACCAATTTAGGATTCTTTCGGTATTCCGGAAGTATCTTCTGCAGATACTCGGCATTGGCCTTGGCCTCTTCGACCACCTTGGTACGATACAGGCGGGCCTCTGAAATCTCCGACTGCACCTGTCCGGAGAGTTTTGCCACCCGTTCTTCCTGCTGCTCTTGCGAAAGACCGGGCTGTTTTAACTGTTCGAGAATATCCTCAGCCCCGGAACCACCTGTATTGGTCAGCAGCATCTCCTTATAGGACGCCGCCTCAATGCGTATGCGTTCACTCTCTTGACGGGCCTTACTGGATGCCTGAAAGGCCTCATCAACCTGTCGGGGCCAGACAATCCGATTGGCCCGAACATCCCCGATCTCTATTCCGCATTGAACCTGATCGAGTTTATCCTGCAAAATCCGCCTCACATCGCCCGCGATTTTCGCCTCATTCTTAACCGCCTCATCGATGGTATATTTAACCATCGTCCTGACAATCGCGTTAGAGGCCAAGCTCCTGATCAACGGATTCAGCGTAGTAGCCGCCGCTTCCAGCATATCCTCTCCCGGCTCGCGATCCCGAATATAGACATTCTCAAAAAATTGCTTGGGCGAGTTGATTTTGTAGGTAACAGTCCACGCCGAATGGACGATATTGTAGTCCGTTCCGGCCATGCCCTCCAAACTGTCATTGCGTGTCAGGCAATATCCGTCTTTCAATGGATCCAGTGGTTCTGTAATCGTGCGTTTAACAGGGTTAAGTTTATCCCGTTCACTTTCATAATACCAAAACGAATCAATCGGAATGGATAACTCCCGTTTAACCGGAATTCGAATAATCTCATTAATCGGCTCCGGAAACGCAAACTTGATGCCGGGATCAATAACAGACCCTTTGATTTCACCGAATTGCAGCAGAATCGCTTTTTCGTCCTGCTGGACCTGGAAAATACCGCTGCACGCGAAGACGACCAGCAAGACAATGATGATGACCTTCAAAATCGTGAAGCTCATCTTCAAGGCGCGTCTCAGCGACTGGCCCGCCGCATCGAGCTGCTCATCCAATATCCGCCCATCCTGACCGGAAGACCCAGAAGAGCAGCATTTTTGACCGTGGTGGTGTTGATCTGCCATGGTTTAATTCCTCGCCCCTGAAGTCGTTTTCTTTGGCTCCATATCCGGAATCCCCTTGAGCAGATCGATCGGCTCGGTTTCAACCCCCAGCACAATCGTCGTTTTTTCCGCGAGAATCTTCTTCAACGCCGAAAGATTACGAAGGAACATCGCCAGTTCCGGATCCTCTTTGAGCATTTCATAATACTTAGCCGCTTCGGCATCACCCGTTCCCCGAATCACCTGGGCCTGGGTCGTTGCCACCGCCAGCAGTTCTTTCTGTTTGGCTTCGGCATCACTTCGGATGCGTTCGGCTTCGGCGCGGCCCTCGGCAAGAATGGATTCTTTCTTGCGGGTCCGATCCGCTTTCATACGATCAAAGACCTTCGCCGTTACATCCTTAGGAACATTAAGCCGCTTAATCCCAACAGTTTTGATCGCAACACCGTAATCCTGCATGGCCTTGTCGCGGATCTTGCTAAGAATCTCATCTTCGATTTGCTTAAATTGAATCTTATCCGGATCGGTATTGACAAACTCGCTGAAATAATGCTTTCCGATCACCGAATTTTGTGCGTCCCACAAAAGGGTTTTCAGGGTGTCCTCCGCACTCTCAACATCCTCAACGGAAGTCAGAAAGACACCCGGCTCAGCAATTGCCCAGACAAGATAACTTTTTACAATAATCGGTTCACCACCGGCGGTGCTCGGCTCGTCTATCGGGGTAAAATCAAACAAACGGCTACGCGAATCAAATCGATGCACCACCTCGATTGGCTTGGGCCACTTCACTTTCAGTCCCGGTTCCGTTACCGGCCGAACCGGCTTGCCAAACCGCGTCACAATAACCGTCTCTGTCTCCCGAACCTGATACAGAACCGATGACATCAACAAGATCACAACAACGATCACAACACTTAAAATTGTCCAATAATTCTTCATACCTTTTCCCTGTTAATAAAATAGTATTGGCCAACGGCCAAATCCTTAACTATGAACTAAAAACTCCGAACTAAGAACTCCATATTAGTTTTCTTCCAGTCCCAAATCCATATCATAAAGCGACTGGCTCAGTTTTTCCTGCAAGTCAACGATATAGACCAAAGCATCCTCATTATCGGCGACAACGACATATTTACGGACATCTTCGAGCGTTTCTTCGAGCGTCATCAGTCGCTGCAATTTCTTATAAATCTCCGGCGAAGCATGGTAGGCCTGCAACTGCCCATCAAAGCGAAGCCCCTCGCCCCGAGCGAAATTGACCTGCTCAAACGCGTAACTCTCTGCCTGACGCAATATTCTGAAGACATTGCCCTCCACACTCCCGAACGCCACCTGAAGCTCGTTTCTCAGATGTTCGGTCCTCTGTTCGTCGCCCTGCTCTTTGGACCGTTCAAACGCCAATGCCAGATCGTACAACGCATCGACCTCGGCAACCGACCCACCCAGTTCCGTCAGGATCCGAATCTTTTCGGCCTGAGCATTCAGCACGGTGGCCTGCTTTTCCTGAACGGCAGCGATCACTTCCTCGTATTCCTTAGCTACCTCCGGCGGCGGATGCACCCCCTGCAAGCCAAGAAGAACAATCTCAACCCCCAAATCGGCCTCGTTGACGGCATCCTGAATGCGCCGCTGCAATTCGCTGGCCGCCTCCATTCGTCCGGCCCCCAGAAGACTTTGTTGGCTGTCCGATTCTGATTGATCCGTTTCAATTTTTGCACTCACCGCATAGCGCGTCAGTTCACGATAACAGATCGCCTCCAGCAGTTGGTGTGAATCCTTGTGGTTATAGATATATTTGCGAACATCCGAAATACGGTACAGAACCGGAACACTCGCCTGAACAATACTGACCGGCACCGCACCGATATCATCGCCTGACGAATCCGTCTGGACCGCAACCAGCAGATTATACTCTTCTTCGTAGTGCTTTACGCCCCACAAAAAGGCCTTTTCATCGGTCTGTTTCCCTGCATAACCAATCATGATCTTTTGTATCTGCTTGACCGGATGCACATAGACGGTCTCAATCGGCCAAGGGTATTTCGGATACAGACCCGGCGACAAATCCCTCACGGGAATACCAAAGCGTTCCACAACCCCCGCCTGCCCCGGACCGATCACCACAAACGAACTCATCAGATACAGAATCGCCAGAGCAAACAAAATCAGCGGAAAAATCGCCTTTTCGAGCAGTTTGTAGAACCATGTCTGCGAAACCTGGAACCCAAATTGATAATCAATTGTGTGCGAAACCGTATGCAGAATACCGCCCGGCTCATTAAACAACCCCAAAATACGGCTGTCAAACGCGGCCCGGCTGTACTGCCCTGCAACTCGTGGCCGGTAAATATCCAGAACTGCGTTCAACACAACCTCGATGCCAAGAACGGTCAGCAGCAAAGGAATAATATAATTGAGCACAGTCAGCCCCTGCGAGTGTTTGAACTGTGCCAGCGCCAGTGAAATCGCCAGAGCAAATCCCAACAAAGCAGTCGCGAGAAGATAACTGCCCCCCGCCCGCAAAGGTTTCCATTCTTTTTCAGCACTCATCCCCGTAGCATATCGACTGAACAGAAACGCGATAAACGACACCGCCGCCATCAGCACAGCACTCAGCAGCAGATGCTTAGGATCCGACCACGCCGGGGTTTCATTAAGTACTTTCCCATTAAATAATAACAACCCCATCACGATCTGATAGGTTGCAACCAGAATCGCAGAAACGGGAACCACCCACTTTTCCAGAAATTTCAATCGCTTCTGGGCCACGGCCATCATGGCCATTCGGTCGCCGGTGCCGCTAAAAATAGTCCCCTCATCGGCGGCCTTGGACAACTGGCCCATATCCAGTTTTTCCTGCTCAGCGAGCGTTCGCTGGTAAAACTGCGCAATCAGAATCCCCCAGACCAAAACGCCGGAAAGAATCTGCCAACTCAACAGATACATCCCCAGCGTTCGTGAGAACAAACCAAGGATGAGCGTAAAGATAAAGAAGAACAAACTTAAAACAAAAGCGACAACCGAAACGGTTTTGGCCTTATGTGGCGATAAATTCATTTGTATTCCCTGTTATTCATTATAACAATCGAACTTTATCTTATTGAAAACAGTACAGACTATAATAATCTTGTCCCGAAAAGCAATCTTCGTCTTTACAAAATATCGATAAAGCGTAAAATGGCAGTACATTTAATAAAAACAGTAAGGACTTTATCTTAAAGGATAAGCCATTGTTACGACTTTTAGCGATCTCAAAGAATACATTTATCGAAACGCTGCGGCAGCCCATCTATGCAGTCATCATTATTTTTTCCCTGCTTCTGATGCTTCTGGCTCCCGCTGTCAGCATGTACACCCTCGATGAGGATATTATGCTCCTGCGTGAATTAGGGCTTTCTACGCTTTTCCTCGCGGGTTTGTTCATTGCGGTTTTCGCTTCCACCGGTGCTATCACAGAAGAAATCGAGTCAGGAACCATCACAACCATACTTTCCAAGCCCATCAGCCGCCCCACATTTGTCATCGGAAAGTTTCTGGGTGTCTCAATGGCGGTCGCCCTGGCCCATTTATTGGTCACAATGGCTTTTTTAATGACTATCCGCCACGGCGTCCTTGAAACGGCCAGCGATGAAATCGATTGGACTGTCATCGCCGCAGCGGCTATCGCTATTCTGGCAACACTTACCATAACTGCTTTTTTAAACTTCGTTTACGATTGGAACTTCCCGTCAACCGGCATCGTTTTAGGAACGATTTTATTCGGCTTTGGAACCTTGTTCCTAGTTTTTGTCGATAGAAACTGGAAGTTCAACCCCGCCGACAACCATTTCCAGCAGTTCGACATCGTCGCCTCGACGCTTCTTCTGCTCGCACTGTTCACCTTAGTGGCCCTAGCGATCCTCTTTTCCACCCGTTTCAACGAGGTATTGACCCTGTCGTTCTGCGTCGGCATCTTTCTGCTCGGCCTCATCAGCGACTGGGTCTTCGGCCGCTTTGCCGATGAGCATATCTGGGCCAAAATCGGATCGATTTTAACCCCAAACCTGCAAATATTCTGGGTCAGCGACGCGATTTATGAAAGCGGAACTGTTCCGGCCAGCTATTTACTGCTCGCAATCACCTATTCCGCTCTCTACACAGCAGGCATTCTCTCCTTAGCCGTCGCTTTTTTCCAGAGACGACAAATCGGATAATGCATTTTCTCCAGGCGGAGTAAAATCCATGCCAAAATGACATGAATTTTATTATTTTTCCCCATAAAAAATTTTTTTCATCCGTTACTCTCGTATTCTCAAGCACTAACAAAATTCTCACATTTTTTTTAATTATTTTTTGATTATTATTCCTTGCATCGCAATCCACCCGCTGTATAGTAACATAGTAGTTATTGGCTACATATTGTTATCCAAAAGAAAATTATTCAACATCTTGTATTATACAGGAAGGTCAGCATGTCCAGTGAACGGATTCCGGAGGCAGATGGAAATATGATTAATTCTGACTACAAACCATGGGAAAACACAAAAAAAACAAGAGAAAAAGGGCTTAAGATCGCACAACACTTCGCAACCCCCGGCGTTCATCCATTTGACGAAATTGAATGGGAAAAACGCCAGGCGAAGATATCCGACGAGACAGGCAAGGCCATTTTCGAGGGCGGCGAGCACAATTTTCGCTGGGACACCACCGAAGACAAGCCCGTTCCCTGCTCCAGCAGCTATGAATACCCGCAGGCCTCGGCCTGCTTTATCCAGTCCGTCGAAGACACCATGGACGACATCATGCGTCTGGCACGCAGCGAAGCGATGCTCTTCAAGCACGGCTCCGGCACCGGCACCGACCTGTCAACGCTCCGCAGCAGCAAAGAAAAACTCTCCGGCGGCGGAAATCCCTCCGGCCCGTTGAGCTTTATGCGTGTCTATGACCAAATCGCCGCGGTCGTCAAGTCCGGCGGCAAGACCCGTCGCGCCGCCAAGATGCAGTCGCTCATGATCGGCCACCCGGACATCAAGGACTTCATCGCCTGCAAAACAGAAGAAGAAAAAAAGGCCTGGACCCTCATCGAAGCCGGCTACACCCCGGACGATGCCTACAACAGCATCATGTTCCAGAATGCCAATCTATCGGTCCGTGTAACCGATGACTTTATGAATGCGGTCGAAAAGGACGAAAAATGGTTAACTACATCCGTTACCGGCGGCGAAACACTCGAAGACTTTTCCGCCCGTGAATTGATGGACCTGATCGCCGAAGGCACGCGCGTTTGCGGTGACCCCGGCTTACAGTACCACAGCACAATCAACAAGTGGCACACCTGTCCGAACTCTGGCCCGATCAATGCCTCCAACCCGTGCAGCGAATACATGTTCATCAATGATTCCGCCTGCAATCTGGCCTCGCTGAATCTGATGAAGTTCCGCAACGAAGACGGCTCGTTCAATATCGAACGATTCAAACACGCCATCCGCATCTTTATCATCGCTCAGGAAATCCTCGTTGACAACGGCAGCTATCCCGAAGCCCGCATCACCGAACACAGCCATGACTTCCGCCCACTCGGATTGGGCTATGCAAACCTCGGCTGCCTGATGATGAGCTTGGCCATGCCGTACGATTCAGATCAGGCACGCAGTTGGGCCTCGGCGATCACCGCGATCATGACCGGAACCGCCTACACCATCAGCGCCGAACTGGCCGCGATCAAAGGGCCGTTTGCCGGATATGAAAAGAACAAAGAACCCATGCACAATGTCATCGCAATGCACCGCGAGCACGCTCACAATATCCCGGAAATACATTGCCCGGACGATCTGCTCAGCGAAGCCAAAAACGCATGGGACAACGCTTTCGATGCCGGACAGCAGTTCGGCTATCGCAACGCACAGACCACCGTACTCGCCCCGACCGGCACCATCGGCTTTATGATGGACTGCGACACCACCGGCGTCGAGCCGGACATCGCGCTCGTCAAATACAAACTGCTCGCCGGCGGTGGAATGCTCAAACTGGTCAACCAGACTGTCCCGATGGCACTGGACCGCCTCGGCTACGGCCCCGAAGACATCAAGTCCATCTGCGAGACGATCGACACAGACGACACCATCGAAACCGCCGACAAGCTCAGGGAAGAACACCTGCCGGTCTTCGATTGTGCGTTTCAGGCCAAGAACGGAAAGCGACACATTCACTATCAGGCACATTTGAAAATGATGGCCGCCGTGCAACCCTATCTGTCCGGTGCGATCAGCAAGACGATCAATATGCCCAAAGAAAGCACCGCTGACGAAATCGCGTCGGCGTATATGGAGGGCTGGAAGCTGGGTCTTAAGGCCATCGCCATCTATCGCGACGGCTCCAAACGCCTCCAGCCAGTCAATACAGACTCCAAAAGCGGCAGCAAAAAGAAGACGATTTCGGAGGAGTTAGCTTCACCCCGTCCGTTCCGCCGCAGACTGGCGGAAACGCGACAAAGCATCACCCATAAGTTCTCGGTAGCGGGACATGAAGGTTATCTGACGGTGGGGTTGTACGAGGACGGTCAACCTGGTGAATTGTTTATCACTATGGCCAAGGAGGGCAGCACCGTTGGGGGGCTGATGGATGTCATCGGCACCTGTGTCTCAATGGCCTTGCAGTACGGCGTACCGCTGATCACACTCGTCGATAAGTTCCGCCATGCTCGCTTTGAGCCGGCGGGCATGACCTCTAATAAGAACATCCCGTTCGCACCGCCAAGGAGATGGTCCAGAAGACCCAAGACCTGGCCAAGAAGATCGATCAGGCCAAATCCATCCAGAAAAAGGCCTCAACCGGCGGCTCACAGCCAACCGCTTCGGCTCCGGCGACAGCCAAGCCCGCGACCGACCGCTTCGCCCAGCAGGCCGACCGCGTAGTCGAGGCCGTAACCGCCGCGGTAACCAATCCCGACGGCTCCAAGGCCGCGATGGGACAGTTCAACGAACAGTTCAACCACTTCCAGGACGATGCCCCCGCCTGCGATGTCTGCGGCAGCATCTGCGTAAGAAACGGAACCTGCTACAGATGCTTCAACTGCGGAAACTCAATGGGTTGCTCATAACTGGGAACGCGGGTGTCCCGCCCGCAATGTAGCCGAAGCGTCCCTGCTTCGAAAAATGGTCTGAAAGACCAACATACCATAGCCCAGGGCAACGCCCTGGGTTTGAGTATCCCCGATGAGAAAATCGCCCTGAAGATAATATGTAGGCCATCCAGAACACGATTAAGCAACATTTTTTCTGTAAATTCTTTTTTCTTTTGAATTAGCGGATTCGTTTTCGTTCTCCATTTCCGTTTGCATCTCCAAATATCTTTTGCCGGCTATCCAATCTTCGCTGATCTCCATCTCTATCGCACTGACCAATCTCAGCAGTGAAGCCTCATTCGGGAACAGCCTTGCAACGCGTGTCCGCCGATTGATTGGGTGCTCGCTTAATACAGTGTGCATCCATGTCTCATTACATAGTTCCAGAACTGTTGCCATCGCCCTTTGGTCAGTTTCAATGCTCGCAAGGCGAGTACGCAA
>NBLM01000022.1 GCA_002084585.1 Planctomycetales bacterium 4572_13 | reverse complement strand
AAAATCAGCCCCGCTGACCCGCGAAGTCGCCGCCATCGCCTTGAGCGATATTATCTCCAAAAACTTCAGCACATCGCAGACGAAGCCAAAACAAATCCGTCAATGGATGCGGTCCAAAGAATCAAAGAATGTACCTGCACAGATTTCATCCCGAAGTTTGGACATCTGTTTGACCAATGGGAAACGGCTCCGGTCAACGATACGATGGTCCAGGGACTCATCAGTCGGGGCTTGTCGCAGTTTTCATCTGAACAGTATGTTTCGGCCCTGATAACACTAAATTATCTTGATCAGATGGTATCGGGCGGATGTCAGTCGTATCGCAATCTGAATTTCACACGAGGCCTTGCTTATTATGCTGGCGGCGATGACGAACAGGCCGCGGCGAATATCCAAAAAGAGATCCATTTCTTCCAAAGCCAAAATGCCCAGACGTTTTTAGCGCAGTATTTAGGAACTGGAAACGCAGTAGTCAATGCCGCTGACCGTCGGGCCAATATACGCCGTTTTATCGTGGAGGCCTCCCAAAACACGACATCCGGGGTGGATATTATGTTGCCACAAGAGCCGCAGTCGAATGTTATATCGGACTTTCAGGGTAGATTGGCAATAGCCAAGCGGTATCTGCATCACGGCAAATCCGAAGAGGCCTTATGCGTGTATCAAGGCTTATTGTCCGATAGTACACTGAATGGACACATTGAACTTAAAGAAAAGCTGACAAAATTGGTCGAAGGGATTCGTTCGGCAAAAATGTCCCGAGTATCCTTGCAAGCGGGATTTAACTTTGCGGGGAGCGGAACCAGCTAATTTTTGATATTTCAGTCTTTTCCTTCATAAAAGCTGACGATAATAAGGACGATAATAAGAATAAGGTGCTATCTAACGAGTTTTAATAAACTTAGAGGTCAAAAATGAGTTCACTGCAACTACCGGGGCTGTCAACCGGAATCGATACAAAGGCGCTAATTGATCAGTTGATGGCTGTCGAACGCCGTCGTCTGGCCGCTTATACAACCAGTGTTACTAAATATGAAGAAAAGAAATCAGCGGTATCAGAGCTTCAAGGAAAGCTGACTACCTATAAATCGTCGCTAAAGGACTTAGCCGATGCCACTCAGCTTCGGTCGTTTCAAGCTGGCAGCAATGATGAGGACACCTTAACGGTTTCGGCGAGTTCCCAGGCCTATGAGGGAAGTCATACCGTCCAGATCAAACAATTAGCGACCGCGGATCGTTGGATACACGGCGGCTACAAATACGCAACATCTTTCGTGGGCGAAGGAACATTTATTTTCTCGTATGACAATGAGCAGATGACGGTTCAGACGACCGCCGACACCACCTTGGAAGACTTAGCGGATCTGATTAATAACGACCCCGAAAATCCCGGCGTTACGGCCAGTATCTTAAAGTATGACGACGGGGCGGGCGGCGTTTATCATTTGGTACTCAGCGGCCGCAACAGTGGATCAGACTATCAGATTAGCGTCGATACCAGAGCATCGATTTTGCTGATATCACACAGGTTACGATCAGCGGCGCCCAACATGACGGCACCGCCGTAAATACGGTCTTTACGATCAATCAACATTCAACACTTGAAGATTTAATCAGCGAGATCGAAACCGCCTACGGCGATACGGTCAAAGTAACATTTGAGGACGGCCAGTTTAAGATTACCGACACAACCGCTGGAGCCAGTTCGATGACGCTTGCTTTGGATTTTGAAACCGGCTCGCAGACAGCCAGTTTGGCATTCAATCAATCCACTACCGGCGGGGCCGTTACGGCGGATATTGCATCGCTGGCCGCGGCATCGTTCAGTGAAACACAATCCGCTCAGGATTCATTATTCAAAGTGGATGATTATCCGGCGGGAGCAGATGAATGGATCAGCCGTAGTACGAATACGGTCGATGATGTCATTGCAGGCGTAACGCTGAACCTGCACGGAGCCACAGAAGATCTGGACAATCCCGGAACTTACGACAAGATTGAGATCAACCTGACCCGCAATACCGAACAACTCAAAGAAAAAATGAACTCGATGATCGAGGCGTACAATACGGTTGTGATGTATATCGATGAGAAGACGACCTATGACGAAGATACGAATACGGCTGGGATTTTGTCATCGGAATATACGCTAACCAGTATCCGTTCTCTGCTGCGAACGCCGCTGATTGTAAACGCTGTGGGCTTTACCGCTTCGGACACCTTTCTCAACCCGCGGGATATCGGATTGAGTGTGGGTGCTGACGGGATGCTGGAATTGGATGAGAATGAGTTTGATGAAGCCGTCGTGGATGATTATCTGGGTGTGCTGTCTTTAATGGGCGCCAAGAAGACCGGTTCGACGAGCGGCGTGGATTCGGCGTTCGTTAAGTTTTATGGTGCCAGCCGATATACCAACGCGGGAGAGTTCGATGTTCGGGTAACCGTTGACGGCAGCGGTGCGATTACCTCAGCACTCATCAAGGAGGCCGACGAGGACTGGGCCGATGCACGCAGTGCCACGATTGATGGAAACTACATCTATGGTAACGATGAGGTGGACTCCAACTATAAGCCGGTGCATCCCGAATTTGATTTGCAATTAGCGGTCGATACGAGCCAGACGGGCCGGACGATGGATGTGATGGTCAACATCCGCCAGGGATTTGCTGGCAATCTTTATGAGCAAGTCGATGATCTGCTGCATTCAGGCACCGGTCGAGTACCCATCTCCATCGACAGTCTTGAGGACCGGATTAATTCGATTGAAGACCGAATCGAAGGAGAGGAACGCCGCCTGGAGGGAGTCGAAGCAAGGATGGTCGCACGATTCGCCCGGTTGGAAAAAATGCTCTCGATGATCCAGCAGCAATTCGCCGGCATCGGAATGCTGTAATGCTGTAGTGTTTTTTTATTTTCTTGGATACCGATTCCAAAAGCTCCTCCCCTGCTAAGGGGAGGTGGCCGTCAGGCCGGAGGGGTTTTGAATTATTCAAAACGAACGGTAATTTCCACAGATTTTTCATTTGTATTTATCTTGCGACTCTTGCGTTTATTAGTGTTCATTCTTGGTTCTTGGTTCATTTCAGGATCGATTGAATATCGGGAATCCGATGGACACGGTTTCCGGCGGCGGCCATTTCTTTTGTGTCTGTAACATCACCGAAGAAAAAGATATCGTGGTTCGGGCTTGTCTTTATGTTGGTGTCCGGGGCATAAATCAAAAGCGTGTCAAAGCAATCCAGAATTTTTTCCTTTTGTAAAAGTAGCTCGATTTTTTCTACGGGAACGCTGCACGCCGAGAGGTTTTTAAGACAACTGGATAGTATCTTTTTCTGCATTAATTTCGGGTCAAGCTCAAAGACCTGTGCCAGCGCACTCCGCGTCGTGTCCGTATCGACCATCAGCACCTTCTGTTTTTGCTGGGCCAAACCAATCGCGATATTGACAGCGACACTCACCGGCAGCGATTGAATATTTTCCGAGGCCAGCAGGGCGATGCGGGGTTTGGATTTGACCGCAGAGATCAGATCGCCAAGCTTTTTATAATACTCTGCCGGGTTGCTACAGGACGGAAATCCGGTTGCTTCATCGTCTGGTTTGCGGGGCGGTTCAAATTCGACAATGCGGTCATCGACTCCCACATGATTAACAAAGTCCGGGTTCAGCAGTTCAATCTCCTCTTCGTCGCCGGTTTCCTGATTGATGAGCGTGATCTTCTTGGCCGATGCCGCCGGCGTATCGCTGCTTTCGGGCCGAAGGGCCAGCGTTTCTTTGCTCATCAGGCCGCCGCAGGAAACCGCGACGATCACCGCCGGAACCAGTGAAAAAACCGGAAACGCCATGACCGGCCCAAGCAGTCCTTCCTGCGAGAGGGTCTGGAACGAATTACCCGTTGCCAGTGTAACCAGACAGGCCAAAAGAATGAAAATCGAGATCGCCGCTTCGCCCCGCATCAACAAGCTAACGCCGTTCATACCGGAAAAGAAGCGACATTCCGTCGCGATCCTGCTGGCGAGCGTTTGGGCGTTGGCTTCATCGATAATCCCCATTCGTAGGTCGGTTTTGATGCCGATGCGTTTTAGCGGCAGGATTTGTTTAAGGTAGTTGCCTGCCGCCAGCGACATTCGCTGACAGGCGGCGAATATGACGATGACCAGCACCGCCGATAGAAGCAATCCCGTCAAGACCGCTCCCAGCGGCCACGATGCGGCCAGAAACTTCCCCAACGCCCCGGTCAGGATTCCAGCCGAGTCGTGCGTGATGATTTTTCGGGCTGTAACTGCTTGCAATGCGACCCGAAGCAGCGTCAAAACCGAAACGATGGGTACAAACCCAACCAGATCGACAGAGCTTTTCGCCGCGACACAGATGAGGGTAGCCGCTCCGGCCAGACAAAACGCACAAACCCACAGAATATCAAGCAAATTTTCATGCACTGGCAACAACAGCGCAACCAGCAAAGTCACCGCCGCCGCAATAAAAACCGCCTCCGGCCGAGCCAGAACCGGATGAGTTTGTTTCATATTGTCTGCACCGTTCATCATCCGCATCCACTATACAAAAATCCCCAAAATCTTCAAGCCCCAATAGCTCCTCCCCAGGGCAAACGCATCTAAATCTTTAACACTTTCAGCATATATTGCTCATCCCATCCTGCTTTATGTTGCTTCGCTTTAATGCCGCACTTAGCCGTTTTTGAAGCAACGAAGGGTCCTTCCCACTCCCTAAACCCCCTTCATCTCTGGGACTCCCCCTTAGCATGGGGAGAGATTTTTCAAATCACCCCATCCTACATGTATCATCTATTGTCAATCGCCGTAATCGAATTTAGCATCAAAAACGCAGAAAATGAGGTTTTTATGTTTTTAATTCGTGGTTCATATCCCTGCGTTTGCGCTTCGGGCTGCCAGTTAGCCGCTGTGGCGGATTCGGTAGAGTAGGGCGAGGACTTCGGCTACGGCGGTGAATAGTTTTTCGGGGATGGACTCGCCGATCTTGACGCTGGCGTGGAGCTCGCGGGCCATGGCCGGGCGGCGGATGATCGGTACGCCGTTGACGCGGGCGATCTCTTTGATCTTTTCGCACATGTGGTCGCCGCCCTTGGCAACGACAACCGGCGTTTGCATGGTGTCGGGGTCATACCGCAGGGCCACCGCGACATGGGTTGGATTGACCAGTATGACATTGGCCGTGGGCACATCCTGAAGCATCCGCTGCATCGCGGCCTGAAACTGTTTTTGCCGGATCTTGGATTTTATTTCGGGTGCCCCTTCGGTATCCCGGTGCTCGTCCCGAACCTCCTGCTTGGTCATCTTCATTTTTTCTATGTACTGCCATTTGTGATACAGCCAATCACAGACGCCAATGGCGACCAGAGCCAAGACGATTTGCAGAACGACGCCCAAAATCAACCCGCCGATTTCGCCGAGCAGATTATCGGTCGGCGTCCATTGCAAAAGAGCCAGCGTCGGAATCCTCTTTTTTAGATAAAGCCAGACAATGCCCCCAATGAGGGCCAGTTTGAGAATTGAAAACAACAGCTTGACGAGGTTCTCGCCGGAAAAGAGATTTTTTATTCCGGTCATGGGGTTGAGTTGTTCGGTTTTGAGTTTCAGGGCTTTTGTGGAGAAATTGAGGCCGCTGACCAGAATACTGCCGCCGACACCGGCGAGCATCAGGATTAGTAAAAAGGGACTGATGACAAGCAGGGTGTCGATGATTTTTTGGCTGATAAAGCCGTTGAAGGCCTGCGGGTTTGCGAGTACCGATGTCTGACAGGACATCCCTTCACGGATTTGAGTTTTGCTCCACTGCACAAACCAAGGCCCCAGCAGGGCGGCGGAGCCGACCAAGCCGAGCAAGGTCACCGCCGAGAGCATTTCCTGGCTCTGGGGGACCTGGCCCTCTTCACGGGTTTTTTCCAATCGCCGTGGCGTGGGTCGTTCGGTTTTGCTTTCTTTTCCTGGCATTTTTTATCAGGCAGTAGGCAGCGGGCAGTAGGCAGTAGTTTTTAGTTTGTGGGTGTTCATTCGTGGTTCCTTATTCTTATACGGGCATTAAGCGGCCCAGCCAGGTTGTAAATGTGTTGATATAGTTGGTTAAAAAGGGGATGAATACGGTGAGCATAATCATGCCCATTCCGACACGCAACGGCATACTGAGGAACAAAAGATTGGCTTCCGGTGCGACACGAGCCATAAAGGCCAGTACGACCATCAGCAGTAAAAATGCCGCCAGTAACGGGGCGGACATTCGCAGGGCGAGCATGAGCAGGGATGAACTGGCGGTCAGGACGCTTTCGACCAATACGCCGACATTGGGTGTGAGGCCGGGCTGAAATGTCTGGAAACTGCGGCTGAGAACTTGAATGAGCAGATGATGGCTGCTCGTTGCAAATAGAAGAAGGATAAAGATGATTTCCAGCAGCATCCCGAGCGGTTGGCCCTGTTCGCCGCTGAACGGGTCGAGAACTTTGGCCATGGTCAGTCCCATTTGCCGTGAGATGATCTGCCCGGACGCACGCACAACGGCGAAAAGGCAATACGCGACAAGGCCCATGGCCAGCCCGTACAGGAACTCGTTGGCTATCAGCAGCGTCGTTTCGATCAGCGTTATATTTTCAGAGGTGAACTCGCAAGGGGTTATCGCCGCAAAGAATGCACTGACCAGCAGGGCCATGATGACCTTGGTGCGAACCGGGATGGCTTTCCAACTGAACAGCGGCGACGATGAAAAGAAAGCACCGACCCGTGTCAGGATCAGTACGAAGCCAAGCATTTTACCGGCGAGAAACTCCATCGGGGTTTATTGTCCGTAAAACTGGACCTGTGTGAAAATTTCGGTTGTAAACTGGATTAGTATTTGCAGCATCCAGTTTCCAAAAATCAGTATCGTCAGGCCGGCGCCGACGAGTTTTGGGGCCATCGTCAGTGTCATATCACGAATTTGGGTAACGGTTTGGAACAGTGAAACAATGATACCAGAAGCCATACACACGATCAGGATGGGCGCTGCGATGAGAAGCGCCGTTTCCATTGTGTGCCGGCCGAGATGAATAACATAATCTACATCCATTTTTTTGTCCTCTACATTATTTGAAACTTAGACTCAGTCCTTGTGCCAGAATGCCCCAGCCATCGACGAGAATAAACAGAATCAGCTTAAACGGCAGCGAAATCATCACCGGCGGCAACATCATCATTCCTGCACTGAGCAGAACGCTTGCGATGACTAAATCCAGCAGTAAAAATGGAATGAACATTAGGCAGCCGATTTCAAAAGCGGTTCTAAATTCGCTGATGATGAAGGCAGGGGTTACAATATGCAGCCCTAAGTCTGTTACTTTCTCAGGGATGGGGACTTTGGCCATTTTGACAAACAGGGCCAGGTCATTTTTTCGCGTCTGGCGGATCATAAACTCTTTCAGGATACCGGTGGATTGCTCAATGCCCGCTTCCATTTGAATCTGGTCATTCAGGTAGGGTTGGATGGCTTGATTATTGATTTTTTGAAAAGTGGGGGCCATGGTGTAGAGTGTCAGGAAAATCGCCAAGCCAAGGATTGCGGTGTTCGGCGGGATATTCTGGGTACTCAGCGCTCTCCGAACAAAGCCCAGGACAATAATGATCCGTGTAAATGAAGTTGTCATCGCAACGATGCTCGGCAGCAGGGCCAGCAGAGTAAACAAAACGACCAATTTAACAGGGGTGTTCCAGTCATTGGGCTGCTGGGTTTCCGTGTCGGCGGTGGCTTTGTCCACAATCCGGAGGATATCCGGTACGGATGGCATTGTATTTGTGCTGGCTGGATCGGTTTCAGCGGCCAAGGCGGTTGTTGTCAGTATCGGTAGAAAAAATAGGCCGGCCATGACTAAAATCAAATGGATTTTTGCTGTTTTATTCATGGCTGTTGCTCCAGCGATTCGGTTATATCAGCCAATAATCGGATATCGGCAGCAGTGCTGCTGAGCAGGTATTGTTTTGTGCCGAGTTGAACGATATGCAGGTGTTTACGCGGGCCAAGATTGACGGTTTCTGTGACGACGATATTTTTGCCTTTTGCCGGGTTCCATCGACCGGACATTTTTTTACAGTAAAACCAAACGCCCACGCCAATGACCGCGACGAATGCGACCATCTTTGCCAGTTGCTTATAAAGTTGGCCCTGCAAGTCTCCGGATCCGGAATCTTTTTCCTCTTCATCGAACAGGTCGCTGGTGTTTGTTAGTTCGGGTGTTTTTGTCTGATCTGACGAAAGAATTGGCTCATCATTCTTTATTTCGTCGCCCAAACACGGCCGCAATAGTAGTTGCCCGACAATACTCACCGCCAGCAATCCTGTAAGGAGTGCAATGCGTTTTTTCATAATCTGATTCTTTCCAAAAACACTAAGCTTGTGTGTATGGGAGTATGTGCAAATACTGTGCCGAAAGGGGGTCAATGCGGTTTCGTGGTCGATGCGCAGGGTTTTCAATCCCGGCGTCGTTCAATTTACGACCGGTGTTGTTGGAATCCTTAACAGCGGCATGAATTGCCCTATTTTGTTTCGGTTAAGACGGCGATCAGGATATGGTTATTCTCTGTCGTCTGACCGTTGCGACCAACCCAATCTCCCCCGTTTGCGGCCCCCCAGCAGAAAACGGGCCATTTCAGATTTTCTGGGATTTGTGTGCGGATAGCGTCGGCCACCGCTTTGGCTCGTTGTGATGAGACGATCCATTGCTGCCGGTCATTTTTTGCGTCGGCAGCCAGTCCCAATACATAGAGGATCGGCTCCTGCAGGGTATAATCGATCTTGATTTGTTCACAAAGTGCCGATAATTTTTTCTGCGCGTCGTCATCAATATCCCAACTGCCCGGTTGAAATTCAATCCCCGGTTGCAGAAATGTCTTATCCATTCCACAGATGTGCGAGGGGGATATTTTCATCATCCGCTCGACATCCAGCAGGATACGCCGGACTTTTTCGGTTTCGGTGTCAATTGAGCGGTCATTTTCTTCATCTTCACCCTCATCGATTTGATATTTTGGCTTGGGATGCTCAAGTCCCGGCCCGCTGTTTTTATTGATGAGAAACCCGGATAGACCAAAGTCGGCAACAGCGGATTTGAACGAATACCGGCCAGCCATGAATTTGTGTTCGTCCACCTGAGTCTCGGCTAAACTTAACAGCATTACGAAAAAGGTTAAAAGCAGGGTGATCATGTCTGAATAAGTGACGATATAGGCCGGAACTGGGATTTTTGGATCTTCGGGGACCTTGCTCATTCGTAAATACTCCTGTCGAGCAATGTGATTTCAACCTGTCTTTGGCGGGGTGGTTGTCGCATGGTGGTGGCGCAACTGATATTGAACCGGGTCTTGTCAAGGGCGTGTTTCTGCGTCAGATAGTCCATCACCGCGATGCTGCGATGCAGGCCTAATGATGTCTTTCCGTCAGGACCGTTTTCACTGATAACAATGCGTCCGGTTCGGTGTTTGAAGTAGTTTGCCAGGGAATTAAGAACATCACGCCCGTCCTTGGAAAGGGCGTATCCCCGCCCCCAAAAAAAATCTTTAGATTCGATGGTGAAGACTTTCAGATTCCGAAAGTCCAGGGGCTTTTTCTCTTTCATGAAATTCGTCGTCTGTTCGACGGCGTTCGATGGAACTTCGGTCCCCTCGGTCTGTTTAACTTCCTGGCTTGAGGGCTGTTTTTCATACATTGACTCCTGCTTGTCTTTTCCGGACAGACCAATCGACGGAAGCGCCTTGGCAAGGGATTGTCCCAACGCTGGAAGTGTTTCTTTGTCAAATGAGGAAAAACTCAGCAGGAGTACGAAAAAAGTCAGCAGAAGGGTCATGCAGTCGCTAAATGTTACCATCCATTCCGGAGCGCCGCCCGGATCTTCCTCCTGAATCGAAATATTTTTTTCCCCTGTTGGCATTAGATATTTGCTTTGACCTCCTCGCGATGGGCGGGTGAAATAAATGCATGTATTTTTTCTCGCACCATCGAGGGACTTTCACCCTGACTGATGGTACAGATTCCTTCAAGGGTCATTTCCATTGCGAGCCGCTCTGCTTTGGAATAGACGCTTAGCTTTCCGGCGAGAGGAATAAAGACCACATTGGCCAGAAAAGCACCATAGAAAGTGGTCAATAAGGCCACGGCCATTCCCGCCCCGATCTGATCTGGGCTGGAGAGATTCTGCAGCATTTGTACCAGACCAATCAGGGTTCCGATCATACCGAATGCCGGCGCCGATCCCCCCATGAAGTCAAGAATTTTTTTTCCGATGGAGTGCCGCTCCTGGAGGTGCTGAATCTCCAGTGACAACATCTCACGAATACTCTCTTCGTCCTGGCCGTCCACCAGCATTTGAAGTCCCTTGCCAACAAAGCCGTAATCGACCTGACGCAGTTGCTCCTCCAGAGCCAGAGCGCCGTCTCGACGGCTGATAGCGGCATAATTGACCATTTGCTGGATGATTTCACGGGGGCTGGGGAGTTTGACTTGAAAGGTCTTTTTGACAATTGAAAAAATGGATAAAAACTGTCCCATCGAAAAATGGATCAAAACAGAGCAAAGTGTCCCGCCTACGACAATACACATTGACGGAATATGAATAAACGCCATGGCACCGCCGCCCATAATAATGGACCCGACAATAATCCCACTTCCTACGAGTAATCCGATAATCGTTGCTATATCCATACTTTACTTTCTAACAGCAATATGAGTTCGCCGTTTTAGTTCATTTCTTTGACATGTTTTAATTGCATACAGATTAGAGAGGCCAATTCCGGTTTCTTGGTGGCGATCTCTGCGAGTAGTTTTCCGGCCATGCGTTCATTCATATAATACAAGATCTTAACGGAATCCTGGAGTTGATTGCTGGCGGCCATTGTGGTCATAATGCGTCCGGCTTGCATGGCGTCCATTTTTTCATAAGTACTGGCCAACCGTTGAAAATTGTCTTTTTCAAGGGCGTCAATTTCGGTGAGTGTGTCTTTTAAGGCCGCTTCTTTTTGATGGATCTGGGCTAAGGTCAGATTGAGTTTATTTTGAAGCTCATTAAGGCGGTCAATATCTTTCTGCATGGACAACCGGGATATCTCGATTCGCTCTGCTTGGGTATCCATCGTTATCTGGCGGTCCCGGTGGTCTTTGATCTTACTTCGGATATCGGCGATCAGGTGCTGCAACTGGCGTTCACTGATTCCCGCTTCGTTTGTTTCCGTCGTCAGAGACATTGAATCAAAGAAATCTTTCTGCGGTTTTGAATCAGCTTGCTGGGGATCGGCTGTTTGTGCCTGTTGGGCGGCCATCGCGGCGTTTTTTTTCTTTTTGATGACCCAGCTTACGGTAAAGGTGCTGGCGAAGCTGAGCAGACCTGCCAGGGATAGTATAATGATTTGTGTCTTTTTCATGGTCGATCCTTTTTTATGCCGGCATTAAAATTTTTCTCGCGAAAGTCGTCGTTATGTTTTCATCCAACTGTTTTTGTTCTTCTCGATTTATCTGTTCATGATAGTCCACTAAGGCCTTGGCTCTGAGTCGCTCCAGTCCTTTACGGAATTTTCGTAATTTAACAACCTCTTCAATTTTCTTCTTTCGTTTTTGCTCTGTTTGTTCAAGGGCCTGGCCCAGTGTCTCAATTTTCGTATCGATTACATGAGCGTATTCCATACACTCCCGTTGCTGTTGCGGTCGCTGTTGCGGCTCCAGTTGATTCAGCTCACTGAATACGCTATGCAGGATGGTTTTCTGCATCATAATTTGTCCGCGAATGATGACAATCTGTTCTGTTATTGTCACCAGTTCGATCCGCGCAAAATCTTCCTGTTTTTCTTTGATGTCCAGCAGTCGTTGTAATGGCCATATAAATTTTTTCACGGATAGTTCCGATCAGTTATCATTGAGAAAGAGCGGCTGAACCCGCCGGCAGCAGCGATTCATTGGTTCCCAGCATCTGGTCCCATGCCTGGGTAATCGATAGTAGCTGACCCACGGTTTTATCAAAGGCATTATGTTGCCGGACGGGCTGGATCAGGAAGTCCTGAATCCGGCTAATCAGTGCCACAGACCCGTCAATTCGTTTATTCGCTCCCGGTGAAAATGCCCCGATATTAATCAAATCTTCCGCATCGGTATAGGTGGCATAGATTTCGCGGAGCTTTCGGGCGGCTGTTTGATGGGCCGGGGTGGTTACCGTAGTCATCAGCCGGCTGATGCTTTGAAGGACATCGATGGCCGGATAATGGCCTCGGTCGGCCAGTTTACGGCTCAACACAATATGACCGTCCAATAGCGAGCGGGCGCAATCCGCAACCGGGTCATTCATGTCATCGCCCTCGGCCAAAACAGTGAGGATGCCGGTGATGCTACCTTTTTCATCACAGCCGAGCCGTTCGATCAGCTTCGGTAGCATGGCGAAAGTGCTGGGGCAATACCCTTTTGTAGCGGGTGGTTCGCCCGCCGCCAGTCCGATTTCCCGGTGTGCCTGGGCCAGTCGTGTCAGGGAGTCCATCATAAACAGCACATCACGCCCCTGATTGCGAAAGTATTCGGCAATCGTAACCGCAACGGCCCCGGCTTTAACGCGCTGAATGGCTGCCGCATCAGAGGTTGCGACCACAATGACACTTCGCGCCAATCCTTCGGAACCCAAGTCTTTTTCGAGAAACTCACGAACCTCTCTGCCTCGTTCACCCACGAGTACGACGACATTGACATCGGCGTCGCTTCCATTGGCGATCTCGCCGAGAAGGACGCTTTTGCCTACGCCGCTTCCTGAAAAGACACCGATTCGCTGTCCTTTGCCGCAAGTTAGTACACTGTCAATGGCCCGAATCCCAAGCGGCATGGGATCCCTGATCATTTCACGGCCGAGCGGTGGCGGACTGACATTGTCAATCGGCCGGTATTCAGCGGCCCTTAGCGGCCCTTTGCCGTCGATTGGACGACCCAATCCGTCCAGAACGCGGCCCATAATACTGTTATCCAGGGCAATGGTTCGCGGTTCGTTCAATGCGGTAACAGGGTCGCCGGCTCGAATCCCATCGATGGAATCCAGCGGCAGTAGAATCAATCCGCCCTTGCGAAAACCAATCACTTCGGCTTGGATTTCCTGATGATTTTGAATGCGGATTTGGCACAGTTGTCCCAGCCCGACATCCGCCGGACCGCTGCTTTCAACCGTCAAACCGGAGACATGGGTGACGGCGCCTTTTAGTTGTGTCAGGTTGACCTGCTCTAATGTTGAATGGAACAGATCGAAATCCACCGAGAACGAATTGTTTAATGCGGGTGTCATTTCTTTTATTTTGTTTCGTCTTTGGTTTGCGAAAGAGCGTTTTCAACTTGTTTGAGATGCTCTTCAATCAGATATTCGATCACCCCGTGGTCCGTTTCGATCATACATTCAGCCGGGCCGATAGACACATTGCCCGAAAAATGGATGCCCTCCGGTGCTGTGAATTCGTTGGCGTCGATCATTTTCCGCATTGTTGTTAAATCATCCGGGTTTAATCGGATCATGGTTTGCTTGGATGCGGGAACCGTCTGCAGGGCCTGTGAAATGATCTTTTCAATGTCATAATTTCGCTCGCGGCGGTCCTTGGCGAGAATTTTAGAAGCAATTTCGATGCTGAGACGCACGATCTGTTCCTTGTGGGAAAGAAACAACCCTTCCGTATAGCGCTCAAGATTTTCGGCGGCCTGCTGCAGGGCATTACACAGTGTATCCACTTGTTGGCTGCCCTGTATTAGCGCTTCTGCGTTTGGAGCCGTCTGGTCCGTGGGCGATTCCACCTCTTCATTGATAACACGGGCGGATTGAATCGGCATATTCAGTTGTAAACTCACCGTGGCCATGACCAATCTAATCATCCTCCTCAATAAATTCCAGATCTCCGGCTTTGTTGGCGTCGCGCAGCGGTTGAACCATCGCCTCGCGGGCCTCTGCAATGTCCTTCTTTTTTAGAGTCCCCATGAGAGAGACCTCTTCTTCGATCATCTCTTTCATTCGTCCGGAAATATTTCCGTTGATCTTCGCGGCAATAATCGCATCGGCCCCTTGCAGCGATTTGGCCATAGTGGATACTTCCACCTGTCTCAGGATTTCCTGAAGCGACTTATCCTCAATTCTCGGGATGTCCTCCCAGGTTACCATCAGCGCCCGAACCATGTCGGCGGCTTCATCATCTTTGCCTTCGATTGTTTCCAAAAAGGCGTCGCGTTTTTCCTTATTCAAGCCGCCCAGAACCAGTGCGATTTTCCGCAGGTTGGCGGTGGAAGTGTCTTCTTCGGGTGTCTGGCCCGCCTCTACCTGTTCCGACTGCATTTCAGCGAGGCGTTTATGGACCATCTCGCCGATTCGGAGAACCGTTTGCCGTGAGACGGTTGCCGGTTGAGCCATCCGCCAGACAGTCATCTGAGCTTTTTGCTCATCCAGACGGCTTAATATCTCTGTACCCAGTTTGGGTGAAATTTCGGATAAAACAATGGCAATGGCCTGAGGAGATTCATTCTGAAGGACCGAGGCCAGGTGAATCGGCGACGCATCAGAAATAATGACGAAGGGGTCTTTCTGAATGACGGCCTGCTGCATTTTATTTTGCAGTTCTTTCGCTTTTTCCTTGCCCGCAGACCCTTGCAGTAGTGAATTCACAAATTGTTTGATGTGCAGCTCCCCGCTTTGCGGACGGGTTAATTCAGCAAAAAATTGTTGTACAACCTCGGATGCCTGTTCGGTATTAGTCTGTCCTTTGAGGTCCAATTCAGATAACTCGAAGGCGATTTTCTGGACCACTTGCTGCGGTTGCCCTTTGAGCAGATCCGCTGCGGTGGAAGCATCGAGCGTTGTCAGTAAAAGAGCCGCTTTTTGAATACCTGTCAGCGTCATAGGTTACGCATCCTCTGAGAGCCATGATGAAAAGAGTTGTCGGGTTTGTTCGGGATTTTCACGAAGCTGCCAGTTGATCTGGTTTCGCATTGCCGCCATGGCATCATGGCCGCCGCTGGTCAACATACCGTTGCCGCCGGAGAGTGCGAGTGCCTGCGTTTGATCGGAGTCGCCTGTTTTGGAATCGGTAGCCGCTTGTTTGCCGGCACGGGTGAAAATTTTCAGCACGAGTAATCCGCAAATGGCAAAGATCCCCATTGAAGACTGTCGTGCGATCTCCGCAAAGGGTGCCAGTTTTTCCAATGTTGTTGGTTCTTCATTAACAAATGCTGCCTGTGGCCGGTTAAACGAAACATGTTTGACCGTCAGGTTGTCGTCCGTAATCAAACCGGGGCCAACAGCAGACCGGACAATATCCTTGATGTCATCAATGGTCATAATCAGTTCCGGTTCGCCTGTCTCGGCGGTGTCGGTTGACGCTTCGCCAGTCTCTTCATCGATTACAACTTTCTTTTCTTTGGTCAGATCAACGATAATAGCCACGGACCAGGCCGTTACTTTTCCGGGGACGGTGGCGGTTGTCGTGGTTGTTTCCGGGATTTTACTGTTTATCGTCGTTGTCCCGCTTGATTCCTCATTGCCCGGCTGGGTTTCATTGCCGTTTTCATCGAGTGTGGGACTCTGGATGGTTTTGCTTTCTTCAATAATTTCTTCTTCTGGGACGCCCTTTTCATAGGTCGTTTTAATGACGGTTTCCTGGGTCATATCGAGTGTTGCTTGGGCGAGTACAGTGGCCCGGCTCGACCCTAAGACCAGTTCAAGCGATCGCAGGATGTTACCGCTCATCTCCTGTTCGACACTGGATTTGTAGCTCTTGTAATTATTGGCCCCAACGGCCATCCCATCCCCCGAAGATTGAGAGCTCAGCATCCGTCCGTTGCTGTCAGTAACGGTAACATGTTCTGACTGAAGTCCCTCAATGGCGCCGGCAACCAGATTTGAAATCGCGGTCACGGTCCCGGCACTGAGTTGATAACCGGGCTTTAGGCGGAGCATTACGGAGGCGGTTGCGGATTCACCTTCTGAGACAAACATCGTCTGTTCAGGCCGGACGATGTGGACGCGGGCGAATTCGATGCCGTCAAAGACCTGAATCGTGCGTGCCAGCTCGCCCTGAATCGCGCGGTTGTAGTTCATTTTCTGAACCAAGGGGCTGACACCAAGTTTTTCATTGTCAAAAAGTTCATAACCCGGCTCACCGCTACGGGGCATCAGGCCATCACGAGCCAGTGAAGCGCGTAGGGGATAGATTTGATCGGCGGGCACATAAATGCTCGAACCATTGCTGCGAACTTCATAGGGGATGTCCTTCTCGCTGATCTTCTCTGTGATCTTAGCACTTTCTTCCATCCCCAGATTCCCGAACAAAAGCCGCATATCCGGCTGGGAGGCCCACTTGGTTAGTAATGTTCCTGTCAAAACGCACGCAACGACGATGGCTGCCAGCAGGGCCTTTTGGACCAAGCCGATCTTACTCCAGATTATATTTATTTTTTGAAACACTTCCATGCCGCCTGCCTGTGAATCAGAATGCTGTTATTGCTATTAGTGCGTTAGATTTGCATCCGCATCGTTTCTTTGTAAGCTTCGACGAGTTTATTACGGATGCCCACAAGCATCTTAAAGCTCATGTCCGCTTTGGCCACATCGGCTACAACCGAATTAATGTCCTGCTGTTTGCCACTCATCAGATCGACGATGGATTGGTTGGCTTGTCCCTGCTGATCGTTGACTTTCTCAAGCGATTTTTGAATCGCATTTCCAAAATCAACCTTATTGCCCTGTGGCTGGTGAGCGGTTTGCGGAGTTGGACGGAGGGCCGCGGTTTGTTGTAAATTTGAAATATTGGGATTAAACTGTATGGCCATTTATAGCTCCTGTGTACCTTATCTTAATAATTCCAAACTGCTTTCAACCATTTTCTGATACCGTTTTAAGATGGCGGCATTTGCCTGATAGGCCCGGCTGGCCGCATTCAAATTAACCATTTCAGTGGCCCAGTTCACATTTGGCATCGACACATAGCCGTTTTCATCCGCATTAGGATGACCGGGCTTAAGCACCTGTTGAAACGGGCTTTGGTCCCGGACGATGTCCTTAATGCTGACACCGCTGGCGCCGTCATCCGTTTGGGCCTCAAATTCAGCAATCAGCCGGCGGTAGGGCTGCCCGTTACCGGCATCGGTGGTCTGGATGTTGGCCATATTCGAACCAATCACCTTCATCTGACGACCGTAGGCCCGCAACCCTGAGGTGGCGATGTCGATTGTATTGAATGTATTGGGTTCAATTTTCATCAATCTTGCCTTTTTCTAAATTAAAACTTCATGGCCTGATCCATTTGCAGGTATTTCTTTTTCAAAACTAACATATAGGTTCTGTGCCTCAGAGAGTTCTTGGCCATTTCCCCGACTTCTGTATCCAAGCCCACATCGCTTCCAAACTCATTGATCGGGGTGTCTTCAGGTTGAAAGACTTCGGTTTTCAATTTGTTCGGGTCAAACGAACCGTTTTTGTCCAGTGCCTTTGCCAGTGCTTCGTCAAAATTGATTTCCGACCGGCGGAAGCCGTCTGTGTTGATATTGGCGATATTATTGGCAATGGTCTGCTGTCGCTGGGACTCGGCTCTCATGCCCGCTGTCAGAAGATCTATTACGGTTGAATC
>NBLM01000093.1 GCA_002084585.1 Planctomycetales bacterium 4572_13 | reverse complement strand
GACAACCCCCGCCCGCAGCGGGATTACACGATTACGATTCGCTGTCCGGAGTTCACCAGCGTGTGTCCGAAAACCGGCCAGCCGGATTTTGGAACGATCCTGATCGAATATATTCCAGATGCACTTTGTATCGAACTGAAGTCGCTGAAGTTTTATATGCAGAGTTTTCGCAATAAGGGGATTTTTTACGAATCACTGACCAATGACATACTGGACGATTTGGCCGCCGCGTGCAAACCTCGCTGGATGCAGGTCAGATCAACATTTACTCCGCGCGGCGGGATCAGTACGGATGTGTGCGCCGAATACACCGCTCAAAAAGGTTAGAAAAAAGGAATTGGCGATGTCTATTAGTTTTCACTGTGAAGCGTGTAAGAAGAAGATTAAGGCCCCGGACTCAACCGGCGGAAAATGGGGCAACTGCCCTTTCTGCCAGCATCGGTGCTATGTTCCATCGCCCAAAACAAAAGACGAAGCGGAACTGACACTGGAACCGCTAAATGCGAACGAAGAAAAACAGATGGAAGAACTTATGCAGCAGACCCATATGCTGACACAAAGTCTGCTTGGCATGGAAATATCCAGCGAGAAGGAATCCGACCCTGGCAAGGACCGCACCGCACAGGAAAAAGATGTCATCAAAAAATGTATCATCTATCTGCGGCAAATGGCTGATGGTGAACTGGCCGCAGCAGCAAAGACCTTTTCCAAACTAAAGGAAACCAAAAAGATCTCTATCCGCACTCTCTCTTCAATGGGACGAGCCGAACGACCAGAGCCGGAATTGGCCGACCTGTCCGACGGTGTCTTGCAGGGATTGATCCGTGACGCATGCACTGAACTGAGTTAGAACGAAAGCTCGAAATCGCCATGCAACCCCCTGTTATTCAGGTTCGAAACATCAGCAAAACATTCGGCACGCTTCGGGCGGTCGATGATCTGTCTTTTGAGGTTCCCCAAAAATCCTGTTTTGGTTTTTTGGGGCCTAACGGCGCCGGCAAAACCACGATGATGAAAATGCTCTACGCACGGGTTCTTCGGGATGACCACCCCGCCAGCGGTATCAATGTTTTTGGTTATGATCCGACGCATCAGGAATTGTCCATTAAATACCTCTCCGGCGTTGTCCCGCAGGAGGATAATCTTGACGAAGAACTGAATGTGATTCAAAACCTGCTGCTGTTTGCGCGGTTTTATAACATGCCCGCCCGGCAGGCATGCAACCGAGTTGAAGAACTGCTGGCATTTCTTCAACTAACCGACAAGCGAACCGCCCGCATCCGCGAGTTGTCCGGGGGAATGAAGCGGCGACTGGTCATCGCACGGGCGCTGCTCAATCAACCCCGTCTGCTGATCCTGGATGAGCCGACCACGGGTTTAGATCCGCAAGTGCGGCACATTATCTGGGACAAACTGCGGCAACTGAAAAAACAGGGAACCACCCTGCTGCTAAGCACTCACTATATGGAAGAAGCATCCGCCCTGTGCGATACGATTCTCATCCTGCACCATGGGCAAAAGGTACTGTTGGGTTCACCCGCTCAGCTTTTGGACGAGCGCATCGAGCGGTTCGTTCTGGAACTGACCGAACGCCGCCCTCAAACAGCCGCCCCCATCGAACCAATACCCAATGGCGTACGCATTGACTCAACGGGTCCAACGCTGCGATGGTACGCCGATGATACCGAGCCATTAAAAACCATCACCGAGAAACTCGCAGGCGAGTCATATTCCCTAAGACCTTCAAATTTGGAGGATGTTTTCTTGAGAACCACAGGGAGGACGCTCAATGAGTTCCAATAAACCCATCGGCTATCCGCCCCTGCATCAGCGTCTTTACAGCGTTTGGTATCGTCATCTGCGGGTCTATACAGAGAATCTTTTCAGCAACGCGTTCCCGCCTTTTTTTGAGCCGCTGATTTTTCTCGCCGGTGTGGGCTTAGGATTGGGGCGTTATATTGATCCGATTGACGGTCGCCCATATGTGCAGTTTCTGGCCATCGGCCTGCTGATTACCTCCTCGATGTGGACCGCGTTCTTTGAATGCACATTCGGCACATTCATCCGGATGGAGTTTCAAAAGGTCTATGACGGTATGCTCGCAGCACCCATCACAGCCAACAACCTAATCGTCGGTGAAATGCTCTGGGCCGCTTCCAAGGGACTCTTCTTCTCGTTTGCAGTGCTGTGTATGTTGACACTGGTTTCTCTGATTTGGCCAACGGCGATGCCCATGCTGCCAATGCCCAATGCGTTGTTCGCCCCGCTGCTCGGATTTTTCAACGCTTTGATGTTCGCGGCGATGGCTCTTCTGATTACATCGTTCGTTAAAACGATCAACCACTTTAACTTTTTCATGACAGGGATCATCTCGCCGATGTTTTTCTTTTCCGGCGTGGTCTTTCCGGTTAGCAACCTTCCCGAAACCATCCGCCCCGTCGCGGAAATCCTCCCGCTGACGCACTCGGTTCGCATCATGCGCTGCATTTGCGACGGCCACTACGACTCATTTCTGCTGTGGGATATGCTCTACATTGTTGTTTTTACACTGATCGTTGGGATTCTGGCGATCAAACGGCTCAAAAAGAGATTAATTTTATAATCACACTCGATTAGAATGATACTATTATGATTAAACGACGAAAAACAAAAACCGTCAGCATAGGCCCGCTCAAATTGGGACATCGGCATCCGATCGCCGTACAAACGATGACCAAGGTATTTACGACGGATGTGGCCGCGTGTCTGCGGCAGATTCGAAAACTTGAAAAAGCGGGTTGCGACCTTGTGCGTATTGCCGTACCGACTAAGGCCGATACGCAGGCATTCGCAAAGATCGTCGGAAAATCGCCGATACCGGTTGTGGCGGATATACATTTTTCCTCCGCCAGAGCGATTGAGGCCATCGAAGCCGGTGCGGCCAAGATTCGTCTGAATCCCGGCAACATTAAAAACAAAAAAGACATCCGCCGCATCATTGATTGTGCAAAACTTCACAAAATCGCCATTCGTATCGGTGTCAATGAAGCCAGCATCCGCGACCTGAAAAGCGATGTCGCACCCACTAAACGCATCGCCCTGATGCTCAAAGAGATGCGGTCGTTCGTGCGGCTGTTTGAAAGATGCGGCTTCGACAATCTTGTCCTCAGTGCCAAAAGTGCCGATACCGCCCGCACCATCGAGGTTAATCGAGCCATCGCTGAAAATTTTGACTATCCGATCCATATCGGCCTGACCCATGCGGGCCTGCCGGAAGATGCCCTTGTCCCGTCATCGGTCGCCATTGGAACCTTGCTGGCCGAAGGCATTGGCGACACCATTCGCGTCAGCATCGCCGGCGATCCGGTCAAGGAAATCCAAATCGGAAAGCAGATTCTGCGTTCGCTGGGTCTGGAATCTCGCACCGGACCGGACTTGATCGTCTGCCCCACCTGCGGCCGCTGCCAGGTCGATGTGGTCGCATTGGCCAAAAAAGTACGAAAACGACTTGCGGGCATTGATAAACAGATAAAGGTCGCCGTCATGGGTTGCATCGTCAACGGCCCCGGCGAAGCCGCCGACGCCGATATTGCTGTCTGTGCCGGCGCAGGAAAAGGTTACATCTACAAAAACGGTGAAAAAATTGCCGCTGTTGAAGAAGCCAACCTCCTCGACGCCCTCGCCGAGAAAATCGAAAATTTCTAACATTTTAGTCAAACGCAAATACGATGTAAGCGTTCAGGATTTAACTTGTTCCATCACTAAAGTGTGAACTCTTGTGGCGTCTTATGACATGCGGAGATCAACTATCGAGGGAGTTTTTCATGGCCATCAACAAGATACAAAAGCAATTTGTAATCTCCCGGCACACCACCTCGGACGGTGTGCATTGGGATCTGATGCTGGATATGGACGCGGTACTCTGGACATGGCGATTGAACAGCCCCCCTGCCGAGATCAAAAACGGACCCATCACCGCCGAACGCATCGGCGACCATCCCCTGCGGTTTCTGACCTATGAAGGCCCCGTCCAAAATAACACAGGCCAAGTCAAAATTGCCGACAAAGGCATCTATTCGTTATACGAACAAACGGACAATTCGCTGCTGATTGATGTGCGGGGTGAAATACTAAAGGGGCAATTTATATTTTCCAAGACAGAACGCTCACTTTGGAAAGTTACGGCCCTTTGAAAGAATATCACGCCGTATTTCGGACAGGGGATGCGTGCCGGCAAGTATCTTATGCCGGTTTTCGGATTCGCATCATCCAGCCAACGGTTAGCCAGACGGCTACGGCGGCAAGGGCGATGAAGAGTACTCGCGAGGGGCCGTAGATGGCGATTAGCGGGATGGCGGCGCTGGTCCAGAGTCCGCCGCCCATGAAGGGTTCGTGGACGATCTGCTTGCAGGCGAACGCATCAGCGGCGGGTGTGTCGTAGTCGGGATCGACCACGCGAAGCAGCAACAGACCCGTTGCGGTAACACCCATGGACTGACCCATTTCAGCAATTGCCCGCTCAAACCACGCATCGGGGAGAATTCGCCGGGCCAGTACCATGACGCAGAAGACATTCCACGCGATCCCCGCCGCCACGAGAATCAGCAACGGCAGCCACGCGGTTTTGACCACATCGATGCTAATCATCGCGATGGCGGCGATGACCAAAAAATCCAGCGAGCAATTTTGAATGCGACGGATGAGTCCAAGGTCAATCAGCTTTCTCCTGTCATATTTTTCATCGAAAAACTGGATCACCAGTCCGCCGATCATACACAGTGGAAACAAGGGGAAACTTGAAAGCAGATGATTATCGGAGAGGTAGGCCGATTGCGATTCGAGCAGGACAAGGGCTTCTTTAATCAGCATTCCGATACCACACGCCAGTCCCACGGCCACCAAGTGCAAGCTAAATGCCTCGATAATGTCGCTGTTGACGGTCAGCCGACCGGCAATGGGGCGTTGATCGACCGGAATCACGGCGATCGAGTCGTCTTCGAGTTGTTGGGTGAGTTCCTTGTGCCTAACGGCGTACCCCTTTCGCACGGCCCAGTTGATAAGGATCATCCCGACGACAATCGCCGACATGATGCCACAGGTGGCGCTGGTCATTGCTAAGTCCTGACCTTCGGGCCAGCCGCGTTCGGCAAAGACCGGCCCCATTCCAGCGGCCGTGCCGTGTCCGCCTTCAAAGCCGACCGGCAGGATACCGGCGAACATCCCCGGCAAGTCGATGAATATCCAGCCGAGCAGGCATACCCACAGCCCTAAGCCAACGACATACTGACCCCAGGCGACGATCTGGCCATAGACGACCTGCGGCCCGGAGCGTTTCCATATTTCCGATAGTTTTGGCAGTTTAACACCAAGAAACAAACAGGCAAAGACCACATTGATCAGCATAGAAGGTATTTTTTTCCACGGTTCGGTTACACCGTCCAGCCAGCCGCTAATCGATTCGCAACTTCTGCACCCGCCGGAACCGGCCGCCAAAAGCTGGATCACCAACAACCCGACCAACCCGCCAATGACACAGCTTGGCAGATACAGCTTTTGAAAAAGCTTAATCCGACTGCGAAGCAGATGTCCGATTCCCAGCAAAATACATAGAACAACAAATGATCTCATCGAACCGACTGCTCCATTAAACAGAGGATAGGTTATATGTCAAACAGTTCTGTTGGGTCTATTTTAAATTGTAACTGAACTCTTGCATTTTACACTGGAACCCACATTAAGAACAGCTCTTTTTAACCTACCGTACACAGTGTTCTCAGTGGTTTCCCCCTGTTAATATCTGAAGTTTTGCAAAAATGCTTAAAACAGCGCAAAACAACAGCGAGACCTGCAAATTTTACATTTTGAGGTTTCGCAAAAACATTGGCTACAACCCTGCAACGC
>NBLM01000092.1 GCA_002084585.1 Planctomycetales bacterium 4572_13 | reverse complement strand
TGCAGGGTTGTAGCCAATGTTTTTGCGAAACCTCAAAATGTAAAATTTGCAGGTCTCGCTGTTGTTTTGCGCTGTTTTAAGCATTTTTGCAAAACTTCAGTTTTTAAGTTAGATGCGCGGTTTAAGTAGCCGGCAACCTTATCAGGGCCATAGATAATTCAAAGGGCTGATTGACCATATAATTTCACTATTCAAGAGAATAGTTATAGCTTTATCGGGAGCTATCAGTAGTATATTAGGGCAGTATTCGCGGTGTTTAAGGGAACAAAAGTCAGGGGTATGGATGTTGAAGTTACGCGGTGGTTACAATATGAAAATAGAGGGCCGTCCAGGCGGTTTTCTGGATAAGGCCTCACTTCCTGAAACCCTTTATTTGCCCATAGTGAGCAGGTCTTTTAATTTTTCACAAATCTGTACATCACATGGCCAGTGTGTGGTAGCCGGGGATATCCTTGCGAAGGATCCGGATAATTATGATATTCCTCTGCTTTCGCCCTGTTCGGGACAAGTTGATTTGGAGTCAACAACCGGACATGTGGTTCTTCGGGAACTGTCCGGCGAAGAAGCCGGCGGACAGGTCAATTATGATGACGCTGAACATGCTCACAAAATGGGTTCGGCTGACTTTGAGCAACATAAGTTATTGAATCTGGGCGCATGGGAATATGTGAAAGACGCCTACACCGGCCAAACGCCTGATCCGTTGTCAACGCCGCAGGCGGTTATTGTCTCGACGATTCGGCTTGAGCCGTTTCTTGTCAGAGGCGATGTCTTGCTGGAGGCGTGTCTTCAGCAGTTTACGCGCGGTCTCGAACACCTCCAGTCGCTGCTTGAGTATCAGCCGATTTATTTGGTGCTTCCCAAGATAAAAACAGATATTTCAGTTAAAATAAAAGAACACATTCGCGGTTACGCATGGGTGAAGACCGTAGAAGTCCCCATGAAATATCCCTATGATAATTTTGCCATCCTCGCGCGTCATCTGGGCTTTAAACGGGCCGATGGATCTGTCTGGAGTCTCAATGCCGATGGTGTTCTTGCTGTTGACGCTGTATTGACTTCGTCCAAGCCCTGTGTTGAGAAGGTCATTTCCGTGGCAGGGCCGGGAGCCAAACACCCTTTGCACCTGCGATTGACAGCGGGCTATCCTATCGCAGAGATACGAAAACGGTATGCTCAAAAACATGCGGTTGCCGTTGACGGCGGGGTTTTAACCGGGCAACTTTTAACGGATGATACAAAGGGCATTCCTGCGGGCTGTAAAGGGATTACTTTCGTTCCGGAACGACAGAGTCGGGAGTTCTTGGCTTTTGTGCGGCCGGGATTTGACAGACAGTCGTATTCGGGGTGTTTTATGAGTTCACTGCGGGGTCTTTTCGCCGAACGGCTGACCAATTCGGTTCGTGGTGAGGTGCGCCCGTGTGTATCTTGTAATTTCTGCGAAGATGTGTGTCCGGCCGGAATCATTCCGCACCGTTTGCACAAGTTGATCTACCAGGATGATATTGACGAAATTGAACGATCGCGAATCGATCTTTGTATTGAATGCGGACTGTGTTCTTTTGTGTGTCCGTCGAAAATTGAACTGATGCACGAATTCCAAGAGGCCAAAGAGGCCATTACCAAAGAGAAAGCGGCCGCCGCAAAAAAACGCGAAAAAGAGCAGGCCGCCGAGACTGAATAAACCGTACGAGTCAGGAAAAGCATAGTGAAAATACTGCTTCAACTATTTGAAAAAGTTCGTCCTGTGTTTGAAGACAAAGGGGTGCTGTCTCCGATGAAGCCGTTGTATGAGGC
This sequence comes from Planctomycetales bacterium 4572_13, assembly GCA_002084585.1. Taxonomy (GTDB): domain Bacteria; phylum Planctomycetota; class Phycisphaerae; order Sedimentisphaerales; family Anaerohalosphaeraceae; genus 4572-13. The sequence continues at coordinate 5,051 of NBLM01000092.1, read as the reverse complement.
CATGGAGAATTTCTTTTTTGCGCCCGCTTCAAAGGCACTGTATGCCCCATTCAGCCGTGATCCCTTGGACATCAAGCGCTATATGTCGATGGTTATCATCGCCTTGCTACCCTGTGTGGCGGCGTCGCTGTATTTCTTTGGGCTTCAGATTATTCCGATGATTGTGGTCTCGTACGCGGCGGGAGGATTGGTAGAAGTGGCCTTTGCGGTGATTCGGAAAGAAAAGATTGCCGAGGGCTTTCTGGTAACGGGCCTGATCTTTCCGCTCGTTTTGCCGCCGGCGACCCCGTTATGGATGGTCGCGGTTGGCTGTGCGTTCGGGGTGTTTGTGGGCAAAGAGATTTTTGGCGGAACCGGGCGAAACCTGTTTAATCCGGCCATCGTCGGCCGATGTTTTTTGGCGCTGGCCTATCCGGCGGCGATGTCGGCGAGTTGGGTCAGGCCGGGAAGCGGACTTACCGGGCGACTGTTGCAGTATGTTACGGGGTCCAATGTCGAGGCAATTACCTCCGCGACGCCTCTGGTCGAAGCCAAGCAGGCGGTATTTGCGGACACTCTGCAGTTGGCCATCGGTAACATTTCCGGTTCTATCGGTGAAACTTCCGGGGTACTGATTATTTGCGGCGGGATATTTTTGTTATTGACGAAAGTCTCAAACTGGCGAACGGTTGTCGGCATCCTTGGTTCAGCGATACTTTTGGCGGCCATCCTGCATGGCGTGAATCCGGAGCAATACGCACCCGCGTTGTGGCACTTGTTTGCAGGTGGATTGCTGTTTGGAGCGTTTTTTATGGCGACAGATCCAGTCTCAAGTCCTTCGACAAATGAAGGCAAGTGGGTTTATGGCGTTCTGATTGGGTCTATCGCGATGTTGATTCGAAATTTCAGCGGATATGTCGAAGGGATGATGTTCGCGATTTTGCTGGGCAATATTGCCGCCCCGATTATCGACGAAATAGTTTTCAGTATTCGGTTGAGGATGCTCAGGAATGAATAAAATACGCCAAAGTATCTACACGATCTGTTTTGCCATTATCTTAGGACTGGTTTGCGCGACCTTGCTGACGGTTGCGGCAGAATTCACACGACCCCGGCAGGAAGAAAATAAAAAAGCCGAAGAAATCAGAAATATCCTGTCGGCCTTAAAGGTTCCCTTTGATATGGAGACCGGCCCTGCCGGGCTGATCGAGATTTTTGAACGAAATGTTACGGAGCAGGTGGCCGGTCAGGGTGAACCCTTGACAATTTATGCCTATAAGCCCGAAGGTTCCGATGAAGTCAAAGCAGTGGCCGTCCGGTTTGCGGGGCCGGGTCTGTGGGCGCCGATCAAAGGATTTTTAGCTCTGGAACCGGACTATAAGACGATTCGCGGGCTTTCCTTTTATGAGCAGGAGGAGACACCGGGTCTTGGCGGCGAAATTGTTACCCAAAGTTTTCGCGATCAGTTTACCGGTAAGCAAATTGCCGATGAGCAGGGTCAGTGGGGGATCGATATTGTCGCAGGCGGAACCGATGCGACCGGTGTTCATGAGATTGCCGGAATTACAGGGGCCACGATAACCTGTGATAAAGTAGAGGAAATGATCAATGTTATAATCGAAGCATTGGCTTCAAAGAGAGATGCGTATGAGCAATAACAGTTCATGTATGACTTGCGGCAGCGGCGGACTTTGCGGGGGCAAAGGTCTTGTTACGCTCAAAGAGGGCGTTTGGACGAGTAATCCGTTGGCGATTCAGGTGCTGGGGATTTGTTCGGCGCTGGCGGTCACCAACAAACTGAGTAATTCGCTGGTGATGGGGGCGGCTCTGTTGTTTGTGTGTGTGGGCTCAAACTTATTTGTGTCGCTGTTGAGAAAACATATTCCGCACCGAATTCGAATGATCGTCGAAGTGGCTATCATCGCGACTTTTGTGATTTTGTTCAATGAATTTCTCAAGGCGTATTACTGGGAAATGTCTAAACAGCTTGGGCCATATGTCGGGTTGATTATCACCAATTGCATTGTGATGGGCCGAGCCGAGGCCTTCGCCTTACAAAACCCGCCGCTGGTGTCGATTGTTGACGGCGTGGCGAACGGAATCGGCTACGGGGTCCCACTGGCCATTATTGGTTTTCTGCGGGAACTGTTCGGAGCCGGTCAGGTTGCTCTGTTCGGGTGGACACTTGAACTGGGTTCGTGGTACACCCCCAACCAGTTGATGGTTCTGGCTCCCGGGGCCTTTTTTGTATTTGGTGTTCTGATTGCAATCTTCAATGTGCTTAAAGGTGATGACACCGAGGAGGGTAACTAAATGTCTGACACATCTGCAATGGTCATCCTGATCGCGGCGGTCTTTACGAACAATATTCTGCTGAGTAATTTTCTCGGAATGTGTTCGTTTATCGCCTGCTCCGGTCAGGTCGAAACCGCCTTGGGACTGGGGACGGCCGTCACTTTTGTCATGACCCTGACGGCCATGATTAACTATGCGATCTATCACTTTGTTTTGGCCCCGCTGCAGCTTGGGCATCTCCAGTTTATCGTGTTTATCGCCGTCATCGCGGCGTTTGTTCAGCTGGTTGAGATGATTGTAGAACGATTCAGCCCGAAGCTGTATTTCGCGTTAGGGATTTTTCTGCCGTTGATTACGGTCAACTGTGCGATTTTAGGTGCTTCGATTTTCGTGATTATCCGGGAGTACACCTTTGTTCAGACGGTTGGCTTCGGTTTTGGTGCGGGTCTGGGCTGGCTGGTCGCGATCGTATTAATAGCGGGCCTGCAACAGAAAATGCGTTACAGTGATGTCCCCAAGCCATTTGTGGGCGTGCCGGTGGCCATGATTATAACCTGTGTGATGGCAATGGCCTTTATGGGATTCGCCGGAATGGTGACGATTCAATAGGAGAAGCTCGAAGTGGCATTATATTTGAATGCAGCATTTGTTTTCGCGGGGTTGACGGCTGTGCTGGCGATTGGGCTGATTGTCGCCGAACGCTTTCTGGTAAATTATGGAATCTGTAAGCTGGATATTAATGCGGGCGAAGAACCTCTGGAGGTCGAAGGGGGGCAGACGCTGCTTTCGGCTTTGTATGCCAATGAAATCTTCATTCCCTCTGCCTGCGGCGGAAAAGGGTCCTGTGGATTCTGCAAGATTACCGTTACCAGCGGCGGCGGTCCGTTGCTGCCTATCGAGAAACCCTTTCTGACACGCAATGAGATTCGCTCCGATGTTCGTTTGGCCTGTCAGGTTAAGATACGAGAGGATATTTTTGTACGCATCCCCTCGGACCTGCTGAATGTGAAGTTATTTGATGCTTCTGTCGAGGCCGTTCGCGAGCTGACATACGATATGAAGGAGGTGCGGTTCAAAATTAGCGACCCCGAAGGCATCCTTCAGCGTCCCGGACAATATGTTCAGGTTCAGGCCCCTTCGCCTGAAGGACCGATCTTTAGGGCGTATTCTATCAGTTCGCCTGCCTATGAAACCGATGTCGTTGAACTGGTGGTGCGGCAGATACCCGATGGGATTTGTTCAACCTATATTCATAATCTCCAGGAAGGGGACGCGGTTACCTTTACGGGGCCGTATGGTGAGTTTTATCTTAACGAGGATCCCGACACTGAAATTGTGTGTGTTGGCGGCGGTGCCGGTATGGCGCCGATGAAGAATATCATTTATTCGCTCTATGACAAACAGCCCGACCGTGTGTGCTGGCTATTTTTTGGCTGTCGGACAACGCAAGATATTTTTTATCTGGAAGAGTTTAAGGAACTGGCTGAAAAATACCCCAATTTCAATCTGATCTACGCACTGTCCGATTAGCTGTCCATTTTCGTCACAAAATGGCCCAATTAACGAAATAATCAAGGGACGACGACATTTTTTGCACCAACTTAGGCAGAATGGTTAAGTTAGGAGAGACAAGAACCATTTTTATTGTGAATATTTTGGTAATTTTCAATGAAAATGGACAGTTATTTCTAATGAACAGTGTCCTTTCGGCAAGCGTGAAAAATCTCACTTTTTTCAAAAAGGTTGATTTTGGCAATCTGACCGTTAATAGCGGGATGGTTGCGGCAGCATCACCCCAATTTGTTGAGGGGTGCCGCTTGTGGTCAGCGTTTGCTGATAATTCCACGGCATCCAGCCAGCAGGCTCTGATGCGGCGGTTTGGGCGTGTCGGCGGTTTGGGCGTGTTTTTGCAACTGGGTGAGGTAGTCGAACGGGTTGACTTTATTCATTTCGCAGGTGTGGATAATGCTCATGAACAGATCGCCTACACGGACTCCGTTTTGGGTCTTATAGAAGTAAGCGTTCTTGCGATGCAAAATCGCCTTTTTGAGCGCTCGCTCGCAGATATTATTATCCAGCGGGGCGCCGGGTTCTCTGAGGAACAGGGTTAGCTTCTCCCAGTGCCTGAGCATATAGCCCATTGCCTCACCAAGGGTGCTGTTGGGTTCGACTTTGTGCTGTTCGATCTGCTCGGTAAGCCACGCTTTCAGTTCCATCATCTTTGGCCCGCTTTGTTCCTGGTGCCAGTGCAGCCGCTGGTCATCGGTCAAGCCCTGACGGACGGCTTCGGCGTCATTGGTATAGACATCTTTGAGGATGTCCAGCACAGTGAGACACGCATCGGGGAAGTTGACCGCGATCTCAACAAAACGCCGCCGTCCATGTGTCAGGCAGTTGGAAACGATGGTCTTTAGTTCCTCGGGCATGTTGCGGCTCAATGCGTCGCACATCTGGATGGGCTTGCCCAACCCAGAGGCGCGCCGTTTCAGCAGGTCGGTCAAGTTCTCGCCAGCGTGCTGGCGTCCGGTGAAGAACAGCGCGATCCGATGGTCCTCCAGAATCGAGACGATCCCCGAGGTGAACACACCGGTCCGCTCCGGTTTGTCAACCGCTGCCTCATCCTTATTGCAAAAAGCCAGTATCTTCATTGTGCAGCACCCGTCCCTGGGCCGCCTGATAAACCATCTCATGGAAGACCGATTCAATTTGGTCGGCACTGCGTTCGACGATATCCCACTGGGTCGCCGCCGGCAGAGGAATCCCGAACCTGCGACCTC
>NBLM01000004.1 GCA_002084585.1 Planctomycetales bacterium 4572_13 | reverse complement strand
CGGTCCCTGGCAGATGCCTTCACTATTACTTTTACGGGTCTTCCGAACAATGCGTAGGTAACGCTGTACAAAAAGGAACATGACCTTATATTATGTGGAAAAAAATAAAACCACACAGGAGATAAAGCCATGTCCACAAGTCTGTTGTATCATACCTTTGGTGTTCGATCCGTGCAACACACAAAAACTGTTTTTTTGACGGCAAGACCGTCCTTCACGGTTCTCTCGGCCCCAACAATCTGAAGTGTCCGGACTGTAAATCCCGCGATGTCATCCGGTTTGGTTGCCTATCTCGCTCGTTCAAGATGATTCCTGTCGGAAATAAAAAGACGGAATTGGTCGTTGAAGTCCCTCGTATTCAGTGCAAAAACTGTGGGGCTATTAAGCAACCTCACCTTGGATTTGCCGACCCCAAAAAGCATTACACCCGCTCTCTGGAACGCTTCGTTGTTGACTTGTGTCAGGTTACCACGATTCAGGATGTCGCCGCATTAACCGGCTTGAGCTGGGATACGGTCAAAGAGATTCATAAGAAGCATCTGCGACGCAAATACAAGTCATTCAACCTCAAAAAGGTTCGCCATATTGCGATCGACGAAGTGTATCTTGGCAAGAAACGCAAGTTTATTACACTGGTTCTTGATCTGCGAACTGGACGGGTTCTCCATATTGGCCAGGGTAAAGGAAAAGAAGCCCTTAAGGGCTTCTGGGTACGCTTAAAGCGGTCCAAAGCGAAGATTGAAGCAGCGGCTACGGACATGGCAAGCGGCTATATGGCCGCTGTTCTGGAACACCTTCCTGAAGCGGATTTAGTCTTGGATCACTTTCATCTGGTCAAATGGTTCAATGAGAAGCTATCTGTGCTTCGACGACAATTATATCATCAGGCCCTGCAAACAGAAAAAGCCGTCCTCAAGGGGAGTCGATGGTTATTGTTGAAAGCGCCTGAGAATCTGAAAGCCCATTCAAATCCAGCCAAAGATGAGCGGCTCCGCTTACAAGCAGCGTTAGAAGTCAATCAGCCGTTGGCGACGGCCTATTATATGAAAGAACGGCTTCGGCTGTTGTTTCGCTGCCTTGATAAAGACAAGGCCGACAGGGAACTGACCGCCTGGATTGATGAGGCACGATCCAGCGGGATCAAGATACTCACCGACGCTGCTGGAAAGCTTCAGCAATGGAAGCCGTTTATCCTGAATTGGTACAGTCATCGTATCAGTACCAGTAAACTAGAGGCCACAAATCGGAAGATCGGAACACTGCAAAGAAATGCCTGTGGCTATCGAGATGAGGAATATCTGAAACTCAGAATCTACAACATTCACACCAGCACCTATGCATTAACCGGATGAACCCGAAATTCTACAGGTTTTGAGTATCCTGCAATTTGAGAAAAAGCCTATTTCGGAACTGTTTACAGCATTTGACTTCGATAGCCCAGAAGGTAGTTTTGCTAACAACTTGCCATTATTCGACTTATAACCGGACAGTAGTGATGCAGAATCTATGCAGAATGCAAGGAAAAAATGGGGTAAACACGGAATATGACGGAAATAGCCGGGACTAAACGGGAAAAGGATGTGATTGTTATTGCTTGTAACTAATGCGGTTATGAGAAATTAGCTCGTTTTAAGAGACGGAAAGGGTAATTCTGGATTGCAAATCTTCGCGCCTGTTAACCGCTATGTCGTAGGTTCGAGTCCTACTCGGGGAGCTTGTTTTTGGGCCAAGATTGTGTTTATCAGCATGTCTTGGCCTTTTTTGTGTCTATGGTTGTCTGTGGAAATCTCTTTAGGGGTACGCTTTTCAACCGCCCACCAGGTGGGACAATTTTGCTCCGCCGTTTACAGCAATCGGGTGGCTTGCGCCGCTCCACAGTTATTTGCGAAGCGGGGGCTATTTTTTGATGGTATTGGTGAGGTGGTCGATGTTGTCGCGGAAGTTGGGTTCTTCCTTATACATCTGCTCGATCTTGGCGAAAGCGTGGAGGACTGTTGAATGATCCCGTCCGCCGAGATGGCCGCCGATCTCCTCCAAGCTGTGCCGCGTGAGGTTTCGTGCCAGATACATACACACCTGTCGGGGCAGGGCAATGCTCTGGCTTCGTTTTTTGCTTTGAATGTCGGTAATCCGCACATCAAAATGCCCGCTGACGGTATGAATAATATCGCTCATTGTTACGGCTCTGGACGCGGCGGCCTCCTGCACACCCAGTGCCCGCCGGGCCAGTTCGATGGTAATCGGCTCATCGCTCGTCTGGGCTGTAGCATAGATAATCGTCAGCGCCCCCTCCAGCTCACGGATATTCGTTTTAGTATGCTCGGCGACCAGTTCGGCGATGCCGTCGGGCAGGTTCAGGCCGCGCAGATGGGCCTTCTTTTTGACGATGGCGATACGGGTTTCATAGCCGGGCGCGTCCAGCCGGGCCACCAAGCCCCACTTAAAGCGGCTGATAAGCCGTTCCTCCAACGCCGCTAAGTCCTGCGGGGCGCTGTCGGCGGTCAGAATAATCTGGCGGCGGTTATTGTACAGGGCGTTAAAGGTGTGAAAGAACTCTTCCTGGCTCTGCTCGCGTTCCCGCAGGAACTGGACATCGTCGATAATCAGGATATCCACTGTGCGATACTGATTCTGAAAGTTTTGCACGGTTCCTTTTTCGATGGCACTGATAAAGCCGTTGACGAATTCCTCACAGCTTAGGAACTGGATGGACACATTTTGTTGTTGCTTGCGGGCATCGTGACAGATCGCGTGAAGCAGGTGGGTCTTGCCCAAGCCGACCTTGCCATAGAGAAACAGCGGATTATAGATCACCCCGGGATTCTGGCTGGTGGCGATGCAGCTTGCGTGAGCCAGCCGGTTGCACGGACCGACCACAAAATTCTCAAAGGTATAATCCGGGTGCAAACGGACATATTTAGGGGTATCGATCTGCCGAGGGTCGGGCCGGGTGCTGACATCGAAGAAATTGACTGATACCAAGTGGCCGGTGATATTCTGAGCCGCTTGTGTAAAGGTTGCCGCACAGTTGTCCTGTAAGTACTCCGCACAGGATTGATCCGGGCAGGCGATCTGCATCAAGCCGTGGTCAAACGCGGTGATGTGCAGGTCGTCAAACCACTTACGCACATTCACCGGGTCGATGGCTTTAACCCGCTCGAGAACATCGTTCAGAATTTCAGCCGTACTTTGTTTGATCACATCGTTCCTTTATTTAGTCGTTTGGACACCTTGGGTGAATTGTGATACCAGACTCTACATATCCGCCGCCCGCTTGTCAAAGGATTTTGCCTAAACACCGGTGGACAAGGGTAAAAAGTGGGTTTTACGAAACTTTTTCGAGAAGGGCGTCGAGGGCGTCTTTGGCCGGGACATTGCGCCAGCCGGTTGGGGTTCGCCATTTCAGGTCGTTGTTTGTCTTGAGATGGCTTTCGATCTTGCGGCAGGCCAGGATGACGGTGGCGTGGTTTTTGCCGCCCATGGCCCGTCCGATCTCCGGGTAGGACGACTTGGTGAACCGTCGGTGCAGATACATCCCGAACGCGCGAGCCAAAGAGGTGGTGCGGTCTTTTTTCGCCGAATAAACATCTGAAACACTGACTCCGAAGAATTCCGCTGTAACCGAGACAATCTCGGAATGATGCACAACCGGGTCCGTCCGGGCGATCTGGTCGGCGAGTACCTGCTGTGCGACGGTCAGGGATATCCGCTGGCCGCTGAGCGAGCCAAAGGCCGCCAATTTGACCAAGGCCCCTTCCAGTTCGCGCACACTGGCACTGATGCTGCCCGCGATATAGTCGATCACATCCTGTGATATATTTAGCTTCATCCCTGCCGCTCGCTGGGAGCAAATTCGGCGTCGTGTTTCAAAATCCGGCGCATCGACCCGCACCACCATCCCTGAAACAAACCGATTGACAAGTTTTTCGCAAAGTTTTCCGATCTCTTTGGGATGGGCGTCCGATGCGAGAATGACCTGTTTTCCCGCGAGATCGATGGTATTAAAGGTATGGAGGAACTCCTCCTGCATGGCGTTTTTGTTGGCGAGAAAATGAATATCATCGATGGCCAGCACATCGAGGTTTCGCAGCCGCCGCCTGAACGCATCCAGCTTACGGGTCTTGAGTGCGACGACATACTGGTTGGCAAACTCTTCGGCGGACAAATACGCCCATCGGCAGTCGGGCCGGCTGGCATAAATTGCGTTACAGACCCCTTGCAACAGGTGGGTCTTTCCAATGCCATAGCCGCCGTGGAGAAACAGGGGATTAAAGGGGCTGGTTTCCTCACGGGCAAGCGTCTGAGCGGCATTAAAGGCCAATTGATTTTTCGGGCCGACCACGAATGTGTCCAGTGTCAGTTTGAGGGGTTTTTCACCGATGCCGCGTTTCGGTTGGACCGGCGTCCGCCGCAATGAATTGAGTACCCGTTCGGTTTTCTGGTGCTCCATGATGGGTTTGTCGGGGCGTTTTGCGAGTTTTCCGTCCACCTGGAACCGCAACGGCGATGGTACACCGAACACCTCGTGTACGGCCTCTTCGATCATCGAGGCAAAATGTCCCTGAATCCAGTTGCAGATAAAGGGATTCGCGGCGGCGACTTCCACATGATCGTCTTTCATCACCAGCCGCGTGGCCTGTTTGAACCAGACCTGATATTGTGTGCTTCCAACCTTATCAGCGATTCGTTCGCCAACCGCACTCATTTCATCCGTGAAAACCGCCTGCATAGCTAACCTCTCCCGTTTCCAATTAGGAAGTTGCAAATCTTATTTTGTCAAATCGTCTAATGCCAAGTTGGCCCAATGTTAGGGGCTTTGAAAAGCGGTTGCAACCGGCTTTTTTGGAAATACTTTTCCACACCGGAGAGGTCTTCGTAAATACGCAACTTAGACGCGAAAAATTTTTATTCTTAACAGAGTTCTAACAGGACAAACACCGTTTGTGGATAACCTGTGAGCGCGGTTTGAAATGCCCTTGTTTGTGAGTCATATGATGACGGCATTTTTAGTATTGGTAGTAGCGATCTGCTCACTCTGTGCCTCTGCGGCGCATAAACTATCCTATCAATCCCTAAACGAACCAATTTCCCAATTTAGAGTGGATTTTTTCGCTATTTTAGGCATAATAGTCCGCTTGTTTCAAACGGCTCTATTAGAGATGTTCACTATGTATCGCTCCTGCCGGGGCTTAAAAACGGAAAAAATTCTTTACCGAGGGTGGACCCCCCGGCTATTGTATAGCGAACTTTCGGTTCTAATTGAGAAAAAATCTGCGGAAATCCGTGAAATCCGCAGTTAAAAACGGGAGGTATTCTATGTCTTCAGAAAAAGTGATGATTTTTGATACAACGCTGCGGGATGGCGAACAGGCCGCGGGCAGTCGGCTGGGTGTGCGTGAAAAGCTCGAAGTGGCCCGGCAATTGGCCCGGCTTGGCGTGGACATCCTCGAAGCGGGGTTTCCAATCTCATCGCCGAAGGATTTTGAGGCGGTGGAGCTGATTTCTAAGGAAATCCAGGGACCGATTATTTGCGGGCTGTCGCGGGCGGTGATGGCGGATATCGACGCTTGCGGCAAGGCATTGGCCAAAGCCAAACGCAGTCGGATCCATACGGGGCTGGGCGTGTCGGATATTCACATCGCCGGAAAGTTCGCCGCCGATAAATACGGCACGACGCTGGCCGAGAAAAAGGCCAAAGCCATTGAGATGGCTGTCGCGGCGGTGAAACGCGCCCGGGAATATACCGATGATGTGGAGTTTTATACCGAAGATTCGGGTCGAGCCGAGCCGGGGTATCTGTATGAGATACTCGAAGCGGTGATTGATGCTGGAGCGACGGTGCTGAATATACCGGACACGACCGGGTATGCGATTCCGTATGAGTTTGGGAAGCTGATTAAGCAGATTGGCGAGAAGGTTCCGACTATCGATAAGGCGACTATCAGTGCGCACTGTCATGATGACCTTGGGATGGCGGTGGCGAATTCACTGGCGGCCGTGCAAAATGGTGCCCGGCAGGTGGAATGCACCATTAACGGCATCGGTGAGCGAGCGGGCAATGCGGCGATGGAAGAAGTGGTGATGGCAATGCGGACGCGGCAAGACTTTTTTGATGTCGATACCGGTATCAACGCCACGGAGTTTTGCCGAACCAGCCGGATGGTGGCGGACCTGCTTGGGTTTATGGTGCCGGCAAATAAAGCGGTTGTTGGTAGCAACGCATTTGCGCACAGTTCGGGGATTCATGTCGATGGTGTGCTGAAAAAGCGAGAGACCTACGAGATTATGAAGCCCGAAGATGTGGGCGCAAAAAAGACTAAGGTGGTATTGACCGCACGGACGGGCCGGCACGGGTTGCGGCATCGGCTCGAAGAGATGGGCTATACACTGTCCGATGAGGAAATGGAACATGTGTATGAGCATTTTCTCATCATCGCCGACAAAAAGAAAGAAGTGTTCGATGAGGACTTAGCGGCACTGATCGGCGATGAGGTTCGCATGGTCAACGAAGCGTACCATCTGGACTACCTAAGCGTTACCAGCGGTACGGGAACACTGCCGACGGGGGCTGTGAAGATTCGCAGCGCTGACGGCAAAGAATTGCAAGCGGCGGCCTGTGGAGACGGGCCGGTGGATGCGGCGTATGAAGCCATCCGTCAGGCAACGGGCCAGACGCCTAAGCTGGACCATTACAGTATTCGCTCGATCACCGGCGGCACTGAGGCGATGGGTGAAGCCACAGTGCGAATCGAGAACGAAGCGGGTCGGGTGTTTATTGGCCGCGGTGTGTCAACCGACATCATCGAAGCCAGCGCCAAGGCATTCGTTGACGCGATTAACCGAATGGTAGCGGTCCAAGGGGATAATGCCCCCTTGGAAAATCCTAAATTGTAAATACTTAGAATTTAGAGTTTTTTAATACGGAGTATTAGCAAATGTCAATGACGATAACGGAAAAGATTTTGGCGCGGGCGGCAGGCAAAGAGCGTGTTGCCGCTGGTGAGTTGATTAATGCGCAGGTGGATATGATTATGTGCCATGATGTTACGACGCCACCGGCGATTTCGATGCTGAAAGAAAAGGGGATCGACAAAGTCTTCGACCCGGAAAAGATTGTAGTTACGCCCGACCACTTTCAGCCGGCCAAGGATATCAAAAGTGCCGAACTGCATAAACGGCTGGACACTTGGGCGAAAGAGAAAAAGCTGCCGTATTATTATAAAATCGGCCGTGCGGGTGTCTGCCATGCTTTGTTGCCGGAGCAGGGACATATTCGTCCCGGCGAGGTGATTGTCGGTGGTGATTCGCACACCTGTACTTACGGTGCGTTCGGTGCGTTTTCGACAGGGATCGGCTCGACCGATCTCGCAGCGGCTATCGCGACCGGGATACTTTGGTTTAAGGTTCCCGAATCAATGAAGTTTGTATTGACCGGCTCGCTTAGTAAAGGTGTGTACAGCAAGGATGTTGTCCTTGAAGTGATTCGTCGCATCGGTACTGATGGGGCATTGTATAAGGCGATGGAGTTTGTCGGCCCGGCACTGAAAGAGATGTCAATGGCGGCACGCATGACGATTACGAATATGGCGATTGAGGCCGGTGGTAAGAACGGAATCATCGGCTTCGATGAAACGACCAAGCGTTATCTGGACGGTCGGCTCAAGGGCAAGACCGATTATACCGTGTTTGAATCGGATGTGGATGCGGTCTATTCGCACGAAGATACGATTGACTGCTCGAGCCTAGAGCCGATGGTGGCGTTTCCGAATTTGCCGAGTAACGGCAAGCCGATCAGTGAGTGTGCGGGCGAAGCGATGGACCAGTGCTATATCGGAAGCTGCACGAACGGCCGCATTGAGGATTTTCGTATTGCCGCCGGGATTATTAAGGGCAAAGAGGTTGCGATTCGGACGATCATTGTGCCGACAACGCCTCGAATCTGGAAGCAGGCGATTGATGAGGGCCTGGCGGAGATTTTCTATGATGCCGGCTGTGTGGTCAGTGCACCAACCTGCGGAGCGTGCCTCGGCGGATTTATGGGCATTCTGGCCGAAGGTGAAAAATGCGTCAGCACCACCAACCGCAACTTTGTGGGTCGAATGGGAAGCCCAAAGAGCGGGGTCTATCTCGCCAGCCCGGCAACGGCGGCGGCAAGTGCCGTTGAAGGCCAATTGACTGACCCAAGAAAATATTTATAACCATGAAGTACATGAAAGAAATAAAGAACTGATCTTTATTTAATCTTCCTGGTCTTCATGATCTTCATGGTTAAATTGAATCTGTGAAAATCCGTGAAAACCGTGGTTTAAAAAAGGGAAATGAAGATGGCAAAAGCACATGTTTATAAACGGGATCATGTTAATACGGATGAGATTATTCCGGCTCGGTATTTGAACACCGACGATGTGGCCGAGTTGGCATTGCATTGTATGGAAGATTTGGATACAGAGTTTATGGCTAAACATCAGGCGGGCGATGTGATCGTCTGCGGCGATGACTTTGGCTGCGGTTCGTCGCGGGAACACGCGGTATGGGCAATCCAAGGCGCCAACATCGGTGTGGTGATCGCGCATTCGTTCGCGCGGATCTTTTATCGCAACTGTATCAACTGCGGATTCTATCCGATCGAACTGCACGGTGCATTGGATAAAATCAATGACGGCGACGAGCTGGAAATTGACTACAAAGCGGGCACGATTGACAATAAGACGCAGGGAACAAAAATCGAATTTACGCCGCTACCGGACTTCGCTCTGGAAATCGTCAACGACGGCGGCCTGTTAGACCACATTAAAAACAAAAAATGAAATGATAGGGTGTTTTTAACCATGAAGTTCATGAGGGACATGAAGAGAAAATAATTAAAAACTTCATGCCCTTCATGGTAATTTAAGGTTGAAGCGACAAAAATAAATGGTATGGATAATAGAAAGGTAGTATCGAAATGAAGAGTTATAAGATTGGTGTGATGGGCGGCGACGGAACCGGCCCGGAAGTGACTGTTGAAGCAGTTAAAGTCATGGAGGCGGCCGCGGCGAAGTTTGGGTTTAAGGTCGAGCAGACTCCGTATGATTTCGGCGGCGAGCGGTATATGAAGACCGGCGAAATTCTGCCGGAGGGCGCTGTTAACGAACTGAAGAAACAAGATGCGATTCTGCTGGGTGCGATCGGACATCCTGATGTGGCGCCGGGCATCCTTGAAAAAGGCCTGCTGCTGGAAATGCGGTTTAAGTTGGATCAATACATTAATTTGCGTCCGGTTCGGCTGTTCCCCGGCGTGGAAACGCCGATCAAAGACAAAGGGCCTAAAGAGATCGACTATGTCGTCGTCCGTGAAAACTCCGGCGACATCTACACCGGTTCCGGCGGGCTGATGATGGAGGGAACGCCGCACGAAGTCGCCACGCAGACCGCTGTTTACACTCGTTTTCAGGTGGATCGTGCATTGAAGTATGCCTTTGAATATGCCAAGAAGCACGGCAAAAAGGCCCGCGGCGTCGGCGAAGAGAACACGGTCGGACTGGTCGGCAAAACCAATGTGCTGACTTATATCTACGACCTGTGGGAACGGGCGTTTCACGAGATGGGCGAAAAGGACTATCCGGATATCCGCCGGGACTATTACCATGTGGACGCAACCTGTATGTGGATGGTCAAGAGTCCCGAATGGTTTGATGTTCTGGTAACCGGCAACCTATTCGGTGATATCATTACGGACTTAGGTGCTATGACGCAGGGCGGCATGGGCATCGCTGCCGGCGGCAACATCAACCCCGAAGGCGTCAGTATGTTCGAGCCCATCGGTGGTTCCGCACCGAAGTACACCGACATGGGTGTGATCAATCCGCTGGCCGCAATCTGCGCGATGCAGATGATGCTCGAAACGCTGGGCGAAGAGAAAGCCGCCGCCAAGATCGATGAAGCAGTCCGTTTTGTTACGGCCAATAAAATCAAATCGCTGGCCGCCAAGCAAATGGGCTACACCACCAGCGAAGTCGGCGACATGGTTGCCGAACTGGTCGCAAACTAAAGCACATACATATCTTTGAAAAGTTTAAAAACGCTGCCGGTTTACATCGGTGGCGTTTTTTTATAGAATAAGGATAGTCCAATTAAATCGTCAATCGTCAATCATCAATCGACAATTAAAAATGCCAGCGAATCTGACACAGCAGTATAAAAAGGCCGAGCAGCGGTATAAGGCCGCCGGGACAGATGCCGAACGGCTTGATGCATTGGAAGAAATGCTGCGTGAAATCCCCAAGCACAAGGGGACCGAGCACCTGCAGGCCGACCTGAAGAAACGCCGCAGCAAGCTCAAGGCGGCGATTGAAGGCGGCGGTAAAAAGTCCGGCGGGGGCGGCCATGTCGATGTCTTTCATATCCCCAAAAGCGGAGCCGGACAAGTCGCGCTGGTGGGAATGCCGAACGCGGGAAAAAGCGCTATCCTTGCGGCACTGACCCATGCCCATGTTCTCGTCGCCGATTATCCTTTTACCACCGACAAACCCGCCCCCGGTATGGCTCAGTATGAAGATGTTCATATACAGCTTGTGGACGCTCCGCCGATCACAGCTGACTATGCACCGCCGGGGTTGGTCAACACCTGTCGCAGCGCGGATATGCTGGGTATTGTCATTGACCTGGCGGGCGAGGTGCTGGAGCAGATGGAAGTCTGCACAGCGTATCTGGATTCACATAAACTGATTCTGGATGATACAGACGAAGCAAGCCAACGGCTGGCGAGAAAGACATTTGTGATTGCGACTAAAGCGGACATTGCTCCGGCGGGAACGCTGGAGACGCTGAAGGAACTGACCGAACGGCCGTTTGAGTATATCGAGATTTCGTCGGAAACCGGGCAGGGGCTGGATGAATTACGGCGGCGGATCTTTGAGATGCTGGATGTCATCCGTATTTACGCTAAAAAGCCGCATAAGCCCGCAGACATGATCGACCCATTCACGCTCAAACGCGGCAGCGATGTACACGATATGGCCTACCATATCCATCGGGAACTGGCCGACAAACTCAAAACCGCCCGTGCCTGGAACTCGCCCAACATCCACGACGGTCAGAGTGTGCCGCGAGAGCACATTCTCAGTGATAAGGAAATTATCGAATTGCACTTTGGATAGTCCGGAAGAAAGATTTAACCATGAAGAACTTGAAGATAACTGTAATGTGTGGTATGGTGTTAATGGTGTTTAGCTTTTTGTGTGGTTGTTCGAATGCTGTTGGCAAGGCAATCAGTCAATTTCATGCCGCCCGCCCACAGGTTCAGCTTGGTATGGATAAGGGTGATGTTCTGAGAATTCTTGAACCAACGCAGGAGAGATTATCATTACGCCAGGCACGCGGGTCGGAACAATATACGCAGGATGGAGTTCATGTGGAGATTTACTTTTTCCGCTCTCATGCCAACTACGACAAAATCCTGACCGATGACGAGTTTACTCCTTATGTTTTCCATGATGGGAAACTTCAGGCCATCGGCTGGACAGCTATCGGCGGTCCAAAAACACAAGCTCAGCCCATTCCGGAACAACACATCACAATTATTCGATAACACCGATTAGGCCATTAAAATGTTTATGGCATTGAGGAAACAGCGGGCAAAACCAAAAGAATTGTTTTTTTGCTAAAAAAAGGGTGGATGAGGGGATTCGAACCCCCGACCCCTAGATCCACAATCTAGTGCTCTAACCAACTGAGCTACATCCACCATCACGCCGTGGCGAAAATCGTCGCACGACAAGACGGCGGATTCTACCGCCTGTCGGGCTGTCTGTCAACAGATTAGCCGGATTTCTTTGGAATGTTGTGTTTCTGGATGAAAACCGGGCAATTATACAAAAATGCCTTATCCGGCGGCTTGCGCCGCTCGGCTGCTGTTATGCTTTCTTCGCTGCGGCGGGTTTTTGTCCGGCGGGTCTTGGGGCGGGGGCGTTTTTGCCGCGGAAGACGATGTTGCCGGTGGGGCATTTGTCCATCGCGGTTTGGGCTTCTTCGGACGGGGCGTAGTTTTCAAAATCCAGCCGGGCCAGGAAATTTTCCGTCGTGAACAGGTCGCTGTTGCGGCTGCACATCCCGCAGCCGATGCAGCCGACCGTGCAAAACGAGCGTGTATTCTTGCCATTTTCTTTGCTGTTGCAGGCCACCGTCATCATAATGTCCTGTGTGAACGGGACCATCTCGATCAGCTCGCGCGGACAGGCCTTGACGCATGCGCCGCAACCGGTGCATTTTTCATAGTCCACCGTCGCCAGCCCATCGATGATATGCAGGGCGCCGAACTTGCACGACTGCACACAGTCGCCATAGCCCAGGCAGCCATAGGCACAGGCCTGCACATTCGGCACTGCATCCACCGTCGTGCAGTTTGGGATGCCGTCATAGGTAGCGAAGAACTTGCGGTCTTCGTCGTGGGCGCGGCAATGGATAATCGGCCGCAGCGGAGCCGCACCGCCGGACATTTGCAGGTTCAAAATCTCTGCGATGGCGTTGGAGGTGTCGCTTCCGCCGGGGGCGCAGTTGCCCAGCAGTTCCGGATCGGCTACGACCGCCTTGGCATACGAGCCGCATCCGGCGAATCCGCAGGCGCCGCAGTCGATACTCGGCAGGGCCGCGTGGACATCTTCGATCTTCGGATCGACAACGACTTTCAGCTTGATGCTGGCGACCAATAAAATCAGTGCAAACACCGCCGCCAGCCCTAACGCCAGCACCGCCGCCGGCCACGCATTGTTAAACAGTTCCGTTATAGAAGCGATTATCATTTCTATTTCCAATTTTCTATTTTCAAATTAAATCAATCATCGCTGAAGGTGATTCTTATATTCTTATCGGATCATTCCCGCAAAGCCCATAAACGCCAGTGTCAGCAATCCCGCGGTAATCAGCGTAATCGGCGCCCCCTGCAAACATTCCGGCACATCGGCCAGTTCCAGATTCTCACGGATGCCGGCCATAATACAAATGGCCATTGTAAACCCGATACCCGCACCCACACTCAGCACAACCGCCTCCAGCAAGCTGTCAATGCCCCACAGGTTCAGGAACAAACACAGCCCCAAGATCGCGCAGTTGGTCGTGATCAGCGGCAGGAACACGCCGAAGCTCTCATATAACGCCGGAAAAAACTTTCGCACATACATCTCCACCAGCTGTACCGCCCCAGCGATGACGAGGATAAAGCACAAATACCGCATCACTTCCAACGAATAGGGCATCAAAAAGCAGTGGTCGATCATCCATGTCAGCGTTCCGGCCAGCGTTACCACGAAAGTTACGGCGCAGCCCATCCCGAACGCCATATCAATTCGTCCTGACACGCCGAGATACGGGCAGATGCCCAGAAACTTTGTGAACACCAGGTTGTTGACAACGACAATCCCGATGAATCCCAACAGCAATGTTTGTAGTGTATCCATTTGTTAAATCCGTATTATGCTTGTGTCTTTTTTGTAATCAGGTTTACAGCACCCAGCATCAGCCCCAGCGTAATAAAGGCACCGACCGGCATTCCCATTCCGGCCCATGGTACATAGAAATCAGTAAATGCAGGGATCGGTTGTTCGAATATCATCCCCGTGGCCAGTACTTCACGAATTGCCGCCAAAACGCACAGCGTAATCGTAAATCCGGCACCCATTCCCAAAGCATCGATAATGCTGACGACCAAACCATTCTTGCTCGCACACGCCTCGGCCCGGCCGATGATGATACAGTTAACGATAATCAGCGGAATAAACGGCCCCAAGCTGGCACTCATCTCCGGCATAAATGCTTTCAGGTACAAATCGGCAATCGTTACCGCCGTGGCGATGGTCAGCGTAAACATCAGAATCCGCACATGCGGCTTGAGCTGATGCCGCAAGGAACTGACGACGATGTTGGAAAACAGCAGCACGAAGATCACGCTGACGCCCATGGTCAGCGCCGGTTTGACTGCGGCGGTGACCGCCAGCATCGGGCACATCCCCAATAGCAGCCGCAGCACCGGGTTATTATCCCAGATACCGCCGAAAAATGTTTTGCCGAGTGAAATTTTATTATCCGACATATCTGTATCCTATTGTAAAAGATTTTGTTCTTGCAGGGCTTCTTTGATCGGCAGCAGGAATGTATTGAAGATACTGACGACTGCCTCGCTGGTTACGGTTGCCCCAGTAATCGAAACGATCTGGTCATCTACCTTTTCAGGATCGCCGATCTTCGTTAGCTCCAACTTGGTTACCGGTGTTCCGTTGAACTGGCTCTGGTAAAACCCATCTTTGATATTGATCTTATCGCCAAAGCCCGGCGTTTCAAAACTGCTGAGAACACCGAATCCGGCCACGGTTTCAAACGCTATGTCCGTTGCCACGACCAGTTTGATCTTGTCAGCAAAACCGGCCCCCTCGCACACGAACGCCCAACCGACAGGGTTTCCGTCAGCATCGGTGCCCTTTTTGACCTCGACGCTGTAGGTTTTGCCTTTTCCGATATCAACCGGCACGGCCTTCGGGACAGTCTCGAAACTTTCTGCACTACCTAACAATCCGCCAGCCAGCGTATTGAACTTGTCGATTTCATTCTGCGCGATCTTTGGCTGCCACGCTGCATTCAGCGATGACAGTAACGAGCCAAAAACAATCGCCGCGGCCATCAGCAACCAGCTTTCCCGCAAAAAATAGAGTAAAGGATTTTTCTTTTCATTAGCTGACATTGGGTTTTCCTCCCGCAGGCACCAGTTTACAGGCACGATCGATTAAAGGTGTCAGGGCATTCATAATCAACACCGCGTACATCACACCCTCCGGCAACTCGCCGACTAAGCGAATGAGCATCACCAGCGCACCCACACCGGCGCCGAATATCCACATGCCCTTGACACTCAACGGAGCGGTTACCGGGTCGGTTGCAATAAAGAATGCACAGATCAGCATTCCACCGCTAAACAGATGGAAAGCGGGGGTGGCGTATTTGTCCGGACTGATGAGATGAAAAATGCTCGCAAACACCGCCGCCGCGATCAGTACCGCCGCGGGGATATGAAATGAAATGGTTCGACGGATCAGCAAATACACCCCGCCGATCAGCAGCGCCAGTACACTGGTCTCGCCCAGGCATCCGCCCACACCGCCGTAGAACATCGGCTTGACCATCTGATTAATCGGCTGGATATCCGCCTTTCCTTTTTGAGCGGATTTTGACCAGGCCAGCGGGGTCGCCTGTGTCAGGGCAGCCTGCTCGGCGGAACCGCCATAAAGATTCTCAGCATGGACTGTTGCCAGCACATTGGCATCCTGCCCTTTGTAATGAACTTCACCCATCGTCGCCGGCACCGTCCAGGTCGTCATCAACGCCCCCAGAGAGGCCGCCATAAATGCCCTCGCCGCCATCGCCGGATTAAACACATTGCAGCCCAGTCCACCGAACAGCATCTTGGTAATGACAATCGCGAAAGCGCTGCCGATCGTCGCGGCCCACAACGGGATCATCGGTGGTAGCGAGAATGCCAGGATAAGCCCTGTCAAAATCGCACTTAAATCGCCCAGCGAATTCGGCTTTTTGCGAATAACATTGCATATCCATTCGCTGACCATACACGAAACGACACAAGTCGCTATCACCCACACCGCCTGAAAGCGGAAAAACCAGACCGCCGCGGCCACAGCCGGAGCCAATCCGATAATCACATCGCCCATCACGCCGCGCGTGGACAGATTCTGGCTGATATGTGGCGCCGGTGAAACTGTGATCTTGCTCAACATTGAATATTATTCCTTTGTTTATTGACTTGTTAGATCCGCATGGGCATAGTGCCCACCCTACGATTAGCCGAGCTGCTTCTTAGCCCGTGCGTCTAATATCTTGCCGGTTTTGATGTAGCCGGTAATCTCGATATTGGCCGGACAGACGAAGCTGCAGCAGCCGCACTCCATACACGCTGACAGGTAATAATCCTTCGCCAGATCGAGCTTGTTATATTTGACCGCATGGGCGATCTTCGTCGGGTTGAGATGTTCCGGACACACCGTCAGGCATCGCCCGCAGCGAATGCAGGCGGTTACCTGTTTTTCGTATTTGGCTCGCGTTACGGCGGCCTTGGTCAGAAAGGTTAAGGCCCCGCTTGTCTTTGTCAGGGGCGTGGAAAGATCGGCAATCGCGAATCCCATCATTGGACCGCCCATAACCACTTTGGCAGCGGTTTCGGTTAACCCGCCGCAATGGGCAATAAGATCTTCCACTCGCATCCCAATCGGAACATAGTAGTTCCCGGGCTTTGATATGGCACATCCGGAAACCGTTACAACCCGATGCGTTAATGGATTACCCATCATGACCGCCTCGGCAATCGCCGCACAAGTTGCCACATTCAGCACACAAACCCCGATGGTTGGTGGAATACTGCCGGTGGGAACGGTTTTGCCAAGGATGGATTTAATGAGTTGCCGCTCGCCGCCCTGTGGATACTTGGTCTTGAGCGGAACGACCTGTATATCGCCAATGTTGCCCAGCTGCTCAATCGTGTCGCTGACAATCTTGATTGCTTCGGGCTTGTTGTCCTCGATACCAATCCGAATTTTATTAACGCCGGCCGCATGAGCCGCCAGACGAATGCCTGCGATGACCTGCCAGACCCACTCCAGCATCACCCGATAGTCGCAGGTGATAAACGGTTCACACTCACAGCCGTTGATGATCAGGATTTTTTTTTCCAGTCGCGGATTGGGTTCAATTTTAACCTGTGTGGGGAAACCGGCCCCGCCCATTCCGACCAGCCCCGCCTCGCGTACCGCCGTGCAAATCTGTTCCGGTCTAAAATCAGCGGGGTTGAAATCTTTGTCAAACCGGGCATTGACGGGCTGTTTGGGTGTGTTGTTTTCAGCATCGGCATCAATGATAATGCCCATCGTCCGTCCAATGACCGGGTGCGGCAGCAAAGCAATATCCTTGACGGTTCCATTGATCGGTGAATGGATCGGAGCCGAAACAAACGCATCCGATTTGCCGATGACCTGCCCGGCTGTTACCGCTTCCCGCTTGGCCACCAGCGGCTCACACGGAGCGCCAATGTGCTGGCTCAGCAGAATCGACACCTGTTTGGGGACGGGTACGACCTCTACGGGACAATTTTCACCAAACTGTTTATTTTCAGGCGGATGCGCGCCGCCCGGGAAAGTGCATTTGCCGCGAATTTCAGCCATAAAACCGAACCTTTTTTATAGTGTTTTTTTCGGGCCGCGAATGACCCGAACGATAAATACAACCAACAACGAAACACATACCGCCAAAAAAAAACTGATCAGTGTTAAACTGCGTCCTTCCAGTCGGCCCTGCAGCAACCGCTCACTGGCGGCAAGGACGCCAATAAACATACCAATCGGTATCAAAAACGCGACAACCGCCTTGGTCGCCACATTAGGGCCGTTGGCCTTGCCGAGCTTTTCATACGACAGCCGACAGCCGTCTTTATGGCTGCATTGAGAGCAGGTATTATTGGTTTTCATGATCCTTCACCAATGCTAAAAGGTGCTTATAGTGGAAATAGTAAATGCTTTCAAGGTTTTTTTTGCTTGTTATAATTGCGGGAGCCAATCCCCTGAAATTGTTCTGTAACAACCTGTTTCAGTTCCTCCCGCACGAAAATGCCTCGGATTTTTTTGGCTTTGTTGCGAAAAAACCCGCTGGGCCGAGAGAATTGCCGCCACCAGCAGGTTCCACAGGTTGTCCCAGTGCGGCGCAATCTTCGCGTCGGGATAGGTCTTTTTCAGTAGCGGCAGAATCTTCAGCACCCGCACCTTCGCCTCGGCTTGGGCTACCTTGATCTTCTTTTTTGCCTTCGTTATATTTTATTTATCCACAGGCGGCGGGCCGGACAGGGCCATGGTAATCTCATCGAGGGCCTTGATAATCGTTGCAATATCTTTTTTCAGTGGTTCCGAACTTTTCTTCGCCCGCTTAATGACTTTCTCGACCGATGCGACGCCGGCCGGATTCAAGTCATTGTCCAGAGCCACCTTGATTTCCCTGAGATTTTTTGCAAACTGATCATAATCGGATTGAATTCGGTCAAATTCATCTCTGCTGTCCTCAAATTTCGCCGACACCGTAGCCCGTCGCTGTGCCGCCTGCTCGCGAAGTTCGGGATTGCTGACTTCCTGCATGTTCTTCTCCCACGCGTCAAGATATCCCTGGCTCGATTTTTTGAGTTTTTGCGCTCGGGACGCGACTTTTTTGGTCTGGGATTTCAGGGTTTTCAGTTCGGATACATAGTTGTTGTAGGCACCGCGCAGGCCTGCCTTTTTAGCCGCAACAACAGCGTCCAAGCTCTGGATTGTTTTGTCGATTTGCCCCTGCAGGCTGGTACACTCTCGCTGCAATGTTTTAGCGCTGGACGCCGCCTTGTCCGAACGCTTAACACCGGATGAGCATCCGAGCATGACCATCATCGACAAACACATCGTGATGGAGATGCAGCGTTTCCACAGGTTGGAGTGATTTTCTGATTTCGACATGGTTCTTCCCTTTCCGAATAAATTGATGTTTCTTGTTTAAACACCTAAACGAGCACACGCTCGCCACATTCTATACAGTAATTCTATAAAATTATTCTAAACAAGCAATAACTTTTTTTCTCAAAACCTAAAATTGTTCATTGATGGTTTGTTTCAATTCCTCCGGTGTGAACATGCCTCGGATTTTGGTGATGGTTTGTTTGTCCGGGTTCAGCAGGATGGTGTTCGGAACATTGCCCGGTTCTTTGAAGACGGCTTTGTAATCGACGGTGGCCTGAAAACTCTGCTGGGTCGTATCGGCCTTGATGGCAACAAATCCCTTTTGTTTGAGCAGCATCGCTATCTCGGAATCATGAAAGACATTCTTATCAACAATCTTGCAATTGGTACACCAGTCGGCGGTAAACTTCAGCAGTACGGGCCGGTCGTTTTCCAGTGCGCTTTGCACAATCGTCGGGTTGTATTTTTGCCAGTCGATCTTCGATTGCTGCGGCGCAGGCAGCAGCCAGAAACCAGTCATCATAGCGATGATCGCCGCGATGAGACGGATGGTCCACTTCTTGCCTTTCGGTGTGGAGAATGTGATCCACGCACCCAGCATCCAAATGCAGAAACTGAAGATCACACCATAGAGCAAAATATTGATCAGATGGTCCTTGGCCAGTGCCGTCAGGGTAAACTTCACCGCAATCAGGATCAGCAGGAACCCGCCGGTCTTTTTGAAGATCTCCATCCAGGTTCCGGGTTTGGGTACAAAGTCCAGCAGTTTCGGAATCGAGATCAGCAGCGCGTATGGTACCGCCATGCCGATGCCCATCAGCACCAGCGCGGTACTGCTGACCGTCAACGGTTGGGTCTGCGCCCAGACCAGCACCGCCCCGATGATCGCCCCGCTGCACGGCGTACTCAGGATGCCGGCGAAGAAACCCATGCCGATCGACCCGGTAAAACCCGATCCGCCGCGGTGCTTGTTGGTGATTGATGACGGCAACGACAGCACCAGCACATCCATCAGCACCAGTGCGAAAAACAGGATAAACAAAAACAGTGTAATGACGGCGATCGGATTGCGGTACAAGCTGTTGATATCCAGCCCCGTGCCGGTGGACAGTTTCACAATCGCGGATATCGCCGCGAACACCGCGAAGAACAGAACAATGCCACCGCAGAACGAAAAGCCGAGTGCAATGCGCCGCGGGCCGGACTCCTTGGCCTGGCCCACCAACCGCATAATGATCAGCGGGATCACTGGCAGCACACACGGCATAATGTTAATCGATAACCCAGCCAAAAGCGCCAGCAGAAAAAACCACAGCACGCTCCTGTTGGCCGATGCCTGCGAATCGCCGGTTTCGCCCCAGCTCGACAGCAGACCTGCAAGCCCCGCATCTGCTTTGACGGCTTCGGTACGAGTGGCACGGTCAAGCTCCGCTTGGCCGTGTTGAGACTTCTCAACCGTTTCCTGCGCGGGAGCCGCCTTAAAATCGATTTCTGGCCAGCTAACCATTTGCAACAGATCGATTTCAGCTGTGATTTCTTTCGTAAACGGGGTCAGGCATAGTTCACTGGTGCAGGCGATACCCTTGATGGTTACAGCAACATCTTTTGCCTTATGAGCATCTACAACAGATGTTATGATTATTGGCAGGAACACTTTGAAATTGCCGACATAGACTTCAATCTTTCCTTTGGCCGGGTCATTGAAGTATTGGTATTCGGGATACACTGCCGGGCCAAAGGTTAATCCATCCGCTTGGGCAGAGACCTTCAGTTTCAAATGCGGCACCGGGGCCGCCGTCGCGGTGGCATAGTAATGCAGGTCATCGGTGCCGGTAAAGACCACCGCGATACCCGGTTGGCCATTCATGCGGGCCGGTTGCAGTGAGACGCTGGAGGACTGGTCCTCGTACTCGGTAATAACCGTTCCGGCGGATGCGCTGAACACCAACAGAGCGACCGATAACAATCCTGCTAAACGAGCTATTTTCTTCATGACTGCTCTCCTGAGATCTTGTTCGTGTAGTGCCGCCGTCCAGGCGGCAACCGGGTATCGTGTAAATGCCAACAATGATCGTCTTGCTAAAAGTTGCGGCTCCGAAGTCGGCACTACCGGAACGATTCGCCGGCGATACGGTAGCGCCGCCATCTTGCCGGTGTTACCGAGCCATTTTCTATACTGATACGCGGACACGCCGCGATTGTTTCCAAGTAAACCCAATCGAGGGGGGTTTGAAAAGAGAAAATTGCTCTGAAACAGGGAGTTTGAACGAGAAATCTTTTGCAAAACGATTTTTTTAGGGTTGTTTTTCGGCAAAAGAGCAATTACTTGTTAAATCTCAAAACATTTATTGCCGAATTAGACAGTGTGAAAGTAAGTAAGACAATAACGCGAGAGAGACGATAATGGCCCCGCTGAAACGAGCAAAGCTGGCCTCGGAGCTGTTTACCCGCTTTGAGGGCAATCCCATTTTAACTGCCAAAGATTGGCCGTACCCAATCAATTCGGTGTTCAATCCCGGTGCGGTTCATGTTAATGGCGATGTGCTGTTGCTGAACCGTGTCGAAGATATGCGTGGGTTTAGCCATTTTTGTGTGGCCCGCAGCACCAACGGCCTGACGGATTGGCGGATTGATTCGGAACCGACGATGGAAGCCGATCAGAACAGCCACGAAGAACGGTGGGGGCTGGAAGACCCGCGCATCGTCTGGCTCGAAGAGCAAAAGCAGTACGGCATTACCTATGTATCATTTGGGCTGGGCGGTCCGGTTGTGTCATTAGCTATCACACGCAACTTCCAGACCTTCGCCCGCTTGGGCGGAATGATTCCGCCGGAAGACAAGGACGCCTGCCTGTTTCCCCGCCGGTTTAACGGGCGATTCGCACTGATCCATCGGCCCGTCGTTCGCGGCGAGGCGCATATCTGGATGAGTATGTCGCCGGACCTGAAACACTGGGGCGATCACCGCGTCCTGTTGAGTACGCGCTATGCCCACTGGGACGGAGCCCGCATCGGGCTGGGCTGCCAGCCGATCGAGATTCCCGAGGGTTGGCTGATCGTCTATCACGGCGTGCGGCACACCACCGCCAGCCAAATCTACCGCACCGGACTGGCCCTGCTGGACAAGAACGAACCGTGGCGTGTGCTTCGCCGGAGCGAGGAGTGGGTCCTTGGCCCGCGCGAGGACTATGAACGCATCGGCGATGTCAGCGATGTAACCTTCGTTACCGGCGGCGTGGTCATGCCCGAAACAAACCAGCTTTATCTGTACTATGGAGCGGCAGACGACAAAGTCGCCGTCGCAATAGCCGATATGGACAAGATCCGCGAGTACATCATGAAGTGTCCGGAAGTGGAACAGTAAGCAAAAGCGGAGCGGGGCAAGTAAGCCCGATATAATGCCGGCACTCTTTCCATCGTCGGCATCCCCCGTAATCCCATCGGAGGACTTGCGCCTTCGCGCTGTTTTTCATCACTGAAAACCCCGAAATTATTAATGCTTGACATATCTTGCGTCCGATGGTTAAATTAGACAAGGAGCGTAATCTGCGTTGACGGAGCGAATAGGTTTATATGCAAGGGGCATAAGATGGATAAGATGAAAAATCTTTTTACGACGGGTGAGGCGGCCCAAATCTGCAATATTAGCCAGCAAACTATCATTCGATGTTTCGATTCCGGTCGGTTGGACGGTTTTCGGATACCGGGGTCGCGGTTTCGGCGGATTCCACGAGAAAAGCTGATCAAGTTTATGAAAGACAACGGTATCCCGCTGGACAATTTCAACACTGAAAAGAACGGCAAGATTAAGGTGCTGATCGTAGATGATGATGTTGAAATCGTCGAATTGATGGTCGATGTGTTGAGCCGGGACGGTCGTTTCGACCTCCAGACGGCGGGCAGCGGCTATGAGGCCGGGCTTAAAACCGAACAGTTCCGGCCGGATGTGATTATTCTGGATTATATGCTGCCGGATGTGAACGGCAATATCGTCTGTGCGACCATTAAGAGCAATCCGGCTTTCGAGAGTATTCGGATCATTATTGTCAGCGGGGTTGCTAATCCGGAAGAGGTGCAGGATTTACTCGACGCCGGGGCAACCGAATTTATTAAAAAACCGTTCAATATCGCCGATCTGGTGGGCAGGATCCTGCAGGTCGTTGACACCGAATTCGTCGCTGTGGCGCGTTGATCGGATGCCACTTTGACCAGAGGACTCTTGCATGCCCGAACAGAATAATCAAAAAATGGTTGCCCGACAGGTCGAACGCATTGTTCGGCAGTTGACCTCCCTATCGACACTTCCGGCGGTGGCCGCCGATCTTTTGAGCAAACTCAATGACAGCGCCGCCGACCCGGCGCTGCTGGCCGAACGGATTGAATCGGATCCGGCCCTGACGGTGCGGGTGCTGGCGTTGGCCCATCAGGAACGAATCGCGTTTTCTGGTGAGCCGACCATTGCCGAAGCGGTTTCGAAGCTGTCGGGTGCGTTATTGCGCGAAGCGGTCATTTCAGTCAAGGTCTTTGAGGTTCTCAGCGGCAACGAAGCCGCGGACGCTAAGCAGCTGTTTCCCCGAAAACAAATGGCGCTGCATTCGCTGGCGACCGGCTGTTGTGCCGGGCAGATCGCCGAAAAGGTGCTTGCCCCGGAGCAGCGACCGACGGCCTATTTGGCGGGGTTGCTTCACGACATCGGAAAGTGTGCCTTAGACGAGGTGATGCCGAGGAGTTTTGCGAAAATGGTCGATCAGGCCCGCAGCAGTCAGTCGGGGCTTGCGGAGGTTGAGCAATCGCACCTTGGGCTGGACCATGCGGTTTTGGGCAAGCGACTCGGCCAAAAATGGTCTTTGCCGCCTGCCGTCATTTCGGCGATCTGGCTGCATCATTGCGACGGGCAAACGCTCAGTGCTGATTTGGACAATGTTCAAATTGTTCGGATCGTGGCATTGGCGGATCGCATCGTTCGTCAGATGGGCCTGGGACACAGCGGCAGCTATGACCGGACGGAGGACATCGAGCCATTATCGAAACTTTTATCAATCACCCCGCAGCAATTGGCCCGGATTACGGATAATCTGGTTCAGACGGTCGATGCCAGAGGCGCGCTGCTGGGTCTTGAGGCGGCCGATGACCCATCGCATTACTATGCGATGGTTCGCAAAACGGCGACGGACCTGGCTCAGGATAACCGCAGGATCAATACCGCATCCCGTGATTATACACGATTGAGCGGACAGGCGGATTTGATTGACGATCTGCTGAACGAGGTGGATGAAAACACCTCGGCGATGGAGATCGCGCAGGCATTGGCCGGATGCTGGCAGAAGCATTGCCAAAGCGGCCTGACTTGTGTCTTTGTGGTTCCGGACTCGACGGAGCCGTTCGTGGAGATGGCGACGGTGGATCGGCGGGGCCGGTGTGAAGTAAAGACATTGCAAGTCCCGCCTGCGATGCCGCCGATTCCGGAAGCGTTTCGCCGGCAGACGACGGTATTGCCTGTGGCGGATGCGGCCAAGTGGTTGAGCGAGCAGCTTGACGCAGATTTCAACCCGACTCTGCTGAAGATGGCGCCTTTGAAGATGGGTGACGAAGCGGTCGGCGTGGTGATATTTGAGAGCTTCACCGAAAGCGCAGATGACGCCGACAACAAGGGGCTATTGTTGAGTTGCAAAGTCGCGGCCGCGACGATTGCGATGGCACTGGCCGCCCATAAACACGAATTACTCGCCGAGCGGTTTGTGCAGGTGATGGGTTCATTTAGACAGATGCGTGCGGAACTTGCCAAACGGCAATCGTTGGCGGGCCTGGCCGAAATGGCGGCGGGTGCGGCGCACGAATTGAACAATCCGCTGTCGATTATCTCCGGCCGGTCACAATTGTTGCTGGAGGCCGAAACGGATGAGAATAAAAAACAAATGCTCAGCCAGATTCAGAGCCGAACGGATGAAATGTCGAAAATTGTCAGCGACCTGTTGGCTTTTGCAAACCCGCCGCAACCCAGAAAACAGTCCGTTTCGATTCGGGAACTGCTGGATAAGGCCGTCGAAAAGACCTGCCGGGCGTGCGGGATTGGCTCGATGGAGATCGAGATCACCGGAGATGGAACCAGCGACAGCGTTTTCGTGGATGTACACCAGATCGTACAGAGCATCTCGTCTGTTTTAACCAACGCGCTGCAATCGTATCAAGGCGAAAAGGGTCCGGTGTGGGCCGATGGTTGTGTGTCGCCGGATGGCAAGGCGGTTTCGGTCGCGATTCGTGATGCCGGCTGCGGGATGAATGCCGAAACGGCGGCTAAAGCGACAGACCCGTTCTTTTCATCCTGTGCGGCCGGTCGTCGTCGCGGGATGGGGATGGCCCATGCGCAGCGGCTGCTCGACCTCAACGGTGGGGATCTAAAGCTAACCACCGAGCCCGCCGCCGGAACGACCGTTACAATCACATTGCCAAAGATCTGAACAAAAGCGCCAGGAGTGCAAACTCCCCGATGGGGTTACGAAATACGCCAGCGTTATATCAATGGGCTTGCGCCCTCACGCTTTTGCGGCACGACCGACAAAGCTCAAAACATCCTGACGGACATCGTCCAGCTTCATATCAAGATTGCCAAGGACTTTCGCACCGCAACCGTCCTTTTCTTTCAGCAGTGCCAGCAAGAGGTGTTCGGTGCCGATATAGTTGTGCTTGAGTGCCCGGGCTTCTTCGACCGCGTCATCGATCAGATCATGGGCATGTGTGGTTCGCGGCAAGGCGACAAACGAATCCTCGTTGTCCGGCGTGCCGGGAGTTACCAGCTTTTTGACTTCGGCCTTGGCGTGTTTAAGATCGATGTTGCGATGGGTGAGAATATCGGCCGCAACGCCGTCTTTGATCTTGATCAGACCCAGCAGAATATGCTCGGTGCCGATATGGTCATGATGAAACTTTTGTGCCTCCTGCCTCGCCCGCGACAGAACCCGCCGTGCATTGTCCGTGTACCGCTCAAACATGACAAACTCCTATATAAATGATATAATAGCGTCAGTAAATCCGTATTTAGCCCCTCAGTAACTCCTAACACAGCATACACGAAACCACCAAAATTTCAATGACAAAATGAAAATCTGTGTGTTAATCTGCACAATTCGTGGTTAATGATCATTGTTTTCAAAATGGACCTCGACGCCTTCGCGGTAGGCGGATTTGTCTTTTTGCATTTTCCATTGCAGAATGAATAAACGGATCGCGTAAGCAATCGCGGAAAAGCCGGCCATGAAGAAGATGGCTGCGGCGATAAACGCGAACAGGTCCCGCAGGATGAAGACCAGCATCCCAAAGCCAATCAGAAACAGCCCTGTAATGAGCGACCCCTTGGCCAGGCCCTGTGTGGCCTGCCGGAACGGATTGCCGTTTACGAACATTCTAAACATCGCAAGCTCCCTTCATTGGGAAATTCTAAATTCTAAGCACTAAATTCTAAACAAACTCGAAATTTCAAAATTCCAAAAAAGCAAACAATGGCGTTTTAATCATTCTCAGTTTAGTGCTTTGAATTTGTTTCGTATTTCGGATTTAGTGCTTAGGATTTCAAGAAAAAGGGCGGGCCTCACTTTGAGGCCAGCCTTTTGGTTCAATCCGATTACATTCCCATTCCACCCATGCCGCCTGGAGGCATGGCGGGGGCTGATTTTTCTTCGGGAATCTCGCTGACAATCGCGTCGGTCGTCAGCAGCAGCGACGCGATTGAAGCGCCGTTCTGCAAGGCCGTTCGCTCGACCTTGGTCGGCACGATCACGCCAAACTTGACCATGTCGCCGTACTGTTTTCTGACTGCGTCATAGCCGAAGTTGGCTTCGTCGGACTCCAGAACCTTCTGGGCGACAATCGAACCATCCAAACCGGCGTTGGTCGCGATCTGCTTGATCGGAGCCACGAGTGCGCGACGCACAATATCAGCGCCGACCTTTTCGTCGCCTTTGCCCTTGACCTTGTCCAGCACCTTGAGGCACTTGATCATCGCAATACCGCCACCGGGCAGAATGCCCTCTTCGACCGCCGCACGGCAGGCGTGCAGAGCATCTTCGACGCGGGCTTTCTTTTCTTTCATTTCTGCTTCGGTCGCAGCACCCACATTGATCTGTGCCACTCCGCCGGCCAGTTTGGCCAAGCGTTCCTGCAGTTTCTCAATATCATAATCACTGGTGGATGCCTCGATCTCGCGTTTGATCTGTTCGATGCGGCCGGTGATGTCGCTGCTCTTGCCACCACCTTCGACGATGGTGGTGTTGTCCTTGTCGATGGTGATCCGTTTGGCCGAACCCAGCTGGCTCAATTCCACATTTTCGAGCTGCAAACCAAGATCCTCGAACAGTGCCTGTCCGCCGGTCAATGTCGCGATGTCGCCGAGCATGGCCTTGCGGCGGTCGCCAAAACCCGGGGCCTTAACCGCACAAACCTGCAATACACCACGGAGTTTATTGACAACCAGCGTGGTCAATGCTTCGCCTTCGATGTCTTCGGCGATAATCAACAGCGGACGACCCTGCTTGGCGGCCTTTTCCAGAACCGGCACCAGTGACTTGATCGCGCTGATCTTCTTTTCATGGATCAGGACATAGGGTTTTTCCAGAACGACCTCACGGTTCTCGGGCTTGTTGACGAAATGCGGACTGAGGTAGCCCTTGTCAAACTGCATCCCTTCGAGCAGATCAACGGTGGTCTCCAGCGACTGGCCCTCTTCAACGGTAATCACGCCGTCTTTGCCGACCTTATCCATCGCCTGAGCCAGCGTCTTGCCGATCTCGGCATCCTGATTGGCCGAACAGGTCGCAACCTGCTGGACCTGCTTGCTGGAATCAACGGGGGTACTCATCTTGCCCAGCGCCTCAACCATCGCCGCAACGGCTTTGTCGATGCCGCGTTTGACCTGCATCGCATTGGCTCCGGCGGTGATGTTCTTAAGACCCTCTTCAAAAATCGCTTCAGCCAAAATCGTCGCCGTCGTCGTACCGTCACCAGCGACATTAGAGGTCTTGGAAGCGACTTCCTTGACCATCTGAGCGCCCATATTCTCATACGAATCTTCCAGTTCGATCTCCTTGGCGACCGAGACGCCGTCTTTGGTGACGGTCGGGCTGCCGAAGGATTTTTCCAAAATAACATTCCGGCCACACGGGCCGAGTGTTACCTTGACCGCCGCGGTGAGTTTCTTAATGCCCTCGCGAATCGCCGCACGGGCCTCTGTATTAAATGCAATCTTTTTTGCTGCCATATCGATAATCTCCTAAATCTTTAATCCGCGTAAATCCGCGAAATTCGTGGTTTCTTATTACTCAACGATTGCCAGAATGTCCGACTCGTCCATAATCAGCAGTTCCTTATCGCCCACCTTCACTTCTGTACCGGCATAGCTGGTAAACAGGACTTGCTGACCCTTCTTAACGCTCATTTTGGCCCGGCTGCCGTCGTCAAGCTGCTTGCCGTCGCCGACTGAGACAATTTTGCCGCGTTGCGGTTTTTCCTTGGCCGATTCCGGCAGAACGATCCCGCCGGCAGTGATAGCATCCGCTTCCAACCGCTGCACGATGACTTTGTCCCCTAATGGTCTGATCTTCATTTTTGCTACTCTCCTGTTATCAAATGGGTTTCTAAACTTTAATGACTATAACGAATAAACACCATTTCGCAAATACTGTGCCAAAAGCCACTTCTGCTCTTAGCAATAAACTCCTATCCCTTTTTATATAATGAAGTTAACAAAATATACACCCCGTTTTATCACAACCCAATATGCCCGAAACGGCATATCGGTTCGCCCCCGCCCTGCCATGCTGGCAGTAGCAACAGCGCGGCGGCGCGAACCGCCCGATTGCAACGCCCACATTTCTCGAAACCCCATCGGAGAGCTTAAACCCTTGCGATTTTGTAACATCCAAGAAACCCCATTTCGATTTTGACTTGTTTTTATGCTTCGATGCGGTATTGTTGTTTTCGATGCGAAAACTTTCTTTGATGTTAATAGCGGTTGTACTACCAGCCATCAGCGGTTGCGGCGAGGTTCTGCAAAGCCGGTCGATTGAGATCGGCGGACTGCTGATTCGTAACCAGACGGCCGGGCCGCTGTATGATATCAAGCTTAAAGTCGAGCGAACCGGAACGGTCGTTACCTGCAATTTCATCCCCGCCGGAGGAAACTTTTCGACGGAATTTCCCCTGAGACGCTACCGGCATAATTCGGTATGGGTAACCTGGCAGCAGAACAGCCGGACCTTTACGACAGAGGAGATGTATGCCGAGATTCCTGATATGCTGGACATCAGTTCACCCGCCGCCGCAGTGGTTATAATACAGGACAACGGTACCGCAGTGGTTCAATTAGAACAATGACGAAATGTAGGCGCGGAGCGGCGCGAGCCGCCCGATAGGGTTACGAGAGATGTCTGCGTATTCCTAAAACGCAATCGGGGGGCTTGCGCCCTCGCACTTTTGCGTGAACTCTTGCGACATACAACAAAAATATTACAAAACAGAAAGGGAACTGCAATGAAAACAACCGTTCAAATTTTTGTGATCTTGGCCCTACTGATAACAGTTGGTTGCCAGGAATCTGAAAAAGCTCTGGCCCAAACTCCGATCACCTCGGCCAATTTTAAGGCCATCGCCGGAATGCAGTGGATCTTGCGGGAAATGACCGTTGAAGGTGAAGCGTTTGAGTTGGTTGGGGAGAAACCGTTTATTCAATTCAACGCCGACGAGAATAAGGTAGCCGGTTTCGCATCGGTCAACCGATTTTTCGGCTCGGTAGAAATTGACGGCGAAGGCCATGTTCAGTGGCCCGGCCCGTTTGGATCAACACGCATGGCCGGCCCACCGGAGCAGATGAAACAGGAAGCCGCGTTCCTCAAAGCCCTGCCGCAAACCAACCGCCTCAGCAAAGCCGGAATCAATCTATACGCCGCCAGTGCCGACGGACAAACTGAACTGGTCTTTTTCGTCCCGGTAGAATAACAAGTAGGAGTTCAAGCTTTAGCTTGTTCGCTCACACGCTGAAGTGTAAACTTCTGCAAATTTTCATTCCGACCGAAATTAGTTAATCGACCCCGACAGGGTCTCGATAAACGCCTTAATTTCGTCCCGTACGCGGCGGTAACAATCCAGCACCTCTTGTTCATTTTTTGCTTCTTTGGTCAGTTTCGGCGGGTCGTCAAAGCCGATATGGATCACTGTGGTCTTGCCGCCGAATATTGGGCAGCTTTCGTGGGCATTGTCACAAACAGTTATCACAAAGTCGAAATTGACATCCCGTAATTCGTCGATATGCTTTGACTTCTGCCCGGAAATATCCACACCAAACTCGGCCATCACCCGAACTGCATTGGGATTAAGTCCGTGTGTTTCAATCCCCGCCGAATACGCCTCGATGCAATCGCCTTTCAAATGTCGACACCAACCCTCGGCCATCTGGCTCCGGCAGGAATTTCCGGTACACAGAAAAAGAATTTTCAATTTTCTTTTTTTGTTTATCACAGTTCCCAATCTACATCTTATGCCTTCCAGAGCAGATACAGGCCGCCCAACAGAACGCCAAGTCCGCATATCTTTTTGAGGACGACCGAACCTTTGGACCTTTCGTTCCAGTTCATATACCGCTGGACAATCTCCGTGAATGTGCCGGCAAAGACGATTACCGAGCAATGACCGAGCCCATAGACCAGCAATAATACAACCCCGTAAACAAGATTTGTCGAAGCCACTTTGAATGTAACCCCGAGCATAGGGGCCATATAGGCAAAGGTGCAGGGGCCAAGGGCAATGCCAAAAACCAGTCCTAAGATAAATGCCGCCAGTGGTTCTTTGCGTTTCATGCCAACCTGCCCCGGCCCACTCCATGGCATTGGTATGACACCCAAAAGATGCAGCCCAACGACAAAGAAAATCAATGCGACAAAATAATTTCCGTAGTTTCCGACATCGCCCATCATCCTTCCCGCAGCGGCGGTGATTGCGCCAATAACTCCGATGGTAATCAGGATGCCAACGGCAAATAAGGTTGATATCCAGAAGGCCCGTTTGGCGGATATCCTTCCCTGCTCATCAATGAACCCGACAATCAACGGGATGCTGGCCAGATGGCAGGGGCTGAGCAGAATACTCAACACACCCCATACAAAAGAGGCCGCCATAGCAATAAACCATGTACTTTCCACCGCCCGAGTCAGTTGTGTAAACAATTCCTGCATATGGGTATCCTTACTCCTGCAGACTCACACCAAGCTCTTTCCACTTGGCCAGAATATCTTCTCTGGGATAAAAACCAACATGGCGGAAAAGTTCGGCGCCATCGCTGTCAAAGAATATCTGTGTTGGGATCATTTCCACGCCGTACTGTTGGCCTTTGTCTTTCGCCGCCCACACATCCACAAAGCTGACGGTAAACGCTGTCTGTTCATTGCTGAGTTCTGCCAAGATCGGCATCATCTTTTTACAGGGTGTACACGAATGCGATCCCAGTTCCAACAGGACCGGCCTGCCTTTTCCAATCACGCTGTCATCGGCCATCCCGGCGGCTATCTGATGCGTCTGCAGATTTTTCATTGCAATCACACCGCAAACCGCAACGATCAGCACACCTGAAATCAAATATTTTTTTGTATTTTCTTTCATAATTGACTTTCTTTATTGAATCATTTCTTTAATCGCTTCGGCGGATGGTATCTTGCCGCTGGTTTTGACCTGACCATCAATCACCAACGCCGGCGTAACCATCACACCAAACGCCATAATCGCATTCAGGTCGGTTACTTTTTCCAACTCCGCATCAACCGCCAGTTCAGCCACCGCCTGCTGTGCGTTTTGATACAGTTGGTTGCATTTGGGACAGCCCGTCCCCAAAATCTGAATCTTCATGATTATTCCTTTTTGAAAAATCGGTCATCAGCTTTTGTTTGTGCCTCTTTGCTAACCGCGTCAATCCAACCGCAGCGGGTTACCGGAAAATGATCGAATTTCGCGGCATACGGCTTAATATCCAGCAGGGGCGTTCCGTCCAGCATGTCCACATCCTCGATTTCCAGTCGATTGCCATCAATAGAAATCAGCTTCACACACGATATGCCGATAGCATTGGGTCGGCTCGGAGCGCGTGTCGAAAACAGCCCTCGCGTTTGCGTATCCATATACGGTTTGACATGCAGCTTATATTCGCTGGCCCGATGGCACCAAAACAGCAGCCAGATGCGATCGAAGCCGTTTAAATCTTTCAGTCCGTCCATATAGACCGAATCGACCTCAACCCAGCCCTTTGTGCCTTTTCCCTTAACTGGCTGGATGGGGGTTCCTTTCGCCTGCTGAAACGGTGTATGAATAGTCCCGATGGGCTTCAGTTCTATTTTTATATTTTCCATTGAAACAACTTCTCCTGTTAAAAATTAATCAGGTTAAAAATCCAGCCGACCGCTGTGAACATTGTCAATAGCAGCAAAAAGAAAATCAGCAACAATTTCGGTTTCATCACCTGCTTGAGTATCATAAACTCCGGGAAACTGGCCGCGACGGTACTCATCATAAACGCCAGCGTCGTCCCGACGGGCAGGCCCTTATTCAGCAGGGACTCGGCGACGGGAATCACACCGCTGGCATTGGAATAGAGTGGAATACCCAACAATGTCGCTGCCGGAACGGACCACCACTGCCCGGCGCCAAGGTGTTCAACCACAAACTCCTCCGGCACAAACCCGTGCAGCAACGCACCTAAGCCAACGCCGATCAGAACCCATTTCCAGACCCGTCTGAAAATCGTTTTCAGCTCGTCGCGTGCAAATTCGTGGCGGTCCCGAAAGGACATCTTGACCGGATCCGGATTCGCATGGCCTGTTGCGACAGTCGAACCGTGAGCCGTTGCAGCTAAGGCCGTCAGATATTTCTCTGCTTTGATCAGGTCAATAAAGGCCCCGCCCAGCACACCGGCGCCAATTCCCACCGCCACATAACAAACGGTAAACTTCACACCCAACAAACTGCCCAGCAACACAATCGCCACTTCGTTAATAATCGGCGAGGTAATTAAAAATGACATTGTTGTTCCAATCGGGATGCGGGCTTGTGTGAAGCCCAAAAACAACGGAATACTCGAACAGGAACAAAACGGTGTAACCGCACCAAAGCTTGCCGCGGCGACATAGCCGAACACACGATGCCTGCCGCTGAGGTAGTCCCGCACGCGCTCGATATTCACGGCGGCACGAACCCAGGCGATGAGGTAGATCATCACAATCAGCAGCGCAAAAATCTTCGTGGTATCTTCAACAAAAAAATGCAACCCGTCCGCCAATCGCGACTCCGGCGACATCCCGAACACCGAATAAACAATCCAATCTGCCAATCGTGTAAAAATCGATAACAAATAAAACCCCTTTTTCTGTTATCCCATCGCGTCCAGTATTTTCCGTTGTTCGGCGGCCTGCTCTTTCAGACAATCCTTCAGGCAATCGAGAAATCGCACGACACAGGGCGTTTTCACCCTGTACATC
Source organism: Planctomycetales bacterium 4572_13 (assembly GCA_002084585.1). Classification (GTDB taxonomy): domain Bacteria; phylum Planctomycetota; class Phycisphaerae; order Sedimentisphaerales; family Anaerohalosphaeraceae; genus 4572-13. Next base: position 3,467 of record NBLM01000004.1, on the reverse strand, counting down.
ACCTTCAGTCCATCCTTGCGCGAGGCCAGCACCCCGGCATTAACCATCACCGACAGGTGCTTGGAAAGATTGCTACGTTCGGTTCCGACCGCTTCGGCGATATCACAAACGCACTGCTCGCCGCCGGCGACAAATTCCAGCGCCGCAATCCGTATCGGATGCCCAATCGCCTTGGCCATCGCCGCCTGTTTTTTATATAACAGCATTTCCATATCAAAAATCGTCTCTGTGTAACTATGTGAACATTTATTCATATTATAGAAATGTTGTATAAATAAAGCAAGGGGATTTTGGAAAAAGTGAGGAGAAAAGTAAAGGGGGCATTTCTGCCCCCTTTACCATATCAAAAGACGCGATCGGATAGGTTTTAAGCAGTCGAATGCCTGAAACCTACTGGGCAGTGCCGCGTCTTTTGGGTTTGAACAGTAATGCACCTAAGCTAATCAACAACATTGTCGATGGTTCGGGAATCGTGGAAAATGATGCGCTGCCGCCGCCGGGCAATGCCTGTGCATGAATCCCAACACCCAGTGACTGGCCGTCGATAGCGTCAATAATGCCATCGAAAGAAGTTCCGTCGGAAAGGTCAAACAGGATGGATACATAATCTTCGTAGTGCAGGCCGTTTTTGGGTTTGGCCGGGTCTGCGTCAATCGAAAAAGCATTATGCGGCGTAAATCCTATTGGATGACCACCGGGCAGCATCGCATTTTTTCCGCTTGGGGGCGAAAAAGACACTCCCTCAGACTGGTCATAGATGCTGTGAAACGCCATCAGATCATTTTCCATGAAAAATATCCGCCCCAGCACACCGTCCGTCGAACAGTTGTTGGTAAAGGTAAACAGGGCCTGATCTCCCTGCTCGACCACTTCCATGGTGAATGCGTCCGGACACAAGTCCATCGAATCACCGGTAATTTGGCCAAAAATGTACAATTCGGCGTGAGCCGACACACCCAGCAGACAAATGCCCAAAACACAGACTGCCAGTGCGCGAAACAACTTCATTTCGGATCGAGTTCCCATTACGATCTCCTTTTTCAAAACCTCTAAACCTGTCGTGACGATCATCACCCTCTGTGATGCCGCCGCCGCTCGCACGGCATACGATCTTTGGGTTTTCGAAAAACGATTTACGCGACGCGTAAGGCCCAAAGAGCTTCTTTCCAACTCGCTCCCAACAAAGCTCTTTATTCCTCGATATCCTCTGAAATGACCGGTCTCTTTCATTCACTGCGCAGACATCCGGCCCACTGTTCTTACTTTCCGGATCCTCACAGCGGACAAAATACCTCCGCTAATTGAAATGTGATCTTTTCTCCTCGATGCTCCAAGATGAGTTGTTGAATATACCCGAAATGAAAAAATAAGTCAACAAGAAAATTGGAAAAAAGCAAGTTTTTTTCGGACCTTTTATTTATTTCGAGTTACCTACTGGCGACCTCAGAGTCGAAACAATTGAGGCGGACTCCACAATTTCAAGATTTCCTCATTAGTTTTCGGGATATTTCTTGAGCAAACGAACCCAATTCTTAAAAACAAAAAGCCGCTGTAAGCGACTCATTTGAAAGTGGTTACTGATAACAGCTAACGGCTGACTGTAAAAAAACGAACCCAGTGGAAAAAGCCGATAACTCGCCGCTTGAAATCGACGGGCCGGAGTGGTTTAATGGCGGCATGATTAGGAACGCGACGATTATCGGTAACGGCGGGATGGGCAGTGTTTGTGCGATGCTGCTGTGCGAAAATGGCATCGGCACGACAATGTGGGGCCATGAAGCGGCGGAACTGGGCAAAATCGCCGCGGCGGGGGAGAATGTCCTCTTTCTGCCCGGGTATCCCCTGCCGGAGTCGCTGGGGTATGAAACGGACGACGCGAAAGCGATGGCCGCTGCGGAGTTGCTGGTTTCGGCGGTGCCGTGTCAGTTTATGCGGGGTGTATGGGAACGGCTCAAGCCCTATGTACCCGCTGGGGTTCCCATCGTCAGTATTACTAAAGGTATCGAAAATAGTACGCTCCTGCGGCCTACGCAGATAGTGGCCGAAATTCTCGGTGATACACACCCGTTGGCAACATTATCAGGCCCGAATATCGCCGATGAGATCGCCGGTGGACTTCCGGCGAGCGCAACCGTTGCTTGCAAAGATGCGGATTTGGCGAAACAGATTCAGCAGGTGTTTAATACGCCGTCGTTTCGTGTCTATACCAATGATGATTGTGTGGGCGTGGAGTTGGCCGGAGCGATGAAAAATGTCATCGCTATTGCCGCCGGGATCATCGACGGTATCGGTGCTGGTGATAATGCCAAGGCCGCCCTGATCACGCGCGGACTGGCCGAGATACAGCGGCTGGGCGTGGCGCTGGGGGCCAGAGAGAAAACATTCACCGGCCTGAGTGGGCTGGGCGATCTGTTTACGACATGCGTATCGCCAAAAGGTCGTAACCGCGGCTTCGGCGAACGAATCGGAAAAGGGATGAGCGTCGATGAGGCCATTGGCGCAACCCAAAGCGTCGTCGAGGGCGTGCCCACCTGTGGCGGGATTGTGGAACTGGCCAAAAAGCACGCCGTCGAAATGCCCATCACCGAATCGGTTTACAGCATCATCCAAAAACAAAAAACCGTCAAAGAAGCGATCGCGGATTTGATGACCCGCGAACTGAAAGCGGAATAATTTTGCCACAGAGACCACAGCGAAAAGGGAGTTTTAATCATGCAGCATAATTTGGCACCGGAAGAGTTGCCCGATTTAACCATTGATACGCTTGGTGAGGCGGGTTTCGACTCGCCGCTCAAAGACAGTGGGCGGCAATTCGTCGATGACAGCGAAGCAGTCCATATTTATTCACATAATAAACTGGTCCAGCGGTGCATAGAAACGCTGGGCAATGTCCCGACCTTTGAACTGGCCGGGCCGAGGGAGAAATTGTTTTTCGATCCGGCCAAGCTCAACTGCGGCATCGTTACCTGCGGCGGGCTGTGTCCGGGACTGAACGATTCGCGCGGGCCGCAGGAGGTGGATGATATGATCGATCACCTCATCAAATACGATATCAATTTACTGTTTGTCATCGGTGGCGATGGTACGCTTCGCGGGGCCGGGGCATTGGCCGCCGGCATCAAGGCGAGAGGCCTGAGTATTGGCGTTGTCGGAATCCCTAAGACGATTGATAATGACATTTCCGGCATCGAGCAGTCGTTTGGCTTTTCGACGGCGGTCGAGGAGGCACGGGCAGCGATTATGGGCGCCCATGAGGAGGCCAAAGGGGCGTGGAACGGTGTGGGGATGGTTAAATTGATGGGCCGGGATTCGGGGTTTATCGCCGCGGCGGCGACGCTGTCCAACAGCGATGTCAATTTCTGCTTTATTCCCGAAGTGCCGCTGACACTGGATGGTGAGGATGGCTTTTTGCGAAAACTGGAGCAGCGGCTGGATAACAAGCACCATGCCGTGGTCGTTGTCGCCGA
>NBLM01000091.1 GCA_002084585.1 Planctomycetales bacterium 4572_13 | reverse complement strand
TATGTGGGAGATTTGAAGTTCAATCGTAAGATCCTTTTCAAGGGCGTTGAACTCAAAGCCGAAGAATTGGCCCGTCAGATTAACCCCGAAGATCGTAAGCCGATCATGGTCAATGGTTCCCGTCAATACTACTTTACCAAGAGCATTCGTATCCCGGATGCGGATCATAAGAGTCGCATTGTGATACTCTGGGGCAAAAAGAAAGATAAAGAAGCGAAGAAGATTCTCGTCTGTAATCGGACCCATTGGGAGGTTACACAGTGTTCTGATGCGCCAACTGCGGCAGGGCCGTGCGCGTGAGTGGGCACGAGAACGCCTGACGACCATAGGCCAGGCCTGTATGTCGGTACTTCGGCAGACCCTCAGTGACACGATCTCCTGGGCCATCGAGCGGATCGAGGATGACGATCTCCTGGGCCATCGAGCGGATCGAGGATGATGGGTGGAATTTTGAGCGTATCAAGATTCAATTGGCGTTACCCTAACTTTGCAAAAGTTCAGTTAGAAAATATGGAACAACCGGTCCGTGATTGTAAAAGTCGTCATAAGCCGATAACGCTTATGCGACAAGGTGGTGCGTGACCACCGTTGATCGCGGATTATTACCTTACGGCAACAGAGCCGTATACAATTGAAAGGACCGATCATTATGGAAAACAGTATAACTTATGTCGCCATGGACACCCCACAAAAAAGATCACAAAGTAAACGGGTTCGGCGTTTATTGAATGAGACAAGCTGGCACTACGGTCAGCATTAATAACTGTCTCAATCCTGCTTCTTTATTACGGCACAAAAACCAAATATCCTGAATTATTTCACGGACAATGTACTAGAGGCCGCACTGGTTTCTTCGGATTAGTTCAGACCCATCGCATTTTCGCTTTGCGGCGTATCCTTTTAAAGGCAGGATATGCTCGTGGATCGTGTCGAGGAAATCGGCCGGGTAGGGGAAGAAGGTCGCTTCGATCTCGTCCGGCGGGGTGATCCAGTTTCTTGCACCCAGCACGACCGGCGGGGCGTCCAGTTCATTAAAGGCCAGCGTGTTAATCGTCGAGGCCATTGTGTGCAGGAAGCTGCCGCGTTCACAGGCGTCCGAGGCCAGCAGAATCTTACGGGTCTTTTTGACCGATTCGATAACCTTATCATAATTAAACGGCACCATTGAGCGAGCATCGATGATTTCACAGCTTAGGCCGTATTTATCTTCCAGTTCCTTTGCGGCGTCCAGGGCGCGGTAGAGCGTTGCGCCAATGGTCAGGATGGTCAGATCGCTGCCTTCTTTGCGGATAGCCGGTTCGCCGAACGGCACTTCGTAGGCCTCTTTGGGAACGCCGCCTTCGACGAATTCTTCGGCCATGCCGTAAAGTCGTTGGCTTTCAAAGAAGATCACCGGATCGGTTCCGGTCAGGGCCGTCTGCATCAATCCCTTGGCGTCATAAGGCGTTGCCGGGAAGGCGACTTTCAATCCCGGGATATGGGCACACAAAGCGGTCCAGTCCTGACTGTGCTGGGCGCCGTATTTACTGCCTACCGATACACGCATCACCAGCGGCATTTTCAGCAGGCCGCCGCTCATGGACTGCCATTTACACATTTGATTAAAGACTTCGTCGCCGGCACGGCCCAGGAAGTCGCAGTACATCAGTTCGATCAGGACCCGCCCGCCTTCGAGTGCATAGCCGACAGCGGTACCAGCAATCGCCGCTTCAGCAATCGGTGAGTTAAACAGCCGATGATACGGCAGGGCTTCGGTCAGGCCGCGATAGACGGCGAATGGACCGCCCCAATCACGATTTTCTTCGCCGTAAGCGATCAATGTCGGGTCGGTATAGAACTGGTCAATAATCGCTTCAAACAAGGCGTCACGAATGCCGATGCAGCGAGTGTCCTTGAGCCGTTTGCCGTTTTCGTCATAGGCCGAACGGTTGCGGGAAGCGAGTGCTTTTGTGCGGGGGTTTTCTTCGATCGTCGGGATCAGAACATCGGGTTTGCGGCCCGGTTCCATGGATTCGACTTTTTGGTTGGAGTACATTGTTTGTTCGAGCAGATTGTTTTCTTTCCAGAGGTCCGCACGGGGCGAAATGGTTGTGTCGGCGGCCTTGACGAGGGCCTTGACCATCAATTGCTCGGCGTTTTTCAGGATTGCTTCAAGTTTGGTGTTGTCGCAAATCTTGGCTTTGACGAGTTCTTTTCCGAAGTGAACGGTCGGGTCGTGCTGCTGCCATGCTTCGATCTCAGATTTTTCGCGGTAGCTACTCTGGTCCGAGGGTGAGTGGCCGCTGTAGCGATAGGTGATGGTATCCATCAGGACCGGGCCGTCGCCATTTTCGAGTATTTCTTTTTTGCGTGCGATTGCATCGGCTACGGCCAGCGGGTTGTAGCCATCGATGCGTTCGGCGTGCATTTGTTCGGGATTGATCCCGGCGCCGAGCCGTGCGAGCATTCCAAAGCCCATGGTTTCGCCTTCGGGCTGGCCGCCCATGCCGTAGAAGTTGTTGTAGAAGTTGATGATCAGGGGTAGTCCGCCGCGATGCGATTCGTCCCAGAGTGTTTTGAACTGATCCATCGTGGCAAAGCAGAGGCCTTCCCAGACCGGGCCGCAGGATGATGAGGCGTCGCCGATGTTTCCAATGACGATACCGGGCTTTTGGTTGACTTTTTTGTAGAGGGCCGCACCGACTGAGATGTCGCCGGAACCGCCAACGATGGCGTTATTGGGATAGACACCGAATGGGGGGAAGAAGGCGTGCATGGAGCCGCCCATGCCTTTGTTCCAGCCGGGTTCGCGACCGAAGATTTCGGCCAGCGTTCCGTAAATCAGGAAATCGGTCGCCAAATCCTTGACGCTGCCGTTGGAGTCTTTTTCGACGATCTTAAGAACCTGGCCACCGAAATAGTTTTCCATAATCTGCATCAGTGTCTTGTCGTCGAGTTTTTCAATAGCTGACAAGCTCTTGGCGAGGATTTCGCCGTGGCTTCGGTGGCTGCCGTAAATGTGGTCGTCGATACCGAGGTGGTATGCTTGGCCGACAGCGGCGGCTTCCTGACCGATAGACAGATGGGCAGGGCCGTTGTGCATGTACTCGATACCCATAAAGGCACCGCGGAGTTTGATCTCGTTGAGCATGTTTTCAAAGGTGCGGATGATGGTCATATCGCGCTGCATCCGAACCAAGTCATCTTTGCCGTAGCGTTTGCTCTCGTCCTTGACGGATTTGTTGTATTGATTCACCGGAATCGGTTTGAATTCGATCTGTCCGCTTTTGCGGGCGTCGTCGGGTTTTACAAATTGACATTTTGGCATTTGATTTACTCCTGTGGATGGGTTGATTTTTCTTTTGGATAAAGTATTTTTACATTTTGAGTTTTGAGGAAAGCGACCCATTTAGGGGAAGGTTCTTTTTCAGTAATGACTGTTGAAACGGGCGTGAAATCAGATATCTTGTATAAAGAGGGATTGTCAAATTTATTGCTGTCAGCAAGCAGGACGAGTTCCTTGGCGTTCCGTGCGGCCTGAGTGAAGATGTTGGCACTGTCGATATCGACTGATGTCAGCCCGGAATCGGTTCCCAGTCCATCGATGCCGATAAAGGCCCGGTATCCCCGGAATCGTTCGAGGACTTCAAAGGCAATGGGGCCGACGGTGTCCATTCGGTCGGGGCGATATTGCCCCCCCAGCAGCAAAACGCTCACTCCGGGTGAATGAAGTTCTTGTGCGGTCCGGACTGAGCTGACGATAACAGACAGGCCTCGCTTACTTCTCAAAAAGGCCGTCATTTCAAAACAGGTCGTTCCGGAGTCGAGAAAAAGCTGCTCTCCGTCAGAAATGAGTTCACAGGCCAATTTTGCAATGATTCTTTTGGCATTGACATTTCGCATGGACTTGGAGATAAATGAGTAGTCTGATGTATGAATGACAGAGGCGCCGCCGTGTGTTAATTCCAGCAGTCCCTCAGTGGCCAGGCCGTGCAAATCCCGCCGGACCGTTGCTTCGGAAACGCATAGATCCTTGGCGAGTTGCCGGACCGATACATGGCCGAGCTGATAGACATTTCTCATCACTGCTTCGCGTCTTTGCTGGATTGTGGAAGTCATACTGTATAGTCACCTTATTCTCGTTTACGCTGATACGACGATTATATTTAATCATAAAAAATTAAAAATGCAACATAAAATTGCAAAAATATGCTTGATTTTTGAAATAATTTGATGTATCTATGAAAGACATAAACGGTAAATAGCTTTTTCGGAGAATAGTATGCATGTAATAAGGTATCCCGGCAAGGGGCGGTTTTCACCTGAGGGTGTCGTTACGGGGTGGGATAAAAACCTCGGTGACGCTGTTAAGAAGGGTGATTTTCTAGTTCAGATCGAGGCGGCTGGTGAGTGGATTCAGTTTGAATCCGCTACTGATGGAGTGTTGCTGAAGGTGCTGGCAGATGTGGGCGGGTTTGTCCGATCCGGCGATGCATTGGCGATCATCGGTCCAAAGGGCGCGGATGTTTCAAAAGCTCTTGAGAAACTGGAGCCGAAAAAGGCCGCTGTTGCTCGGAAATCTTCACCGAAGTCCAAAGCCAAACCCGCTGTTAAGGTTCAAGCCGTTCAATCAACTCAACAAAAGAAAGAAGAAGTTATGGCGACTCCGAAATCTACAGGTAATCCTGATAATGTTACTCCCGTTTTAATGCCGCAGGCCGGTCAGAGTATGGAAGAGGGGACGATTTTGGAGTGGAAAGTTAGAGAGGGCGACACCATTGAGGTCGGTCAGGTGATTATGGATATCGAGACCGACAAGGCGACGATGGAAGTGGAGGCCGATGTTGCCGGTCGCATTGCAAAAATTGTCCATAATGAGGGCGATATTGTTGAAGTGAAGTTTCCGGTGGCGCTTTTGGCGGATAATGACGCGGATGCCGAGGCGTATCTTGCTTCGGCAGGTATCGCGGCTCCGGAAGCGAAGGACACTCCGTCTCCGGCCGCTGCGGTTCAGCCGACAGTGGTTGTTGCTGATGGTGATGTTACCCCTGTTTTGATGCCGCAGGCGGGGCAAAGTATGGAAGAGGGGACGATTTTGGGCTGGAAAGTCAAGGTCGGCGATATGATTGCGGTTGGCGATGTGATTATGGAGATCGAGACCGACAAAGCGACGATGGAGGTTGAAGCCGTTGATGCTGGCCGCATTGCGAAGATCGTTTCCAATGAGGGTGACATTGTTGAAGTGAAAGTGCCTGTGGCGTATCTGGCTAAAGAGGGCGTGGATGTGGATGGGTATATTGCTTCGGCTGGCGGTGGGGCGGCTCCTGCTGCTGTTGCGGCCAAACCCGCTCCGACGAAAACGGCCGCTCCTGTGGCTCAGAAAACGGCGGCTTCTATGAGTGCGTCGGGTCGTGTGAAGGCATCTCCGGCGGCACGCAAGGCCGCAGCGGAGAAGGGGCTTGACTTGGCGTCGATTGGTTCTGGTTCCGGGCCGGGGGGTCGGATTTTGTCGTCGGATGTGGAAGATGCCGATGTGGTTCCGACGGAGGTTCAGGTTCATACGCTTAGCAAGATACGTCGGGCAATTGGAAATAATTTGTTGTATTCAAAGCAGAATGTGCCGCACTTTTACGCGAAGACGACGATTGACGCAGGGCTGTTGTTTAGCACCTATCGCAAGACGAAAGAGCAGTTTAAGTGCAGCGTGAATGATTTTATTACGCGGGCGTGTGCCAAGGCGATTCGGCAGTATCCGGCGTTCAGGAGCCAGCATAAGGATACGGAGATCGTTGAGAATCCATCGGCGAATATCGGTATCGCGGTCGGGACCGATGAGGGGTTGACGGTGCCGGTTGTGGTTGGGGCGGATCGGATGAAGTTGGAGCAGTTGGCGGCGCGGACGCGAGAGGTTGTTGAATCGGCACGAAACGGCAAACTGGAAGGGATGGGCCAGGGCGTGTTTACGATTACCAATCTTGGGATGTTTGGCGTCGAAGAGTTTTCGGCGATTATTAACCCGCCGGAGTCGGCGATCTTGGCGATCGGTGCGATTCGTGAAGGTGTGGTTGTCGAAAACGGAGCGATGCGGCCGAGTCGTTTGATGACGGTAACGCTGAGTGTGGACCATCGGGTGATTGACGGCATTGTTGCGGCACAGTTTCTGAAAACATTAAAAGAACTTCTTGAAGCCCCTGAACAGTTGGTTTCATAAAAAAACAAAGACAAGGATAAGATCATGGGTGTGCCAAGTAAAGCTAATATAGACAAGCTGGACAATCCAGCACGGCTAAAGACTAACCATCAGGCCGTAACGGAACCGAGCGTATGGTGAGGCAACGA
>NBLM01000021.1 GCA_002084585.1 Planctomycetales bacterium 4572_13 | reverse complement strand
CTGGAAAACGACCGTAAAAAAACTGGAGGCTTTGGGTATCGATGTTAATAGAATTCAGTCATGTATCCCACGGGAGATATAGCCATGTCGCGCTGTAGTATTAAGATATGGCTCGATAAAAATACGCTGATAATAGAAAGAACATGATATGGAACGATTTCCTTATCCGAGTACCGGGCTGGACCATCTGGATGAATTACTGACCCGACTTCAGTATGGTGACAATGTTGTTTGGCAGGTGGATGATATTGCCCATTATAAAGAACTGGTGGTTCCGTATGTGAACCGCGCGATTGCCGAGCATCGAAAAATCGTCTATATTCGCTTTGCCCAGCATGCGGCGATGTTGGAATCGATGCCTGGCTTGGCGATCGTTGAATTGGATGTCGATACCGGCTTTGAAATTTTTTCGACACAGGTTCATCAGATATCTCTCAACAGGGCAAGGGAGCTTTTTATGTCTTTGACAGTTTGTCAGATTTGTTGACCACATGGGTAACCGATTTGATGGTCGGCAATTTTTTTACCGTCACCTGTCCTTATCTATATGAGTTGGATACCCTTGCTTACTTTGCCTTAATACGCGATCGCCACTCTTTCCAGACGGTTGCCCGTATTCGCGGAACCACACAACTGCTTTTGGATGTCTATCATTTGGAGGGCACACGCTATATTCATCCACTGAAAGTCTGGAATCGGCATTCACATACTATGTTTCTGCCGCATCGCGATGATCAGAACCGGTTTACTCCGGTTACAGATAGTGTTGATGCGGCCCGTTTGTTTTCCTATATTTCAGATATTGCCCGCAGCCGGACGCGGCGAAAACTGGACCACTGGGATCAGTTGTTCTTGAACGCTGAGGATCTGGTGAATCGTTACTCTGGCAGTTCGGAGTACAATCAAGCGATTCCGGAGTACAGTGAGGCGATTGATACCATCTGTCGTATTATGGTCGGGCGTGAAGCGCGGATGCTTGAGCTTCTTAAATCGCACTTTTCACTGCGTGATCTGCTGGACATTAAGGCCCGGCTGATTGGGACCGGCTATATTGGCGGCAAGGCGGTTGGGATGCTCCTGGCTCGAAAAATACTTTGTGAGGATGCCTCTTTTAACTGGCCGGGACACCTTGAACAGCATGATTCATTTTATGTGGGTTCGGATATCTTTCACTCCTATGTCGTCCAGAACGGTCTTTGGAAACTGCGAATGGAACAGAAAACTCCGGAAGGGTATTTTTCGAGGTCCGAGGTGCTGGCGCAGGGACTCCTGAAAGGGCGATTCTCAAATGAAATCCGGGAACAGTTCCAGGAAATGATTGAGTACTTTGGGCAGTCTCCCATTATTGTTCGTTCCAGCAGTTTATTGGAGGATAGTTTTGGCAATGCGTTTGCCGGCAAATATGAAAGTTTGTTTCTTGTCAATCAAGGTTCGCCGGAAGAACGCTATGAAAAATTTGAGGAAGCGGTCCGTCAGATTTATGCCAGTACGATGAGTCAGGATGCGCTGACCTATCGTCTTCAGCGCGGGCTGGACCAGTTAGATGAACAGATGGCGCTGTTGGTGCAGCGTGTTTCCGGGACGCATCATGGTAAGTACTTTTTCCCGGATATGGCGGGTGTGGGTATTTCTTACAATACATTTGTCTGGAATAGGGAGCTTGATCCAAAAGCGGGGATGCTTCGTGTTGTCTCCGGCCTGGGAACGCGGGCGGTGGATCGAACGGATGATGATTATCCGCGTTTGATTGCGCTGGACGCTCCGTTTATGCGGCCCCATTTAAGTAAGGGCAACGAGCGGCAGTTTTCACAGCATTATATGGACATGCTGAATATCGGAGACAACCAGTACGAAACGCTTTCTATAAAGCAGCATCTGGCCCATGATCCGGATTGGAATATTGATCTATTGGCAACTGAAGATCAGGATGCGGTGATGCGTATGAAGCAACTGGGGCTTGATTGTGGCCGGCAGGTAATTTTTACATTTGATCCGCTTCTTGAAAAGACCGAATTTGTGGCCATCATGCGGCGTTTGCTGGAAACTTTGGGGCGTGTCTATGATTATCCGGTTGATATTGAATTTGCGGTCAATTTCCCTGATGGTTCTACCCCGCAGATCAATCTTCTTCAGTGCAGGCCGCTTCAGGCCTCTGGTGTTAGCCGAAAAGTTCGTTTGCCGGAACAGTTGATTCCTGAGCGAACACTGATTCAGAGCAGGGCAGTTTTATGGGGGGCAGTATTTCGCAGGTTGTCAACAAAGTTATTTATGTGGACCCTTCCGCCTATATCCAATTGTCCCAGCAGGAAAAGTATGAAGTGGCTCGGTTTATCGGGAAACTCAACAATCAATTCTGCAATAAAAAGACAGACTTTACGATGCTGATGGGGCCGGGCCGATGGGGGACCTCGACGCCTTCACTGGGAGTTCCTGTCCGGTTTTCCGAAATCAACCAAATGGCGGCTTTATGTGAAATATCCTATCCCGGCGGGAACCTGATGCCGGAATTATCGTATGGCAGCCATTTCTTTATGGACCTTATTGAGGGGCAGACCTATTACATTGCTCTGTTTTGCGAAAAACAGAATGTCGTCTTTTAGGTCAGTCTGTTGCAAAGACGATCCAATCTGCTGACACAGATTCTGCCGGAAGCCGAAAAATACAGCAACACCGTGTTTGTCTACGAGATTAAAGATGACACACTTATGCTGGAAGCGGATGTTTTCAGCCAGAAATTAGTCTGTTATTTCAATCCTTCCCCTTCCGGACGCTCCTGACAGTTGGTAGTTGTCCGAGATTACCCGCGATGAATTGATGTCCGCCAATCGGGAAACCGCCGCCGAAACGGGCATCCCCTATATGACCGATACGCTAGATGATAAAGCAAAAGCGATTTTGAAGGCGTAATTACGGTTTATCTGTTACAGCCAAGGGCTTCCTCATTCGGGGGAGGCCCTTTTTTATTGGCTCGCCAATGGGAATCCTCGAAATGAACACGAATTATTACTCAAATCACGATCCGAATTCGGACGAAAAATAAAAATTGCTGGCCGTATTCATGCCCAATTGTGAGCTTTTAAGGATGAAAATAGTCACAAAAAGCATTTTTACGGCTACAAAGCGGCGATTTTTTCCGCAGTTGCAGGAATTTAGGAAATCGCCGATGCCCAGCAAAACTGCTTAATAAACTTTTGGCGTAGATGTCAATCCTAAAAATATCCAATTTTTTTTATAATTTCTTGACAAAAACAGGGCATATCGGTATCTTGTCCCTCTTGCTGGCTGTGTAGCCGGACAGGGAGTGTGTATAAACTAATTGATTATTTTTCTAAAATGGAGGTAAGTTTCTGTGAATAAGGAACTTGCTCGCGACCTGATTGGTGCGGGCGTACACTTTGGACATGCGGCAAGCCGTTGGAACCCAAAAATGAAACCCTATATTTTCGGCAAACGCGGTATGATTCATATCATTGATGTCAAGGAAACCCTCAAAGGACTGATGATCGCCAAGAAACTGCTGACGACTGTGGTTTCGGGTGGGCGTGATGTTGTTTTTGTAGGGACTAAGCGACAAGCCAAAAAGGCTGTTCAGGGCGCAGCGGAAAAGTGCGGGATGCACTATATTTCTGAACGCTGGCTTGGTGGGATGCTGACAAACTTTCGAACGATTCGTTCCCGCCTGCAGCGACTGGAAGAGTTAGAAGCGATGGAAGCCAGTGGTAAAATTGAAGCCCAGAGTAAGAAGCAGGGCGCTCGTTTGAAACGCGAACTGAACAAGATCAAAACAAACCTTGACGGCGTTCGCAAGATGAGCAAGATGCCGGGCGTTTTGATCGCGATTGACGCGAAAAAAGAATGCATCGCCTTGCGAGAAGCCAGAAAACTTGGGATTCCGACGATTGCCGTGATTGATACGGATTCGGATCCGGATACGGTCGATGTGGCTATTCCGGCCAACGATGATTCGATTAAGGCCCTTGAGATAATGATGAACCAGATGGCCACGGCGATTGCTGAGGGTAAGACAATGGTCAAGCAGCAGGCAGATGTCTCTGCGATGGCTGACGCTCGAACGCAAAAGCCACGAACACGGCGTCGCGTATTGGCCAGTGCGAAAGAGCAGGACAGCCAGCCAGAGGCGGTATCTGAGGCACCGGTAGCGATGCCTGCGGAAGCACCCGCAGCAACACCTGAGGCAGTCCCCGATACGCCTGTGGCAGAAGTTCCGGCCGCTGATGTTTCCGATGTGTCGAAAACGGCGGAAACGACGGCTCAGTAATATCCTTCATTAAGCAGAGTTAATTAATATGCCGGCCCCGGCAGGCGAATTGCAACGCAGGGGTCGGCTTATTTTCCAAAAAGGCGGTCCCCGCGGTGTGTGGGCTAAAGTCAAAACACGAAATAGAAGATTCTAATAGAATATGGGAGTTTAAGAAGATGGCGGAAATAACAGCAGCAACCGTTATGAAGCTTCGCAAAATGAGCGGGCAGGGAATGATGGATTGCAAGAAAGCACTGAGTGAAACAGACGGGGATCTGGATGCAGCGATGCAGATTCTTCGTAAGAAAGGTCTGGCTACAATGGAAAAACGAGCCAGCCGTGATACGACTGAGGGGAAAGTTCTCTGTAAAGTGACAGAAGATGCAAAGACTGCCGTAATGGTATCCTTGTGCAGTGAGACGGATTTTGTTGCGAAGAATGACGACTTTGTCGCTACAGCTGAAAAGCTGCTACAGTGCGGATTTGCGGCTCCCACAGAGCAGGGCGGTGAAACGCTGATGGACATTGAAGTGGACGGAAAAAAGTTTTCCGAATTGCTGACAGATCTTGTCAGCAAGACCGGCGAAAAGACCGAAGTCGGCGACTATGCTCGTTATACACTTTCCGGGACTGGTGTGATAGGAACCTATGTGCATTTCAATGACAAAGTCGGGGCGATGGTTGAAGTTGAGGCCAGCAGTGACGAGGTGGCTCAGGCCGTCAAGAGCGTGGCCGATGGGATTTGTATGCATATTACGGCGATGAATCCGCCGGCACTGGACCGGGATTCCGTTGATCCGGCGATTATTGAAAAAGAACGCGCCATCGCTGCTGAGCAAGTCAAAGATAAGCCCGCCAACATTATTGATAAAATTGTGGACGGGAAGATAGGCAAGTTTCTCAAGGACATCTGCCTGACCGAGCAGTCGTTCGTAAAAGACGACAGCAAGACGGTTTCTCAGACCTTGACAGACGCCGCGAAGGCGGCTGGCGGCGAGGCCAAAATAAAGCGCTTTGTGCGGATTGAAATTGGCTAAGACCTTGATATAATAGAGGCGTCGGAAACAACCGTGTTTTCGACGCCTTTTTTCTTGTAAAATTGTTCAACAGGGAAGATTGTGGCGATGAGCAAATATAAACGCATTTTGCTGAAATTATCGGGAGAGAGCTTTTGTGAGCCGGGCGGTTTCGGTATTGAAGCGACCCCGATTGAATCGATTGCTGAACGCATTGCCAAAATTCACCAATTGGGATTTCAGATTGCGATTGTTGTTGGGGGCGGCAATTTTCTTCGCGGTGCGGCGTTTTCACAAAAAAGCAATATTCCCCGAACGACGGCTGATTATATGGGGATGCTGGCGACGGTAATCAATGCTTGTGCGTTACAGGAAACACTGGAAAAGATCGGTCGGCCCACACGGGTTTGCAGCGCGATTGAAGTGTCGGCGATTTGTGAACCGTTCATTCGTCGGCGTGCGATTCGGCATTTGGAAAACGATCGCATTGTCGTTTTGGCTGGCGGTACCGGAACCCCCTTCTTTTCGACGGATACCTGTGCGGCGCTTCGGGGGTCGGAATTGGATGTGGATGTGATGATTAAAGCGACCAAGGTGGACGGCGTTTATACCGATGATCCGATGACCAATCCGGATGCGAAGCTGATTGATTCGCTGACCTATCAGAAAGTGTTGGAGCAGAACTTAAAAGTCATGGATCCGGCGGCGATTAGCTTGTGCCGTGAAAATAAAATCCCCATTATCGTACTGAATATCTTCAATGAAGGTAATATCACCAATGCCCTGAACGGCGAAAAAGTCGGAACGATGATTTCAGAGGAATGATTGAGAATCTTTGGTGAATAAAAATTCATCTTGAAAGGAATTATAATGCCAACGAAACAGATTATTTCATCCCACGAAAACAACATGACAAAAGCAGTTGAGTTTTTGCAGAATGAGCTGAAGTCGGTTCGTACCGGGCGGGCAGCGCCGGGTCTGGTGGAAAATCTGGTGGTCGATTATTATGGTTCTCCGACACCGCTGAAGTCCCTGGCGACGATTGCCGCTCCGGAACCGGCTTCGATTGTAATCAAACCGTTTGACACCGGATGCCTGAAAAACATCGAAAAGGCGATTAAGAGCAGCGATTTGAGCTTGTCGCCCGTTCTTGAAGGGAAAATGATTCGCCTGAACATTCCGCCGCTGAGCGAGGAACGCCGCAAGCAGATTGTGCAGCAGGTGAAACAGCTTGGCGAGAAGACAAAGGTGAGCGTTCGGAATATCCGCCGGGATGCGAACAAACAGCTTGATGACGAGCAAAAGAACAAAACGATTACCGAAGATGACTGCAAGAGGGGCAAAGAGAATATCGACGAGATAACCAAAAAGAGTGACAAGCAGGTCGATGAGATCATCAAGGCCAAGTCAGATGAAATCATGAACAGCTAATCCGGGATATTTTTCGCCAATGGTGTGCTTTTTTGCCTCTGGTAAGTGATTGTGAGATATGAAGGGGACAAGCGATGTGCGATAAAATGCAAGCTCAGGATACGGCGAATCGAAAGGGCAGGGGGGTAAGAATCCTCAAGTTGGGATTGATGGCAGTGGTGTGTATCGTTCTGCTTTTGTTCTTTGGTGTTCCGCTGTTTTTGTCATCCTCATTTGGCACTGGCTTTCTTCTTGACCAAATCAATTCTTCGGTTGATGGACAGGTCCAAATGGACGGTTTTTCAATCGGCTGGTTCAAGGGGATCAAACTGACGGGTCTTTCGTATGCCGATACGGCTGGAAATACATCGGTTAAAGTGCGTCGGATCGAGACGCGACCTAAGTACATATCATTGCTGGGTGGAAAAGTTAAATTGGGGAAAACGGTCATTGACCAGCCCCGAATTCATCTGAAAGTCCCTGCCGAGCAGGATATCGCCGAAGAAGCCAAAACATCATCAGCGAAATTGGATGCTCCGCCGCCTGTTTTTCCTGTCAATCAGGTTGATTTAGAACTGGTCAACGGTTCCGTGACGGTTGAATTGACGGCGGCTATACCGCAGAGGAAAGCCGTCCTCTGTCGATATTTCTATGGATGTAGATGACACATCGAAAATTTCCGCCAAAGGAACCGTCACACCGTCGAAAAAAGGATGGACGCTCGAAGACGGGGATTTTAATGTTCAGATTTCAAAATTACAGTTAGCCAGTTTAAAACCGTTGTTTTCCTTGGCCGGGCAGGAGATGGATATGTCTGGTGAACTGAATTCGGACATCACAGTTAAGGTTGATGATAATGCGGTTCGGCTTGAGGCGGACGCATCGATCGCTGATTTTGCTCAAGGTGTTGGCGACCGGCGCGTTGTTTTTAAGGAACCGATAACGGTTAATGCAGTTGTTTCAGGGGCAGGAAAAGAAGTCCAGATCAAAACGGCCAAAATCCGGTCAGAGTTCTGCAATTTGGATTGTTCGGGGACACTGGAGTCAATGGACTATGCGATTGATGCGGACCTTGCCCGGTTGCAGCCGATTGTTAAGCAGTTTACAGATATACCGCCGGAGGTGTCGGTATCCGGTATGCTGTCGGCTCGCGGTAGGATGGAGATGACGGACGGGCAGATGCGGCTGGTTTCGGAGAATTCGAAGATCCAACAATTGAAGATATCTGTTCCAGACAGCGAGCCGTTTATTCAGGATCAGGTAACGCTGGATGCAGATGTCCGGATGGATATGGGTGAAAAGACGATTGATATTCGAACGCTGAATTTGCAGGGCAGTCAGGGCGAAACGCTGATCAATGTTACCAAGGGTGTGGTTAAAAAAAAAGTCAGTAACGCCCAAACACAGGTGAACGGCCAGTTTGAAGCAGAGTACGACTGGCAGGTTTTATCCGCATTTGCTTCGGCCTATTTGCCTGAAGGACTGGCTGTTAAAGGGAAACGCAAGAGTACACTCCACTTCGATTCAGAATACCCAACGGATAACCCTGAACAAATGATTGCCAACCTCAATGCCGATGGTGTAGTTGGATTTGACAGCGCTGAATATCTCGGCATGAATTTCGGTCCGACGGAGTTGAATGCGAATGTTCGGAAGGGGGTTTTGAATTTGCAGATCCCTCAGACGATGGTCAATGAAGGCACGCTTCAATTTGTCGGCAGCATTGATCTTACCGCCGAATCGAGATTTCTGCGGTCAACCGAACCCATGCTGATTCTTGACAAAATCCATCTCAATGACACGCTGACCGAACTGTTGCTGTTATATACCAATCCGTTGTTTGTTGATGCGTCCGAGACCAGCGGGATCGCTAGTTTCAGTTGCGCCGAATTGGCCATTCCGCTTTCCGCAGAAGATCAGGCACAGATGACGATTCGCGGGAGGTTTCAAATCGATTCGTTGCGAATGCGGGCGGGTGATTTTATGAGCCAGCTATTGACCCTGCTCCAAACGCGCGATACAGTAACGATGACCGTTCATCCGACCGATTTTGTGCTGGCGGATAATTTTTTGAGTTATGAGGATATGCAGGTTGATATCGATGATAATCCGTTGAATTTCAAGGGCCGGATCGGATTGGATAAAACGCTTTCTATGACAGTGCAACTGCCCTGGACGACAGACTTCCATTCGGTCAAGACCGACCGGCCCTCGCAGGATCGGATTACCGTACCGATTGAAGGGTCGTTGGATCATCCTGAAATTGATACGGGAAAATTCATCGAGAAACAGGGAAAAGAATTGATTGAACAGGAAATAATGAAACAACTGGATCGTCTTTTCAAGTAAGATTAAGGAGTTTTTTATGATACAGAAAATCACAAAGCTGTTGACCACGCCCACACAGGAATTAGGTAAATGGACCCGATTTCTGATTTTTCAGGTGCGTATCTGGTTCCATTGCATCCGTTTATTGAAGACCAACCGGTGCGGCACACAAGCCGCCGCGCTGTCCTATTATACCGTCTTTGGCGCCGTGCCTATGACCATCGTGATGCTGATGATCTTCCAGATGTTCCCTGCCTATCGCGACATGGGCCAGCAAGTTCAAGAGTTTGCCTACGAACAATTAAATCTGAATAAAGTTGAGTACTCCCCGGAAGTATCCGAATCCGATGACTCGGCAATGCAACAGCAAGCAGGCGATTCTAACAAGGTATCCATCGCAGATAAAATTGATGAGATTTCCGATGGATATATGGAAAAACTCAACGCTGGGGCCATTGGGTTTGTCAGCAGTCTCTTACTCATGTATGCCGCGATAAAACTATTTTCGACTATTGAAAATTCATTTAATACGATTTTCCGGATTCCGACGGGCCGATCGTTTATTAAGCGGATGATTAATTACTGGTCGCTGATTACGCTGGGTCCGTTGTTGCTGGGGTTGGGGATTCATTTTACTGCTCGCTTTATGATGATGGAAGGGCTTCATCAGGGTATTCTGCCGTATGTCCGCCCGCTGTTTCCCTTCATGATCAGCGTGCTGATGTTTTTCTTCATGTACTTTGTCCTGCCCAATGCTCGGATCAATGCTGGCGCTGCTTTGTGGGGAGCGACCGTCGGTGCCTTGCTCTGGTCGCTCGCGAAGTGGGGCTTTGGGATGTATGTGACAAAATTCGTCCCCTTTAATGCCGTCTGGGGCATTCTCGGTATCATTCCGCTGACGGTGTTGTGGATTTACTGGACATGGATATTTGTCCTGTTCGGTCTCCAACTGGCCTATGCAACGCAGAACATCAAACGGCTTGATGCGGCGGAAATCTCGCGCACCCACAAGTCGGATAAATGCTTCCTCGCTAATGACCAAACCGTGATCCGTGTGATGGAATATGTGCTGAATGCCTTTGAACGAAAAGATCAGCATCCTGTCAGTGTCGAGGCGGTGGCGTATCGTCTTTCGATGCCGGTGGTTTTTACCGAGAAGATTCTGGATACGATGGTCCGGTCGGAACTGTTGTGCCGCACTAATGAGCCGTCGATTGGCTATGTTCCTTCGACCGACGGAACACATATTACGCTGGATGAGATTTCCAAGGCGATTAGTGAGATCAGCTTTGCCCAGGCCGATGTGACGGGGCCTGCGAAGATGCTCGATGTTTTCCGGCAAATGCGGGGGCACCTGTCGAAATTTACACTCAAAGAAGTTCTGAATTCTGAGGAAGATTTCCAATCGCAGGAGGATATTGCACAGGATGCCGAAATAGACAGCGAGGAGAAAGAGGTGTGATCGTTTACACGATTTTTTCTTCGAAGTTCAGCCAGAAAACGCACTGAAAGTGCCGTATAGCTCAGCTCAACGGACCGGTTCGAGAGTGTGTTCATTTAACGGTGTAAATGGTTACGGTTTATAAATGGGTATTTCTCCACGGCTACCCGTCAATTAAGAAAGCATGTACCAAAGAATGTCCCATTTGCAATACGAAATTATAGAGTTCGATCGTAGCTGATGAGCGGTTGACAACAGTTGAATGATTTATGAGTAATAAAAAGCCGATTATTGGAGTTCTTGGCGGGATTGGCTCGGGTAAGAGTACGGTTGCGGCGTGCTTTGCGGAGTTGGGGTGCGTGGTACTTGACGCGGACGCTTTGGCGCATGATCTTCTGGATGAGCCGGAGGTCGTGGATATGCTGGTGGATCGGTGGGGCGGTGTCGTATTGGACGATGCGGGAGGAGTGAACCGCCGCTGGGTTGGCGAGAAAGTGTTTGATTCTCCGCCGGAGTTGGATTTTCTTAATGGGTTGATCCATCCGCGGGTTCTGAAACGGTTTGAAGTGGTAATTGAGACCTATCAGACAGACCCGGATGTAAGTGGAATTGTGCTGGATATGCCGCTGTTGCTGGAGGTTGGCTGGGAAAAAAGATGCGATTTTTTTGTTTTTGTGGACTGTTCAGAGGATAAAAGACGGGAAAGAATCGCTAAAAACGCAAGAATTGACACTGAACAGCTTAAAAAAAGAGAAAATTTTCAAATTTCTCTGGACAAAAAGAAACAAAAAGCTCATTATATGATAGATAACAATTCTGAGAAGTCAGATGTAGCAGAGCAAATCGCTCAAATTTTTTCAAACATAACGGAAGGCAGTAAGTAGTTTACATCGATTTTTCTACCCGTTATTCGGTTCGGAATTGGTATTTTTAGATATAGGGTGCAGCGGTTCAAGCCGTATTTTAGCATTAAAAACAACACGAATTTGTATTCCATTAGTGAAACTACACATAAATTTAGATTTCATTCCCGCAAGCTACCTTAATGCAATGGATGCTGGGGAAAGCGTGATTTTAGAATTGAATTGACATAGGAGAAACAATGGCCAAGAAAGTGGCAAAAACCCGAAAGAAACGAACCACAAAAAAGAAGACGGCTAAGGCAGAGACGAGAGATGTGGTCGAAGATATTTTAGAGGAAGCAGACGCGGTGGTTCCGGCGACAGATAATGGTGAAAAGGCCGCCGAAAAACCAATGACCGAAGAAGAATCCACACATGCTAAATACGAGCGTATCAAACGCGGGAATCTTCATCTTGCCGATCTGCAAAACTTAGAAGTGGTGGAACTTCACAAGATTGCCACCAAAGAGGGCATTCTCGACGGCATGGGGATGACCAAGCAGGAGTTAATTTTCCGCATCCTCAAGGAACGCGTCCATCAGGATGGCTTGATGTATGGCGAAGGGGTGCTGGAGGTTTTGCCGGATGGTTTTGGCTTCCTGCGGAGCACCAAGTATAACTATCTGGCCTCGCCGGATGATGTCTATGTATCGCCGTCGCAGATTCGCCGCTTCGGGCTTCGCAGCGGAAACATTGTGTCCGGCCAGATTCGTCCGCCCAAGGAAAGCGAGAAGTATTTTGCGCTGCTGCGTGTGGAGGCCATTAACTATCAGGAGCCGGATCAACTGGTCGAAAAGGTGGTCTTCCGTGATTTGACCCCGCTTCACGCCGAAGAACGGCTGATGCTGGAAACGACAGGCCAAGAGTTGAGTATGCGGATCATCGATTTGGCCACGCCGATTGGCAAGGGCCAGCGCGGTTTGATCGTGGCCCCGCCGCGAACCGGTAAAACAGTACTGCTGCAGAAGATGGCCAACGCGATCAGCACCAATCATCCTGAGGTCAAGATGATCGTCCTGCTGATTGATGAGCGGCCGGAAGAAGTGACCGACATGGAACGCAAAACGGCCAAAGATGTCGAGGTCATCAGCTCAACTTTTGACGAGCCGACTTCGCGGCACTGCCAGGTGGCCGAGATGGTGATTGAAAAAGCTAAACGCATGGTCGAATATGGCGAGGATGTGGTGATCCTGCTGGATTCCATTACTCGTCTGGCGCGGGCCTATAATACCGAGATGCCGCATTCGGGTAAGATTCTGACCGGTGGTGTGGATGCCAACGCGATGCAGATGCCCAAGCGGTTCTTTGGGGCGGCTCGTAACATTGAGTTTGGCGGATCGCTGACGATTATCGCCACGGCGCTGGTTGATACCGGTTCCAAGATGGATGAAGTGATTTTTGAGGAATTTAAGGCAACGGGTAACTCCGAACTGCATCTGGACCGTCGTTTGGTCGAACGCAGAACCTATCCGGCCATCGACATCAGTAAGAGCGGAACCCGCCGTGAGGAATTGTTGCTGGACCCGCGCGAGTTGGAGTTGATCTATCGTCTGCGAAAGGTACTGAGCGAGATGAACATGGTCGAGGCGATGGAATTGCTTAAGAACCGCCTGTCGAAGACAAGCTCGAACGCCGAATTCCTGATGACGCTCAAGCTGGACTAACCCTTTACAACAGGGCCAAAATGACTACAATACAAGTCCCGTCGCCGGATTATGGTGCGGGACTTTTTTTATTGCAACCAAGTGCAGATTAAACAGGATTGAATAACAATGACACGCGAAATAGCCAAGATTTATGACCCGACGACGGTCGAGCAACAGGCCGCCGAACTCTGGAAGCAGGGCGGGTATTTTCACGCGGATGAAAACGCAGACAGTCCCAAAGGAACCTATACGATTGTAATCCCGCCGCCGAATGTGACGGCGGCGCTGCATTTGGGTCATGCGCTGAACAATACACTGCAGGATGTGCTGATTCGCTGGCGCCGGATGCAAGGATACAATGCGCTCTGGATGCCGGGAACGGATCATGCGGGCATTGCCACGCAGACGGTGGTCGAAAAACGGCTGCTGGCCGAGCAGGGCAAACGCCGCACGGATTTCGAGCGGGAAGAGTTTGTCGGACATGTCCAGTCGTGGAAGGATAAGTTTGAGTCGCGGATTTTGGGTCAGCTTAAGAGTATGGGCTGTTCGTGTGATTGGGAACGAATGCGGTTTACGATGGATGAAACCTGTGCTAAGGCGGTGCGGACGAATTTCTTTAACCTGTTCAAAGACGGCCTGATTTATCGCGGCAAGCGATTGGTGAACTGGGATCCGGCCACACAGACGGTGCTGGCCGATGATGAAGTCGAACACCAGAGCGTGAAGGGATTTTTCTGGTATTTGCAGTATCCGCTGGAAAGGCCGGTCAACTGTGGCACGGCCTTCCAGGCCGTGAATGCCACAAACACGGGCAGGATGTCCGTGCCACCGGATGACGCGATACATAAACGAAAAGGGGCATACCTGCCTCACTGGACTCAAGCCGATTCAACCTATAGTGTTACTTTTCGGCTGGCCGATTCGTTACCGGTTGAGGTGATGGAAAGATGGCGACAGGAGCGGGAAAACATCTGTAAACGGGCCAAAGCACAGGGCCGTGAGTTGACTGAGCATGAACACGAAGAACTTCAGCGGCTGTACAGTGACCGAGTTGAGTCATATTTGGATTCGGGGCATGGCCAGTGTGTGTTGCGAGATTCACGCATTGCCGAAATCGTTGCTAATGCCATGAAGCATTTCGACGGTCAACGGTATGATTTGATAGCATGGGCTGTAATGCCCAACCATGTTCATGTTGTTTTCAGACCTTTTGACGGAGAGAAACTCTCTGATATTTTGCATTCGTGGAAATCATATACTGCGAATGAAGCGAATAAACTTTTAGGGCAAACGAGCGATTTTTGGCAGCCGGAGTACTATGATCATTTAATTCGTGATGAGAAAGACTACTTTTACCAAGTGAATTATGTAGTAACGAATCCAACCAAAGCCGGGATGGATAATTGGCCTTGGGTAGGTGGTGGCACGGCCTTCCAGGCCGTGGATACTGCAAACACGGGCAGGATGCCCGTGCCACAGACGATTGAGTATATCACCGTTGCCACGACCCGGCCGGAGACGATGCTGGGTGATACGGCAATCGCGATGAACCCCTCCGACCCACGGGCGAAATATCTTGTAGGTAAAAAAGTGCGATTGCCGATTGTGGGGCGGCTAATCCCGATTATCGCAGATGAACATGTTGTTCTGCCGAATCCCGACAGTGACGACGAGAAGGCGAAGTTCTCGACGGGCTTTTTGAAGGTTACACCCGCCCATGACCCGGACGACTGGCAGATTGGACAGCGGCATGATCTGCCGGTGATCAATGTGATGTCGCCGGACGGGTCCATCAGCGATAAACATGGCTGGGAGGACGCGACCGAGCCGGAAGCTCAAAATCTGCTGGGGATGGATCGGTTTGAAGCCCGTGAAGCCATCGTCGAATGGTTCCGTACCGAAAAATTTCTGGAAGAAGTTCGTGATTACACACACGATGTTGGCCACAGCTATCGCAGTCATGTGCCAATTGAGCCGTACCTGTCGGATCAGTGGTATATCGCGGTCAAGAAACCGATTGATGATTGTCGATTGACGATGGACGATGGACGAGTTGAAACTGAAATATGCGATGGAGTTACTTATATTAAAGGGACGGATGTTCCGGTTAATTCATTGGCTGGCTTGGCGTTAATCCCGTTGTTGGATGGTCGGTTGCGGTTTATCCCGGATCGTTACGCGAAGAATTATCAAAGCTGGCTGGAAAACCTCCGCGACTGGCCCATCAGCCGACAACTCTGGTGGGGACATCAGATTCCGGTTTGGACATCGGATAAAGCACCGGAAGGAATTGACCCGGAAACGATTTCTGTTCAGCAGCATACGAATGACGATGGTGATGTTGTTCACTATGTCTGTATTGCTGGTGACAATCAAGCGATTGAACAGGCACTCGAACAGCAGGGTTTTATTCGTGATGAAGATGTTCTGGATACATGGTTCAGTTCGGCGTTGTGGCCGTTTAGTACGATGGGGTGGCCGGATGAGAATCCGACGCTTGAGAAATTCTATCCGACGCAGGTGTTGTGTACGGCGAGGGAGATTATTACGCTGTGGGTGTCGCGGATGGTGATGATGGGGCAGTATTGCATCGGCGATATTCCGTTTGCCGATGTGTATATCCACGCGATGATCCAAGACGGACAGGGGCGTAAGATGTCCAAGAGTTTGGGCAATGGCATCGATCCCTTGGTGGCGATTGACAGCCACGGGGCCGATGCGATGCGGTTTACGCTGGCGAGCATGACGACCGATACGCAGGATGTGCGAATGCCGGTTGCAGCGATTGAACTCCCCGATGGCCGCACGGTCAACAGTTCGCCGAAGTTTGATGTGGGCCGCAATTTCTGCAATAAGCTCTGGAATGCCTCGCGGTTTGCGATGATGAATCTGGAGGGAGCCGACCCCGCTGCGTTTGATGTATCAAAAATGGATACCACAGATAAGTGGATTTTGTCCCGATTGGCAAAAACCATCGCCGCGGCGACAAAGGATTTAGAGGAGTTTAAGTACAAAGAGCCGCTGGATGAGATTTACCGGTTCTTCTGGAACGACTTCTGCGATTGGTATCTGGAGTGGACCAAGCCGCGAATCTATGATGGGGTGCAAAAGCCGATTGCACAAAATGTACTGGCGTTTGTGCTGGATCAGGTATTGCGGCTGCTGCATCCGTTTGTTCCGTTCATTACCGAGGGCATTTTTCAGGACCTCAATGCCATTGCTCCAAAACGGGGCTTGAATGGGATTGCCGAACTGACCGTGGCGGATTCGATTATGGTCACTCCGTGGCCGGAGTTGATTGATAATTGTATCGATGAACAAACCGAACAGCAGATCGAAACCATTCAGGGCGTGATCCGTTCGATCCGTGATATTCGCAGTCAATACAATATCCCGCCATCTAAGCCGCTGATTTGTTCGGCGGCCGCACCGGAGGCGGTTTGTGCGATGCTCAACAGCAATACCGTATTGATTCAAAAGCAGGCCTTTTTGGAATCGCTGACAGTCGAGGCCGGACTGGAAAAACCTGAAGATGCCGCCGTGATTATGATCGATGACATCAAGCTGTTCGTCCATGATGCGGTCGATAAAGATGCCGAGCGATTGCGATTGCAAAAGCAAAAGGAATTTATCGAAAAAGGTATCAAACCGCTGGCCGGCAAGCTAAGCAATGAAAACTTTACCAGCCGGGCCAAGCCGGAAGTCGTCGCCCAGAGCCGCCAAAAACTCAAAGAATTGCAAGATCAATTGGCGGCGATTGAGAAACTATTATCCGAATTAGAATGAAGGAAAAGAAGCCCGCAGGGCTTCAATAAGGGTAGCCGCGGGTGAAGCGAAGCGGAACCCGTGGTTGGTTGTGTGATAACTTTTGGCGACCCTGAAGGGGTCGAATAAGTGAACGGTTATTTTATTGGCTTTGTTATTCAACCCCTAAAGGGGTTGTGGATGGTTTGTGGCTTCGTTACCACGGGTTCCGGTCGCTTCACCCGCGGCTATCATTATTATGACCCCTACGGGGTCGCCCAGCGAATATAGAAATTGTTGAGAGTCGAAAAATGGAAATCCCAGTCGAACTGGCAAAAACAATTATCAACGAAGAGATCGACCAGCAGATCATTGTCCTGCGAGAAAGGGGTGGCCAGCAGCGTAGCTTTCCCATTGTGATCGGCATAGGTGAGATTTTTGCGATTGACCGCCGCATGAAAGGGATCGCGTTGCCGCGGCCGCTGACGCATGATCTGTTGGAGCAGGTGATCGAAAAAATGGGCGGGGTGATTCAGAAAGTCGTCATTAGCGATCTGCGGGACCACACTTTTTTTGCCACGATCCATGTCCAGCGGAGTGATGACACAATTGAAATCGACAGCCGCCCATCCGACGCGATGGCACTCTTGGCTGGACTCAAGATCCCTCTTTTCGTGGAAGAAATCGTCTTTGATAAGTTGTCGTCGTGAGATTGACCGGTAAGTAATATGAAGGGATGTTCAAAGATCGATAATCTTACAGGCAAATATCCACCAAAGATGCAAGAATCGCTGGATTTGCCGCCAACAGGCCCGGCAAAAGAGGGTTTTGTTGGTTGAATTTTCGCAGTTTAGCATTTTTGTCGACGACCTCTCCGCCAGCTGCTTCGATGAGCAGCCAGCCGGCGGCGACATCCCATTCATTTTTCGGCACCAGCGTCAAGGTGGCATCGTCCAGGCCAGCGGCGACGCGGGCCATCTTGTACGCTACCGATCCCATCGGAATAATCTCAAAGGGTTCGGTTTCAAACCGCTTCCATTCGCCGCGTTTGACCTCGCTACGGCTGGCTAATACGGTTGCACCGGTGAGGTCGCCTTTGCCGGTAACGCGGGCGTGTTTGCCGTTGAGCGTTACGCCAGTGTTTCGAGTTCCCAGAAATGTTTGTCCCGCTGCGGGGTTGCAAATGCCCGCTGCTTCGCCGCGGCCGTTAACGATGTAGGCGACCGAGATGCACCATTCGTCGATGCCTTGGATGAACTCGCGTGTGCCGTCTATCGGATCGACAATCCAGACACATTTTTTGTCCAGCCGGGAGGGGTTGTCTTTGGTTTCTTCGCTCAGCCACCCTTCGCCATCCTGCAACAGGATATCCTTGAGCAGCGCGTCCAGCAGAATATCCGCTTCAGTAACCGGGTCGCCGCCGTCTTTCAGGGTCGATGCGATCTTGCCGGCGGTAAACGCCTTCAGCACATCGGTCGCGGCCAGAAGGGCTTTTTCAATTCGAGCAAGAGGTTCTGTGAAATCCATAGGCGGTCTCGATCAAAGTTTGAAGATGACCCCTTTGTTTTGCAGGAGTTGTTTGACGGTGTCGAGGGTTCCGTCGAGGTCTTCCAGATTCGGCACATGCAGCGCCTCAATATCGGTGGGGTCGTCGCCCAGCCAGATGGGTTCGATCAGGTCGCTATCGACGACATTTTGAATGATCTCCAGTTCCTTCTGCGTCAGGCCGATGGCAGTAATGACGAGGATAATCCCCGCATCGAGCAGGATGTTGGCTACTTCGCCCAGCCGCCGGAGGTGTTCGGGACGGTGAGTTTGGTCGGTGCCGGGCTTTTTGATGTCGGCGTCCACGCCGTACAGGACATTGGCGATGCCCATAAAGTAAACCAGCTTGCCCTCGCCAAATAAAAGCTGCTCGATGGAACGAGCCAGCGTTTTTTTGCCGACATTGCCTTTGCCGGTTACCATAATCATTGTGGCTTTTTGGTTATACCGTTCCCATCGTTTTTCACGGCTGATGGCGCTGACGGCCCAGTTGCGATTTCGCTGCATCACCTGCTGGCGCATCTGCTGCTGTTCATCGGCCAACGGCTCACGGATGATCCCGCCGCCGCGAATTTCATAATCATCGACGATCACAAATCGTCCCGTTGATGGGACAACATCGACAGTATCAAAGGCGATGGCGTGTCGACAGGTCAAAACAACCTCAGCGACATCGTGGTATTCGACGGTGTTCTTTTTTTGGCCGGAACTCAGGTCCGAAGCGTCCATCACACTGATAATTTCTTCGATCTGCACCGGTTCCTTGACGGCACCGACCTTGAGCAGGTAATCTTTGCCTTGGACCATCGGCTGCTTGCCCATCCAGAACAGATTAACACGCAGTCGTTTGCTGACACTTGGTGCGGGCTGATCGGCTCTGGCGGCTAACTGGCCGCGAGCAATGTAAATCTGCTGATCCAGTGTCAAACTGGCGGCCTGGCCGGCGGAGAAATCGTCGGGAGTGGGCGAATTAAACCGTTCAAGGGATTGGACGGTGCTTCGTTTTCCCGAAGGATAGAAGACGACTTCATCACCGATTTTGACACTACCAGTATCGACGGTTCCGGCGACAATGCGCCGCTGGTCACCGGATTGGGTAAACTTGTACACATCCTGAACTGGCATCCGAAACGGTTTATCCACCGGTGGCGGCTCTTTTTTGAAATTATCCAGTGATTCGAGTACGGTCTGGCCCGAATACCACGGTATTTTGTCCGTCAATGCGGCAATCGTATCGCCTTCGGTTCCACTGACGGGAATGAATGCTTTGGCTTTGACATCAATGCCGTCCAGGAATTCGGTGTACTCAGCAACAATCGAATCGAACACCTCCTGTTTATAATCGACCAGGTCCATTTTGTTGACCAGTACAACGATCTGCCGGATTCCAAGCATCGAGATCATATAACCATGCCGGCGGGAGTTTTCCTGTACACCTTCATTCGCATCGATCACGAGAAGAGCCGCTTCGGCGTGAGAGGCGCCGGTCACCATATTTTTGAGGAACTCAATGTGTCCGGGGGCATCCATAATAATATAGTGCCGCTTTTCGGTCTTGAAGAACACCCGCGCCGAATCGATGGTAATACCCTGAGCTTGTTCATCTTTCAATGCGTCCAGCAAAAAGGCGTATTCAAACGGACGGCTGTTGCGGCGGCAGGTTTCCCTGACTTGTTCGAGTTTGCCCTCCGGAAGCGAGCCGGTATCTGCCAGCAGTCTGCCGATGACGGTGCTTTTGCCGTGATCGACATGACCGGCGATGACGATATTCATGCTTTCTGATTTCTCTACCATTGTCTTCCTGAATTTTGGTCTTTTGTGGCACGGCCATCCTGGCCGTGATTCACGGGCTTCAAGCCCATGCCGCATTACTTTGTTTTTACATATATCCTTCACGACGCAAGGTTTCGAGTCCGCCGCCATCTTCTTTGTCTTGGGCGCGGCCGGAGCGTTCGGCGATATTGGCCAGTTGCCCGCTACGAAGTTCGTCAATGATTTCAGCATGATTTTTGGCGGTCGAGTCGATCGGAGTCGTACATGGATAGCAGCCCAGCGAACGGTATCGTTTTCCGTCGCCCTGGTCATAGTACAGCGAAACCGTCGGGATGTTTTCCCGCTCGATGTATTCCCAGATGTTCAGTTCCGTCCAGTCCAGCAGCGGATGAACCCGCACATGCGTACCCGGCGCGAAATCGGTCTTGAACTGGTTCCAGAACTCCGGCGGCTGTTCGGCGATATCCCATTCATTCTGGCGATCGCGCGGTGAGAAATACCGTTCTTTGGATCGAGACCCCTCCTCATCAGCACGGGCGCCAACGATCACGCCAGTGTACGGCTCGGTATTTTTATCGACTTCATAGCTCCCCAACACATGATTGAAGCGATAACGCGGCCACTGACCGCTGAGGGTGTGTTTCAATGCTTCGGTTTTCAAGTTCTTGCAGCAGGTCAGTCGATCCACAGCACCGTCCGGATAGGTCTGTTTACGCTTGAGGGCCTCTTTGTTCTGGCCATAGACCATATCCAAGTGCCATTTGGCGGTCAGACGATCCCTGTACTCGATCATCTCCGGGATTTTGTAATTCGTATCGATATGCACCAGCGGAAACGGCACATGTCCCAAGAATGCCTTGCGGGCCAGCCACAGCATCACGGTGCTGTCCTTGCCGATGGACCAGAGCATGCACGAGTCCTTAAAATTCGCATACGACTCTCGCAGGATATGAATACTCAAATTTTCCAGTTGGTCTAAATGGTCCACATTGATATCCTATAAATACGGTTTGATCGTGTCCATGATCTGTGCGACAGACTCATCGACCGTTTGGTTTATGGTATCCACGACGATCTGCGGGTTTTCGGGCTCTTCATAGGGATGATCGATGCCGGTAAACTCTTTGATCTCGCCGGCCAAAGCCCTTTTATAAAGCCCCTTGACATCGCGGTTTTTGCATTCTTCCACGGAGGCCTTGACAAAGACTTCGATGAAATTGTGGCACAAATCACGCACAAACTGTCGGGCCTCGTGGTAGGGAGAAATAAATGAAGCAATCACGATCACGCCGTGTCGTTCCAGCCGGGAGGCCATAAAGCCCACCCGCCTGATGTGTTCATCACGCGATTCTTTGGAAAAGCCGGTGTTCGGAAACACCCCGCGAAGGACATCGCCATCCAGCCGCTCATAATCTTTGCCTAAGGCATCTAATTCTTCGTACAGCCGTTCAGCAATCGTCGTCTTGCCGGCTCCCGACAATCCGGTCAGCCAAAGAACAAACCCTTTTGGATGGTTTTGTTTACAATGAGTCAAAGTGGTCTCTTTTTATCCATTTTTGTCATATACGAATGCCGACACTATCAGGATTGCACAAGAAAAACAACCCCTAAAGGACAAAAAAATCGTGAAAAAGCTTAATACCCTAACAATGGAGAGCGCAGGCATCCTGCCTGCGCCTAACTGATTTTCCCCTTGACTGGACCTCATCAATCGGTTAATCTCCGCCCTAAAATCTGTGAAAATCAGTGTAATCTGTGGACGGTAAAAAATGGAAAAAACAAAGAATTTAGCGGCTTTTAAGCGAATATGGGCGTATGTCTGGCCGCAGTGGCCGCGTGTGGTGGCGGTGTTTTTCTGGGCCGGCCTGATGGCCTGTATGCTCTCGGTTAGTATCGTTGCCATGATCCCGGTGTTGAAGGTGATGATGGGTGAGGAAGGGCTGCACGGCTATGTGGATCGCAATATCTGCGACAAACGCTACGGCATGGATTTCTACCTGCCCAATAAGTCAGATTTGTCCAGCGATGCTAAAACGATGAATCGGCAGCTCGTCGTTGTGAGCATCAAAAAGGACAGTTGGGCGCAGCAGGCCGGTTTAGAACTTTACGACCGAATCTTGGGTGTTTCACAGCAGCCCGATGGGCCGGAGATGACGGCCGCGATGAAAATGCAGGAGATACTGGCGACTTGTACCCCCGGACAGATTCTAAAAATTACCCTGAAACGGACAGATGGCCAAAGTGCCACCGTTGTTCAGACAGCCCCAGCCCAGCTCTGGTATGCGGATGCCGTGCAGTGGGTGGCGGGGCATGTGCCGCGCAGCGAGACGGATGAACACAAGTTTCAAGCGATTATGGTGATTATGATCGCGATGGTCGTTATTACGATTTTCCGGTGCTTGGCGCGATTTTATCAGGCCTATCTGGGCGCAAAGATTGTTAATATCGCGGTGATGCGCATCCGCGAGGATGTCTTTAGACATGTGATGTTTATGTCCATCGGATTTTTCTCTGCTCGAGGTACCAGTGATACCACCAGCCGAATCTTGGGTGATGTCGGCGTGACCGGTAAGGGGATCAAGGTGCTTCTCGGCAAGGCCGTTCGTGAACCCTTTACCGCCATTGCCATGCTGGCGGTGGCGTTCGGTATTAATTGGCAGTTGACGGCCATTTTCCTAAGTTCGGCGCCCGTGGTCATTGGCCTGTTTGCCATTCTGGGAAAAAAGATGAAACGGGCGACTAAAAAGACGCTGGTCATAACGGCTCATATCCTCGGCCGCATCCAGGGGGCGATGAATGCGCTGCCTGTAGTGAAGGTCTATAACCGACAGCAACATGAGATCGACCATTATCAGAAAGCGAACCGATCACTGCTCAGACAAAACCTCAAGAAAGCTAAAATCGAAGTCGGCACCAATCCGCTCTTGGATGTGATGGGGATGATAACAATGTCTGCGGCGATTCTGGTCGGTGCGGCCTGGGTCAGCGGCGAATACCCCCGTCTTCAACCCACTGAGTTTTTTATCCTGATTGGCCTTCTGGGAGGTGCCGCCGAATCCATCCGAAAGGTCAGCAATGTATGGAACAGCATACAGCAGGCCAATGCTGCTGCCGAGCGAGTCTTTGCCGTAATTGACGAACCGCGCGAGTTGGAAGCAGCGGATGCGGTCAACTTGCAGCCATTATGCAATAACATCAAATTCAACGATATTGTCTTTACCTATCCCGGTGCCAATACCCAGGCCCTGAAGGGAATAAACCTGTCCGTTCCCGCCGGCCAGACGGTGGCGGTCGTCGGGCCTAATGGCTCCGGCAAGTCCACATTGGTCAACCTGCTCCCCCGGTTCTACGATCCCGACAGCGGCCAGATTGGCAAGCCCGATGCGACAACCGACGAGATTGTCGATGCGGCCAAACGCGCCTTTGCCCATGAGTTCATCGAGCCGCTGCCGGACGGGTACGACACGGTGATCGGCGAGAACAGCGCCGGATTCAGCGGCGGCCAGTTGCAGCGGATGGTCATTGCCCGGGCGATTTTGAAGAACCCGCAGATTTTGATCTTCGACGAGGCGATGAGCCAAATCGACGCCGACAGCGAGTCCAAGATCCATGAGGCACTGCAAGAGATCATGAAAGGCCGGACCTGCTTTTTGATCGCACACCGGTTCAGCACCATCATCTCCGCCGACCGCATCGTCGTTATCGACGAAGGCCGCATCGTCGCCGATGGTACTCATGACGAACTAATCACCTCATCGGATGTCTATAAACGGCTGTACGAAACCCAGTTATTGGGAACATAAACCCGACCATCCTTTGCAAGCAGGACACCCTGAACCCTTATACGCAATTCCTAACCGGTGGCACGGTCAAGCTGTGCTTGGACGTGTTGACTGCCGAGTGTGCTTTGGGTCTTAAACATTGCAAGGGGGCGATAAGAGCCGCTATCTGACCCCGCAGTGGTCGCAAACAAGGGTAGCCGCGGGCGGAGGCGATAGGCCGTAACCCGTGGTAGATGCCGTCAACATTGACAACCCCGTAAGAGGTTGAATATTCGACCTTTCAGGGACGGCGGACGCCGGAAGGTAGCCGAAGCGTCCCTGCTTCGGACTAAAATCGGGTAATGGCGGTTTTTAACGAAATACGGGCTTCCACCCTGTGCCGGAGAACGGCTGTCGCTGACAGATTGCAAAATCAGGTGTCAAAACAAATCGACAATCGTCAATTACCTTCTTCCCGCTTGACCATTTGAATCATATCGTTTATAAGGTGTGCAGATGCGTACAAAAAAAATCTCAAAAATGACAGCAGTTGCCGGCGAATGCCTCAAGAAACCCGTGGCATGGCCATCTTGGCCATGATTCATGGGCTCCGAGGTCCGTACCACGATTTGTTTTGCTAGAGCGTATTATTAATCGAGACGGAAAACCCTGTCGGGTTTCAGCCAGCCAAGCTCTGAAGATATAGGATTACAAGGGAAAGAGGTAGGTTTGAACAGTTTGACAGAGACGATGATTGAAAAGATTCCCGTGACCCATCGGTTCAGCACAGTCATCTCCACTGATCGCATCGTTGTCGATGTTACCCACGACGAACTGATCAAAACCAGTGATGTCTATAAACGCCTGTACGAAACACAGTTGATGGGTGTTGCCGAGTTCCCATTTTTCGGTCCATAAAAAGAACAGAAGGTTCGTTATACAATATTACCACAGCAAAGACTGCCTGAAACAGAATGGGATAAGATGGAAACATGATCGTATATCCTTTGAATTTACAGAAGAATCAGGAATACAGGCCGATTGGCATGATTACTCGGATGTTGATGTAATCGTGGCGTTTCGGCCCGCGCCCAACAGAAAAAAAGATTAAGTGTTTACATGGGAGTACATATGAAATTACTGACAGTTGCTCGAATATGGCCGAAATACAAGGGTGTATATGAATCTAGAGAGGGACCCATTAGGAAACTGAACAAAGAGAAGTTTCGGACAATCCATATATATATTTCGAAGCGTAGCGACAACCCCAATCAATTCGAGCAGTCTGGCCAAAAGGTTTATTATCTACTAAAAGGTCGTGGGGCAAGGATGTTCAATGTCCTCGTTTTGTGGCGATTGATCCGAATTCTGAAAAAAGAAGATGTCAATATTCTTCATTGTCATAAACATAAAAGTGTTGTTTACGCATTTTTGGCCTCGTTTTTTGTCAGACCCTTGGTGGTTATCGCTCATGTCCATGGCATTAACCGAACTCGTAATTGGCGAAGAAGGTTACTAAATCGTTTTGTTTTCAAACGAGTTCATAAAATTTTTACCGTGGGGCAGGCAACTGCCGAAGATGTTCTTGTTAGTAATTCCGGGCTTGATAAAAGTCTCGTTTATTCCCTTGGGAATTCTATTACTTTCAAACGCTATGACAGACTTCCCAGTGAAAAAGGAAATGCTCGGGAAAATCTGAAGTTACCGGAAGATGCCATTGTGTTTGGAACTGTCTCGCGTCTTACTACCGTTAAAGGACTCGATTATTTAGTGGAAGCCTTTGTAAAGGTAAAAAAAAACCTTGACTCTGCGGTTCTTGTAATTGTTGGCGAGGGAACGGTTATGCCTGAACTTAAAAAACAAGTTTTAGATGCAGGTATTGCAAAGTCCGTTTTGTTTTTAGGGTATCGCACGGATGTTCCCCTTATTCTCGGAACATTTGACTGTTTTGTGATACCCTCAATTGGCGAAGAGGGTTTGCCCAGAGCCCTGATTGAGGCAATGGCAGCAAGAATTCCGGTTATTGGAACTCGCATTAGTGGGATTCCGGAAATACTCGATGATGGTAAATATGGACTTCTTGTTCCTCCTCGGAACAGCGATGCGCTAGCTGTGGCCATGATAGACATAACTCAAAAGCCCTCATCTGAGATCGAGCAGATTACGCAAGTCGCCCGGCAACGCGTGTTGGATGAATATTCGCATGAGAATATTGCAGGAAAGTTAGAAAAAATCTATACAGAGCTTGCAATTGCGCAAGGTATTATATGTCAATATTACCTTATTTCGTATCCCAAGTCAGGAAGAACATGGCTTCGTTTGATGATTGGAAAATTTTTTCAGATTCACTATAACCTGAAGATTCGGAAGAATAAACACCTCTTAAGACCTGATTTGTTATATAGAAGAAGCAAGGAAATTCCTTCACTGCAGGTGGAACATTATCCAAATTCAGAGACCACATGGAAGAACGATATGGAAGAACTCCAACAATTGCTAAACTGTTATAGGGGTACAAAGGTGATCTTTTTGGTTCGGGATCCAAGGGATGTTGTTGTTTCACATTATTTTCAGGAGACACGGCGGCCTAAGAAAGATCCTTGTAAGTATTTCAAGGGTACACTATCAGAATTTGTCCGGAATAAATACTATGGAGTCGATGTGATTCTTAAATTTTGTAACCTCTGGGCGAGCCGGCGAGAAGTTCCTGAAGATTTCTTATTGGTGCGATACGAAGATTTGCAGAAAAATACAGTTGCAGAATTAAATCGCGTAATAAACTTTTTTGGAATTAATAATATTCTTACTGTTGAGATAGAACAAGCTGTACAATTTGCTGCATTCGACAATATGCAGAAACTTGAGAAAAACGGTGTTATGAAGTCGAGTATGTTGAGGCCGGCGGATGTAAATGATCTGAATTCATACAAAACCAGAAAAGGCAAAGTGGAAGGTTTTTATGATGATCTGACAAAAGTAGATATCGAATTCTTAAATGATCGGTTGTCAAAAAAAATGGACCCATTCTTTGGGTATGAATTTTCAATGGATGATGGAAAGATAAAAGACGAAAACATGGCTGGTTCTGCTGATTCTGTGGGCTGATCAGGAGATGGTTGATTTATTTAATTTGCAGAGATTTTTGATTCACTGAAAAAATGGAAAGAATAGAAAATTTCAGGACAAAATACAAGGGGTTAATTATGCCGTTGGTGTCTGTTGTTGTACCGACCTATAATCGTCTCCCAATTCTTAAAGAAACGATTGAGAGCGTTTTAGCACAAGATTTTTCAGATCTGGAGTTGATCGTCGTTGACGATGGCTCGACAGACAATACTCGTGAATTTATTGAGGCGATTAAGGATACGAGAGTTCATTACTTTTACAAAGAGAATGGCGGCGTAGCCAGCGCAAGAAATTTCGGGTTTTCGAAATCTTCAGGCAAATACATCTTCAACTTGGACTCAGATGATTACTGGACACTGGGTTTTCTTGAGATTATGGTGCCGATTATGGAGGCCAATCCGGAATATGGAGCATTTTACGCAAAAAGAACACTTTTGTTCCCGGATGGAACGACGAAAGAGTCTTTTGAAACAGAACACCCCAAATCCGGATGGATTACAAGGGAACTGTTTCTTGAAAAATCCAAGTGTCCCGTGCATACTTCCGGGACAGGTTTTCGGAAGAAAGAGTTAGAGGGTGTGCCTTATGATGAAAACTTGTGGAACTCTGCTGACTTTGACTATTGGTTACGACTCTCTACGAAAATTCGTTTTCTGTATGTGCCGGATGCCGCTTTTATTTATCGTACTGACCATAATGTAAATCCGCGAACCTCGTTTTCGCGCGAGAATGGTAATAGAATACGAATTCTTGAGCGGTTTTTTTTCAAGCTTGAAGGCAAACAGATAATCCCTAAAAAACAGGCCTTTAAGAAAATCAGCCACGCCTATTACAGCGTTGGAAAGACGCATTTCAAGAGGAAGCACCGAGCGATAGCCATTTTCATGTTTAAACATATGATAAGGTATTATCCGTTTGACTTGAGATCATATATCTATACAGCAAAGGCTCTGTTGTTAAAAAAAAATGAAGATAATATGCGGGACTGGACAATGCCTCCTGCTTTATTGGAGATTTAACGGGATGACTCGTTACTGGGATAGCAGGAGAAGTGAGGATTAAAACAAGGTATATGGCGTGTAGAATCATCGAAATTATGGGATGCGCTGCAACAGGAAAGAGTTCTGTGACAAGGTGTCTCTTGGAGCAAGATGAGCGTTTTCGGGTGTATGTTCCCACGATAGGATATAGGGTACAATGCAGGAAATACACGCTTTTTCGATTTCCTCAGATACTTTTTTTTTGTCTGATAGGAGTTCGCAGGCATTATTTAAAAACGCTTATACGCATTGAGGCCGCTTTAGAAACAATTTCTTCTGAGAAAAAGAAAGCTAACGGTGTTCTCCTTGTTGATCAGGGGCCTCTGTCAAGTTTGGCCTATTTATATTCCAAGGGAGTGGCGAATCAGGTGATGCTTAAATGGTTAAAGAGTTTAAATAAGAAAGCTGCAAATGTCATTGACAAGGTGTTCTGGCTGGATGCTTCCAATTCGGTGCTTGTTGATCGATTGAACAAAAGAAGGGATGGGCATAAAATGGAGAATATGCCTGAAGTAACAACCAATCAATTTTATGACACTTATCGCCTTTGTTATAACAAGGTCTTGAAAAAAGATGACTATGAAATATCCCATTTCTGTATTAATACAAGTAAGTTGTCTATCTGGGAGACAAGTAGGATCATACAAAAAAAGGTGACCATTAGTTTTGAAAAAGATTGATCTGGAAATACAAATATTATAGGATATCAAGTCATGCTTAAGCGAATTGAAAGAATAAAATGCTTTTTGACGAAGAATCAAGGAACTCACATTTTTATTGCCTGTTTTCCAAAGTCGGGTTCAACATATTTGGCATCGATTCTGCGAGAGATTACAGGGTTTAGACGCGGCAGATTGGCATTTGGTTTATCGGAAAGTCGCGGATTGGATATTTCTAAAAAAAAGATTGAAAAATATAGAGGTATAAATACGGTATCTAAGCAACATTTAGTTGCTAGCGATAATAATATACACCTTTTACGAAAGTATGATTACCGGGTTGTTGTATTGGTGAGGAATTTGTATGATGTCGTTTTGTCTTTACATGACTATATTGATAGGGAGCCATATCGGACTACGGGTTATATTCATAAAGGTTATTTTGAGATGAGCATGGAAGATAAGTTGATGTACTTAATCCGCATTCATTTGCCTTGGTATTTTAATTTTCTTGTTTCTTGGGAAGAGGTTGCTGACCAGATTCCGCTGCTTTGGGTTTCGTATGAAGAAATCTTTACCAAACAGCTTCAAATTCTTTCAAGTATCTTAGATTTTCACTCTCTTCCGCTTGATAATATGTGTATCAATAAAGCTGTCCAAGTGATGAAAAATCGGGATACACGATTTAATGTTGGTAAAAAAGGCAGGGGGGTGGGTTTGTTGGATTCGCATAAAAAAGCAATTTTAGAAATTGCCAAGTGTTGGAGGGTGGATCCCTTGATTATGGAAAGAATTGGGATTCATGAGGCAACATCCTAGTCCTTAAACCAGCGTAGCTGGAATCGACACATTGATTTGATTATCAAAAAATACTCGAAATGACTCTTTCAGTGCATTACAATGCACTCAGAAAAAAACAAAGAA
>NBLM01000090.1 GCA_002084585.1 Planctomycetales bacterium 4572_13 | reverse complement strand
TGGAAGTTTGTGTTGACAGCGTCCTATGAGACGCTATTATTTATAACTCAGGTGGCCCCCATTTGGGCGCGTATACTGGTCCCCTTTTCAATGTTTTTTTCCACACATTGAAACAGCCCTGACAGCCCCTATCGAAAAAGACATTATTGACGCCGCAGTCAATGCGCCCACGATTTATTTTGCCGGTCATAATGACGGCGTGGCCGAAGAATTAACTCTTAAAACCAATGAGATCACCCGGAAAAAATCCGATTTCCTTGAAGGAACCTATGCGGTTCACGGCATCGAAGAGGTCATGGATCCCAAAGATGTCGTTTTTGTCGTCGATCCGATCGATGCCGAGATCGAGAAGTTCCAGGAAGTACTCGAACAAGGTGTAGGCCTCAAAGTGATCGCCATCGCCAATCGTCCGACACCGTTTACCACGATTCAGGTACCGGATGCAGGCCCGTTGATGCCGTATATTTATCTGAGCGCAGGGTGGAACCTACTGGTTGAAATTGGTCTGGCGCTGAACATTGATCTTGATAAGCCCGAACGCGCTCGCAAAGTGGGTAACGAATTCATGGGCTAGCCGGGATGCGGTACCTTACTGTGCAGCTGGTTCCTCTGTCTTATGTCGGGAATGCATAATACCGTAAATCAGAACCGCCAGCAGGATGATAGCGCAGGCACTTTTGAGCCATTGCGGTAGCATAAAACCGTGAGCGTGGATAATCTGGTCTATATCGCCTCGAAACAGCGCGTCCAAAAGCAGTCCGCCTGTCAGCGAGCTGACTCCGACGGTCAGCAAAAAGATGATCGCGGCCCGTTTGCCCACTTGGTTCGACAGCGTTGCAAGCGTCGCGGCGTTGGTGGCCGGACCGGTCATCAGAAACACAAACGCCGTGCCGGGACTGAGGCCAATCGCGATCAACTGCACCGCGATCGGTACCGAGGCGGTCGCACAAACATAAATCGGAATGCCCACAACCATCATGATGAGCATCGAGAGGATGTTGTTACCGCCGCCGGTGAGTTTGTCCGCGAAATAGTTCTCCGGCACCATCGCCGCAATCAGCGCCGCGATAAACAACCCTACCAACATCGAACGGCCAATATCAGCAGGCAGCGTAATAAAGCCATGCTTAAATGCGCGGACGAATCGGCTCTGTTTTTTCTCGTTGGAACAACACTCATCGGCACATTCTTTTGTCTCTTCCGGCAGGGTGGAGGGGGCGTGATTTTCGACGGCGTTAATCAGACAGCCCCCGAAAACGCCCGTAACAAATGCCGCGAGCGGGCGAAAGATCGCAAAGATCGGCCCCATCAAGCTGTAGGTTACGAGAATGCTGTCGGCCCCCGTCTGCGGCGTTGACAGCAGAAATGAAACGGTCGCGGCCTTACTCGCCCCGTGTTTGTGCAACGACATCGACACCGGAATCACCCCGCACGAACACAACGGCAACGGCACGCCGAACAGCGATGCCTTGAATACCTGCCAGAAACCCGCCCCGCCCAAATGTCTCTGGACAACATCGGCATTGATCCACACACTCAACACCCCTGCCACCCCGAAACCAAACAACAAGTATGGCGACATCTCCGACAGCGTACCCCAAAAGTCCAATCCGATTGTCTGCAAAAAATTGACCATCAAAGCCCCTCAAAAAAA
Organism: Planctomycetales bacterium 4572_13; assembly: GCA_002084585.1. Classification (GTDB taxonomy): domain Bacteria; phylum Planctomycetota; class Phycisphaerae; order Sedimentisphaerales; family Anaerohalosphaeraceae; genus 4572-13. Next base: position 4,738 of record NBLM01000090.1, on the reverse strand, counting down.
ACGAATCATACCCGATACCCCGAGACGGCTTCGATGATGCGGTTGCGGTCCTGTTCGGTCAACCACCATCCAACGGGGATCGAAACCTGCTCAGAAACGAACTCATCCACACCCGGCAGTTTCGTTCGGAAATCCTGAAACATCGTATGGGTATCATTGCGGGCGTGAACCGCCGAGGCGACAATCTGCTTTTCTTTCATATAAGCCATAAACGCATGCGGGTCTTTGGCACGGAGGGTATAGAGCCAGTAGGCCCCGTTGTGCTGGCTGTCGTGCCGCAAGATCCGAATCGATTCCAAGTCCGCAAACGCTCTGTCATAAGCAGCGGCGTTGGCACGGTGTTTGGCGACCGTCTCGCCGACATATTTAAGCTGCTCGAGTCCGATCGTCGCGGCGACATCGTTCATGTGGAATTTGTAGCCGTATTCGAGAATATCGGCCTCGCAGCGGAAATCCTTGCGATTTGAATTTCGGTCGATACCATACCACCGAAGCAATCGGCCGCGGTCACAATCCTCCTTAGAGCGACAGGTCAACGCCCCGCCGTCCACGGTGGTCATATGCTTGATGGCCTGGAACGAAAAGCAGGAAAAATTAGAATGCGAACCGATGCGCGTGCCGTGGTATTCACCACTGAAAGCGTGTGCGGCATCTTCGATGACTTTGATGCCGTGCTTTTTCGCGATGGCATTCAACTCATCCAGTTCGCAGGGATAGCCGCCCCAGTGAACACACATAATGGCCTTGGTTTTGGGAGTGATCTTTTTTTCGACATCCGCCGGGTCGATGTTGCCTGTCCAGGGGTCAATATCCGCCCAGACAATCTTGGCACCCATGGCCAGGATCGGCTCATTGGTCGCGGTGCAGGTCATTGCGGTAGAGATCACTTCATCACCAACACCGACATTGGCCAACCGCAACGCCAGTTGCAGCGCCGAGGTGCCGGTATTTAAAGTCAGAACATTTTGGTTACCGAACCACGGGCCTAACTGTTTTTCGAATTCCTTGACCTTGGGCCCTTCCCCGATATAGCCACTCATCAATACCTCGTTGAGCGGTTCCAGAACGCTCTTTGGCATAAAAACCTTAAACAGCGGAATCGCCGTGCCGCCGCCGGATAATAACGAATTGACGGATTTTTCTTTTGATTGTGTTTTCATCATAAATTGTCCCAAATTTTCACTTTAGATACAACATTTCAAAGCAGGATTTTACCCCGTATCGGCCAAAAAAGCTATTAAAAAACAATCATATTTGCCACAGAGAACACAGAGTTCACCGAGTTTTATCAAAAGAACACTGAAAATATTTTTTCTCTGTGACCTCTGTGGCTAATGCAAATCCCTATGCCAGTTTGAAGAGCTATTTATCCAGCGAGTCATCGGCCAGCAGCGAGCGGATGGGTTCGGCAGCCATTCGTTTTTTGATGATCCGGCTCCATTTTTTGAATGTTCGCTTGCCCAGCGGGAATTCTTTGGGGTTTGTGATCTGGGTCGCATGGGTCAGATGCAGAACATTGGACTTCATCTTCGCAATCGGCAGTTCGACCGTCTTGTAGCCGCGATCCACCAGTTCCAGATACAGGCGCTTACCCGTTGTGAACCCCTTGTCATGATCCATCAGAAACGACAGCTTTTCCTTTTTCAAAACATCCGTTCTGTACAGGCAACAGATCGTGCGATTGTGATAGCGGCGTCTACCCAGCGGATCGGGTTTGGGGAGCAGTTTTCGCTTGAGTTTCTTAAAGTCCGTGGCTTTTTTGAGAATGGCTCGCCAAGCGGGTTCGATTTCAATCTTATCCGAACCCACACAGGCGGTGCGGGCGTCGTTATTGAAATGCCCGATCAACTCGGTCAGCCAGCCCGGCCGCAATGCGATGGTATCAGAGTGCATGACCACAAAGAACTCGGTCTGGCAATCGGCCAGACCCAGATCGTAAGCGGCTCCTTCATCGAAGCTGCCGCGCGGATCACCGGGGGTGTATTTTCGCTCGATCAGCCGGATCCAGTCCAGCGACCGCAGGTACTCGACGGACTCGTCCTTTGAGTCGTTATCTACAACAACCACCTCAATCGGATAATCGGTAAACTTGCGAATCGCTCGCAGGCAGACCCGAATCAACTCCGGCGTCTTATAATTAACGATGCAAATCCGTGCTTTGGGTTGAATCATATTTTGGTCCTCAGTCTTCAGTAGGCCTTTAGGAAAGGCCTCACTAAAATGGGTTCGTTTGGTAATTTTACCGTTACGGCCTTAAATCCCTGCTTTTTGTTGGCTTTCTGCCTAACTTTCTGCTTTAGTGTTCAACTTTCAAAAAAATGGGTTTGTTTGGTAAAACAGCCCTTGTCCACAGATTTCACAGATTAACGCAGATTTTTTTAGACAGGATGAACAAGATTAACGGGATTTATAAAAAAGTTACACTTCCCTGGCTTCCTGCATAACAGCTTATTAAATAAAGAATTCCAGTGTTACAGCTAAAAAATAACGCATAAAAAAAAGGGAATACAAGTTTGCGTTACAAACCAACTGCGACATCTTATCATTAACGATACAAATCCGTGCTTTTTGTTCGATCCTATCAGCCCTTGCGGTTTTATACCGTCCGCTTCGAGAGTTCTATTCAATCGGACACCGTCCCGAACCACGCGCAGGCAAGATGCCTGCGTTCCACTCAAAGCGGCGGGCTTTTATCCCTGCGCTTGCGCTTCGGGCTGTTGGCCTTGCTGATTGCCAGTTTAGCCGATTTACATGTGTCCTGTAAAGGCCAAAAATAGGTGAAAATTTGATGCTGTGTCAATTGGCACAGCATGACACCGTATGGCACGGATTGGAACTGAAAAATTTTAACGGCTCACACGAAAGAACAAAAAAAATGAGACGGGATAAACGGGATTAAAAGGAAAAAGTTAAACGCAAGAGACGCTAAAGATGCAAGAGTCGCAACCAAAAGAATGAAACCACGGATGGCGCGGATTAACGCAGATTTTCTGAGATAAAGGCAACAGACAGTAGGCAGACATTTTTGCGCGGCATTGCCCTTGTTCACCCTAAAAAACAAGGATACACAGGTTTGTATTACGAATCAACTCCGGCTCCGTGCTTTTTGTTTCATCATATTTGTACGATAACACACTTTCGGCGATTAGTACACTTTCATTCGTTTTTTTCGTCGTAAAAGATAGCGATCACGATGAAAATTAAAGCGGTCTTTCAGGTGCTTTTCTGCAGGTAAATCGCAAGTTTTAATCGCCTCTACCACTTCTCTAAACCACCAATCAGTGGTTTCCTCCGTTAGATAATCGCTGCAATGATCGATGAAATAGCCCGCATGAAACATTAACAACTCAAGACTTGGGGCCTTGTGGAACTTCGAAAATTCAAAGTCCAGGAGATAATCATCGCAACAGGAATCATTACTGAGAAGAATAGACCCTAGATTCAGGTCGCTGTGATTGCAATTTGACTCGTACAGTTTCATAAAAAGCGGAACAGCACGCCGCAGCACGCTCTTGCACTCTTCCTGATCCCGGCGGTTGGATTCCAGCAGTTGGCCTATATCCGTATGATTATCTAAATCCTGCATAATAAGAAACTCCGCTTTTCGCAGGTTAAAGGCCCCATTGATACCCCCATAACCATAGACCTTCGGAACCTTTAATCCTCGATCAGAAGCAAACAACAGCGCATTGACCTCCCCAAAACCAAATCGGGACCTCCAAATAAAGTTACGCAGGGAACATCCAAGGCCGTTGCTAAATGCATAATCCCACCGGGATGGGTCACAACAGCATCGGTATGACCCAACACGGCGGCTGTATTGCGATAGCCAAGATCCATCCAGTCCCAGACGCCAGGCAGAAGCGGCCCTTCGGAACGGATGCCGATTTGAAGTAAATGCACGCCGTTTTCGTGCAGCAATTGTACCATTTTCACCCATCTGTCCTTTGGGTATATCTTGCTTGGGATTGGAGAATTCTTTTTGCCGTAGGGTGCAATCGCGACCAAAGGACGAGGCAATTCTCTCAGTTCCGCGTCACGAAAAAATTGCTCCTGTTTGGTCAGAAACAACTTTGGTTTATAAAAGCGAGAGGCAACTGTAAAGGGCAGGCAATCATAGAGTTCATCGATAAAGTTTGATGTTGGCCTTTTTTTATCCCTCCGATCATCAATCTTTATATATTCCAAATCGACTGCGACTCGACGAAGCCGATGGCGTTTAGACAATTTTTTTATATTACAGCAAGCAAAAATATCAGGATTGTGAGCAAATATATCCGGGTTCTTGGCAAGCACCACAATCTTCTTTTCCGGATATTGGCCATGAATCCCCGCGATAACGGCCGTAACCATCAAATTGTCGCCAAAACCGTGTCTTGCCTGGAGAACAAGTGTGTTTTCGGGGTCATACGAGATGGTATTTGAACCCACCTTGTAAACTTTTTGTTTTGACCGCCTGGCACACAGCTTATTTTTCAAATAGTTCCAAAATCGGCCTATGCCATCAGATGTTTTTACCTTCAACTTGTTCATAGAACTTTCATATTACAGAAACCAACCAAATGGAATTCGACTGCTATGACTCCGACTTTTTGAATCCATGCTGCACAATCTCATAGTAAACTCACACTAGGCCTTAAACAAGCGTACACAGTTTGCCTTTCGATGGATAGCAGGGCCGATTTTTTCGGCGCAACAAATCTCTGTCAGCCAGCGGCGGCGGCCTAAAAAAGTTCCA
>NBLM01000020.1 GCA_002084585.1 Planctomycetales bacterium 4572_13 | reverse complement strand
TCAGAAACGCATATTATGCCAAGGTTACTGACGGCCTCGGAGTACCAACTTGCCCAACTACAACATAGGGTGTTCACTGGAGCTAAGGAGATACCCCCTTTTTGAATATATCCCACAAGGCCCCGGCTTTCAAAAGCCGGGGCCTTGTTTTTTGCGATGTTTATTGTAAAATAGATTTCCAAACACGGCCAAGCACAGCTTGACCGTGCCACCCGTTAAGGATACAATGTTACCTTGACCACCCGTCGATAGCGGAATTTATATTGCCCTACGGGGCGATTATTGTCTGTGCGATTCATAGACTCAGGGCGTTGCCCTGGGCTATATTATTTCAGTCTTTCAGACTGAATTGTTGATATTTTGTTGGATTTGGACAAGGATAAGACGGTTTGTGGAATTTTGGCTCGTTTGGCGGATGCCCCTTCACAGGGGCCGGTTAATGTCAGCGGGACATGGGGATCGTTTGCGCCTGCCTTGGCGGCGCACCTGTGGCGTTCGCTGAAACGGCCGGTTTTGTATATCAGTCCGCATATTGACGATGCGGATAATGCCGCCGATGACTTGCAGGTGTTTGCGGGATTGCCAGTGCAGACCTTTCCGGTCTGGGAATCGCCTGACGAAATTACCGACGCCACCGATGAGATTTTGGCCCAGCGGCTGCGAATGTCGCTGTGGCTGTCCGAACAGCAACAAAAAAAACGCCCCGAACTGTTCCTTATTTCGACTTCCGTACAGGCCCTGAACCAGCCAGTTGCCAAGCCGCAAACGCTTGTCGATCAGGGGCTATCTCTGTCCGTCAACCAAACCATCGAGCCGGAACTGCTTACCGGCTGGCTGATCGACCACGGTTTTGAGCCGGTGGATCGGGTCGATGTGCCGGGGCAGTTTGCCCATCGCGGCGGCATCGTGGACATCTTCGCTCCCATCTGTACGGCGACGACCGAAAAACAAACACACTCATCGCTGGGCGAACCGGAGCCGGTGCGGATCGAGTTTTTTGGCGACCAGATAGAAACCCTCCGCCGCATTGATCTGGATACACAACTTTCCGGCGACACCCTGCTGTCGATTCAGATCGCCGCGGCACAACCAACCATCGACCCGTCCGGGACCGAACTTCTGCTGAATCTGCTGCCCGCCGAAACGCTGATTGTCCTCGAAGAACCCATCGAGATCGAAGAGGTCGCTGGTGTGTTTTTGAGCCGTTTGGATGACCCGCGCGGGATGTACCCGTGGTCGGCGGTCTATAAGGCGGCGCAAAAATTTACCTGCCTCCAGATCAGCCGCTTTGGCATTACAGCCAAGCCGGATTTTCAACTGGACATCACCAGCACCCAGCCGTTCGAACACAAAAGCGGCACCCTCTGGAAAGACCAGCAGGCCGCCCTCGAACAGCTTATTACTGAATCGAAAGATCAGCAGGTTCTGTTCTATTGCGAAAATCAGGCTGAGGTTCAGCGCGTGCGGGAGATCCTTCGCGAAAAGTTCAAACACATCCCGTCCAACTTCAAGCTGCTTATCGGTTTCATCCATCGCGGCTTTATTCTTCGTTCGCTCAACACGATTGTCGTAACCCATCACGAAATCTTCGGTCAGGTCTCCATCCGGCGGCGGGTGCGGCGATTGCAGAGCGTCTCGGCAGTCGATAGCATGCTCGATTTGAAAAAGGGCGACTTTGTCGTCCACATCAGCTACGGCATCGGAAAATTTATCGGCGTAAAAATGCTGGAAAAGTCCGGCGCCCAAGCGGAGTACATTACGCTCGAATACGCCGACAAAATCCAGATCCATGTGCCGGTGACCAATATCGGGCTGATCCAAAAATTCATCGGCTCCACGCCAAAACGACCGGCCCTGAGCAAGATCGGTACGAAAAAGTGGGAAAAGCAAAAAGAAAATGTCGCCAAAGGCATCGAAGAAATGGCCGCGGCACTGCTGGAGGCACAGGCCAAACGGGAAAAGCTGGGCGGCTTTAATTTTGGCGACGATACGATTTGGCAGCGGGAGTTTGAAGAGTCGTTTCCGTATCAGGAAACCCCCGACCAGATCACCGCCGTCGCCGAGATCAAGGACAATATGGCCTCCGACCGTCCGATGGATCGCCTGCTGTGCGGCGATGTCGGTTATGGCAAGACCGAGTTGGCGATGCGGGCGGCGTTTAAGGCCATCGGCGCCAACAAGCAGGTGGCCGTCCTCGTACCGACGACGGTCCTGTGTGTTCAGCACGGCCGCTCGTTCAAAGAGCGATTCGCTGATTTTCCCATCACGGTCGAGGTTGTCAATCGCTTTACCACGGCCAAGCAGGCCAAAGAGATCCTCGCGGCTTGTCGCACCGGACGGGTCGATATTCTCATCGGTACGCACCGCCTACTCAGCGATGATGTGGGGTTCAAGGACCTCGGCCTGCTGATTGTCGATGAGGAACAGCGGTTCGGCGTTAAGCATAAGGAGCGGCTCAAACGCTTTCGCATCAATGTCGATATTCTGACGATGACCGCTACGCCCATCCCGCGGACGCTGCATATGTCGATGATCGGTTTGCGGGACATCAGCTCACTTTCCACGCCGCCGCTGGATCGCCGGGCGGTGGTAACCAAAGTGGCCCGATACTCCGAAGAAACCATCCGCAAGGCCATCCTGTTTGAGATCAATCGCGACGGCCAGATATTTTTCCTGTATAACCGTGTTCAGACGATTGAGCGGTTTGCGAATGAAATCGCCCAGATCGTCGGCGATCCATCGGTGAAGATCGATATCGCTCACGGCCAGATGGCCAAGCACGAACTCGAAGACGCGATGATCCGTTTTATCGCCGGCGATACGGGCGTTCTGATCTGCTCGACGATTATCGAATCCGGTATCGACATCCCCAATGCCAACACGATTCTCATCGCCGATGCCGACCGGTTCGGGTTGGCCCAACTGCACCAGCTTCGCGGGCGGGTCGGGCGCTATAAGCACCGCGCGTATGCCTATATGCTGCTGCCGAAATCACGGAGCATTACGCCCCTTGCGGGCCGGCGGCTCAAGGCGATTGAGGAGTATTCCCAACTCGGTGCCGGTTTTCGGATCGCCCTGCGGGATTTGGAGATTCGCGGGGCGGGCAATATTCTCGGCCCCGAACAATCCGGCCATATTAATACCGTCGGCTACGAACTCTATTGCCGCCTGCTGGGCGATGCGGTTAAGCGGTTGCGGAACGAGCCGGTCGAAAAAGAGCCGGAAACGGTTGTCGATCTGGGGTTCGCATCGTACATTCCCAAAAGCTACATCCCTTCGGATCGTCAGCGGATGGAGGTCTATCGCCGCGTTTCGGCGGCGCGCAACATCAAGGACATCGACCGGCTCAAGGTGGAGCTGCGGGACTTATTCGGCCGCGTCCCCGAGCAGGTAACACAATTGCTGGAGTTGGCACAAATTCGCCTTCGTGCTGCCAAATGGAACATCCGCAGCATCATCGTCCAGCGGCCCGATGTGATTTTTTCGTTTCCCGAAGACGCCAGTGCCACCGACCTCTTCGCCCGCTACCGGGGTACCGTCCGCATCCCCGACCCCCGCACCGTCCACATCCGACTTGACAAAAACTACTTCGAACCAAAAACACTACTGGCCGTTTTACGAAAACTATTGCAACGGTAATACCGGCATCGTGCAGCCGAAGCGTCTCGTCTCGGAATCCGTTAAGAATTCGCCTTATTGGTGGGTCGTTTTTTCCGGCGGGGACGGGATATTTTTTCTTTCCCGCGATAGCTGACGAGTGTATAATATTCGACACCTGTTGTTGGTTTTCAAGACCGTTAATGTACGGAGTGCTTGGATGGATGGAAATTCAAAAATAACGGAGACACCTACGATTAAGGCAACCGGCGGCGCGGCACCCGCGAAATCATTTATGACCGCCGGACCGACGCTTCACTACAGCCATACGAATGTGCTGTGGCTCTGGTTTCTGGCGGTGGTGGTCTATGTCGCTGCGTGCGGCTTTTGGTACGCCATCGTCGCCGGAGGCCCGGTTTCCATCGGTCTTTCGGAGTTTACCAAGGTTTTGCTGTTTGATCTGGGCCATTACGCCATTGTGCCCATCAGCATTTATGAATATCCCTGGCAGATTGTGGTGTTGGGGACGCTGATGGGGATTCTGGCCGTCATCCCCGTGCTGGCCTCGCAATTACTAAGTTTTCGCTACAGTGTCGCTCTGGTACTGGCGCTAATGTTCATTGCCAAACTGTATCTGTTCGGCGTCTTTGTTCTGATCAGCTGTATCGCCGTCGCGTCCCGTCCATTGCGATTTCGCAGCCGGTTTATTTCATTGGCCTTGTGTATGGCGCCTCAGTTGATTTACTGGGCCGTCTGGGGCGGCGACAGGACAGCCGATCCGGTTCGCTGGGGCTTTTCGTTTGCACCGTGGGTTTTTGCATGGCTCATTGGTTTGGCGATGGCGGCGGTGGTCTTGGGGATCGGTCATTTCACCCGTTACAAACCCGGGCTGAACTGGCTGACAGGCCTGGCTTTCCTGGCGATGGCGTTTGGCGTCTTTCAACGGCATATCGGCTTTGCGGAATTGGATTATTATCGATACATCGCCGGCAGCGATCCGGCGGATGCGGTGGAGTTTCAGGATCAATCGATTGCCGATGTACTCGACACCGTGCTTGCTGATGTTTCGTCGCGGAGCCGTTTGGAGGGACAGTTTTTCCAGTTCAACGATCCGGTCGAACTGCGTCTGAAGCTTAAGGGAAATATCCAGGACATGTTGACCTATAACAACCGCTGGCCCGGATGGTTTCAACATGAGATGCCGGACAGATTGAACTATCGGGTCAGGCGGGCCGCTTTGAGGGCGGACTACAGAAAGTTCACGGAGCGTTGGGATGGCAATGAGCAGCGGATGCCAACGGTGATGTATTTCAGGGCCGTTTTAAGCGAAGTGCAGCCGGATGTGAGTGATCTTGTTGACCAGGAAATGCTCCGCTTTTACAGCGATTATCCCTTTGCCGACAACACCCTGAATTGGCGGGACTTATTTGATCGTTTTCCCGACAGTCCGGAATCATTAGAGGCCCGCTGGCGAATCGCTATGGACGAGGCGGGCAAGGGCCATTTTGATATCGCCGATGAATACTGCCAGACGGCGCAGGTGATGATTGATCAGGTTCTCGATGAGCTTTCCGCTTGTGGACCGGATGAATCAGGGTCTATTTTTGCCGCCTTCAAACAACCGACGCTGACGATAATGACACCTTTTAAGCTGGGTGATCTTCAGGTCCGTTTTCGCAAACTGCAATTGCTTATCAGCAAAGAAAACCGGGGCGACGACGACGCTGCACAAAAACGATTGGCCGCGTTTTTGAGGTTGAACCCTTACGATCAGCGCCATTATGCCGTTGATTTAGACGGCCTGCTTGAAGGAATGTCTCAGACCGACGGCTTGCGGGACAATCTATTACTGGCTAAGGCGATGCGGGCCGATGATAGTCATCACCGCCTGCACTTGCTGAAAGAACTGACAAAGCAGTATCCGCAGCGCGATGCGGGCATACGGGCACAGTATGAAATGGGGATGGCTAAGATTAAACTCTGGAAAAATCCGGCCGGTTCTGAAGAAGAAAAGAAGCAACTGCTCATCGACTCGCACGCCATCCTTTCGGAGTTTATTGAAAAACACCCGGAGTGTCCGTTTTCCAAACAGGCCGCAGAGATGCTGCAAACCCTGCCGCAGCCCCAGTAGCTTTATTTCACACCCTCAGCTTTATTTTCCTGGATGGATTTTTTGACTTGGTCCAACTGTTCTTGTGCCTGCTGGGCCTGCTTTTGTACCTGCTGAACCCTCTGTGCGGCCTCGGTCGCCTTTTGCCTGGCGGCTTCGGCTTCGGCCTGCGCCTGCTGTGCTTCGGCAGTTACTTTCTGCTTGGCGGCCTCCAACTCGGAAAATTGCTGTTGTGCTGCCTGGATCTGCGTCCTTGTGGTCTGGGTTTCTGCCGCGATTTTCTGTGCCTCTTCCTGGGCTTTAGCCGCCTGCTGCCGCAACTGCTGTGCTTGTTGCCGCAATTGCTCCGCATGCGCTTCGGCCTTGTCCGCCCGTTCTTTCTCAGTCTGGGCCTGCATCTGTGCAAGTTCCATATCCAGTTCCGCCTGCACCCGTCCCATCTCCGCTTCGGTTGCTTCTTTTTCGAGTACCTGCGTGGATGGAGATTGGCCCAAGGGATCGGTAATAATGTCGGTCAGCCCTTTTTCATATTCCGGTTCTTTGTATTTTCCGCGCAGGTCTTCAACCATCTGCTTGTTTTCAATACCGCCGGAAGATATGCTTGGTGTCAAAATAAAGATGATTTCCGTACCCTTCTCTTCAAAGTCCTTACTGGAAAAAAGGATGCCCAACAACGGAATATCCTTAAGAAACGGAACGCCCCGAATAACCGACCGTTTCTCACTTTTGCGCATGCCCCCGATGATTAAGCTCTTTCCGGCTTCGATCCGATTTTCATCAACCCGAATCGACCGCTCCGTAATAATGGATCGCTGAACAACCCCTTCCGGCTTGGATCGCGAGCCGATAAGAATCTCGGTTTGCAAGCCCACCGAACCATCCGCATACACATGCGGCGTTACTGTCAGTGTATCCGACACCCAAACATATTTTGTGATATTATAGACGCCGCTGGCTCCAGCGGTTCCGGTCCGAACCTCTTCAATCGGTACAAAATCTTTAATCGTAACGCTCGCTTTTTTTCCGTTAATGGTTTCCAGCTTAGGATTCAAAAGTATTTTCAGGTATCCGCGCGAGAAATTAGCGGGAAATCTCGAGTCGCGCTGAAAATAACAGATTCCCCGTTTTTGATTCCACTGACCACATCGCCGGACTTACTGTTAAAAAAGGTGGCCAGTTGCTCACCCAGCGTGATTTCCTCCCCCAGCAGATTCTGGACCATGACTGAGGTCTCCCAGTCCATTGTAATATCTCCAAAACGCTCGATAATCAGACAATCGATATTCACCTGAACCGGGCTTACATCCGTCAGCTCAAGATACTGCTGGACGACATCGGCCTGAGCGTCATCTTTGCAAAATGCTACAATTTGATTCGCCGCGGGATTGGTCGTGGACACAACGCCAAGCTGCTGATGCAGCAACACCGCCAAATCATTTGCGGGGTGATGTTTTGTGAAATAAAACACCTTCACCCCATCCTTGATCGCCAAACGGGAGGTCGGCTGAGTATAAACTTCCGGCAGGGTATTTTGGATGTTCGGATTTTCACGAATCTGACTCAATTCCTCCAGTATCTCTCTGGACTGAATCTCCGTCGGTTTTTGCGCAAAAAAGTCGCCGCAACCGCTAAGCCCTGTGACGGCCAACCCCAAAACAACAAGCTGTATCCATAAACGATTCATATTAGCTGTCTGTATAATCTCCTTACGGTGACTGTTTTTCTGGTTCAGGAGTTTGAGCCGGCGGTGGGGTTTCCTGAGTTTCATCCGCAGCTGCTTTCTCTGCGGCGGCCTTCTCCGCAGCGGCTTTCTCTGCGGCAGCTTTCTCCGCGGCAGCCTTTTCTAAAGCTTCAATCTGTTTCTGAATCTCGCGTGCTTTATCCCGCGCGTTCGTTTCTTCCTGCATGTATGCTTGCACCTTTTGTTCCGCCTCATTGAGTCCGGCCTGTGCCTTTTGGGCGGCGGCACGGGCAGCGGCCGCTTCGGCCTGGGCCTTCTCAATCTCCGCCTGTGTCTGAGTTATTTGGGTCTGCTGGGCTACAGCTTCCTTGGTTGCAGCCAACTTCCCGGCTTCGGCCGCCTTTTTCTGAGCTTGCGCCTTTTCAATCTGTGCCTGGGCCTCCTTTGCCTGGGCCTGCATCGCTTTTGCATCAAGATTCGCTTTTTCCGCCCGCAACTGTTCGGCCTGTGCCTGTCGGGCTGCTTCTGCGGCTTGAACCTGCAAGCGAACCATTTTGACCTCGGCGTGTGCGGTCTGCTTCTCAACCACCTCTGAATAGGCCTCTGTTCCCAACGGGTCCGTTACGATCTCATCGATATCCGACTCATAATCCGGTGTTTCAAATTTCTTACGAACCATATCGGCCGCTTCTTTGTAGTCAATCCCACCCGATGAGATACTGGGGGTCAGTACAAAAACAATTTCAGTCGCCTTTTCTTCAAAATCTTTACTCGAAAACAAAATGCCGATAATGGGCAGATCTTTAAAAAACGGAATACCCCGAACGACAGAACGCTTTTCGCTTTTACGCATCCCCCCGATAATTAAGCTTTTGCCCGGTTCGATGCGATTTTCACCAATATCGATGGACCGCTCTGTGATAATCGAGGTTTGTACAACACCTTCCGGTTTGGACTTGGAGCCGATCGTAATATGGGTTTTAAGCCCAATGGAGCCATCCGCATAGACGAACGGCGTAACCGTCAGGGTGTCTGAAACCCACTGGTAATCGGTAACTGTATAGCTCAGATCCCCTCGTTCAGTAACAATTTTTTCAATCGGCGCGTTGTCGCGAATCTGGACTTGTGCGGATTTTCCATTGACAGACTCCAGCGTCGGATTCATCAAAACCTTCAGATATCCCCGCGACTCCAATATATCAACAAGCACGCGAACCTGATGTCCCGGCACCCCCTTGTTGATCCAGTAACCGATGTCCAGACCAAAATCGCCCCGACGCGATTCACGCAGCGCCGCTCCCGGAAAATTTGGCTTGGGAAACTTCGCCGCCCCCAACACAATCTGTTCACCCAAAAAGTTCTCTATCAGAAGAGACGCTTCCCAGTCTTGGGTGATATCTCCAAAGCGTTCCACTATTAGGCAATCAATATGAACCTGAATCGGCGGCACATCGGTCTTTTCCAGATAGGCCAACACCTGATCACATTCATGGTCGTCAGCGCAATGGATAATCAACTGATTGGTACTCGGATTCGTGCTAACCTTAAACCCCAAGTCTCGAATGGTTCCGCCAAAGCCATGGACCGTTTTTTCGAGATTTTTGTCCTTGTTGGCATAAGTCAGATCCCCCACAGGCGTGAATTGGGTAAAATAGAAGAGCTTAACCCCGTCTTCAACCTTGAGCCGTTTGGGATCTTCAAGGTACACCAACGGAAGCGAATTGCCGACATCTGGATTCTCCTTTACCCGGCTGATATCCCGAAGTATTGCTTTGGATTCAAGATCGGTCGGTGTTTTGTCAAAAAAATCCCCACAGCCGCCCAGCATAACGGCCAGCAAAAAAATGCCAAGAACCTGATTTTTCAGTATTGTACGAATCGGCTCCACCCGAAAAAAGAAGACTGCCTCTGCCCTTAATTATATTGTTCCCCTCCCAACACCGTTTCATCGGCAAAAAATGTGGGTTTTCTATAGCAAAACCGATCTGTATTTTCATACTGACCACAATTAAAACCCTTAAGGGTACAAAGAGCAATTTCTTTCTCAGCACTATCCTTTCAGGGTATCCTTTGAGTGCGTCCTATTGCAAGTTTTTTTGGTTTGACAACCCAAGTGGAAAAAAACATTATAATAGTGAAAAACAGGGACAGTGAGACTGTTGGAAAAACTGATCTGTGGACGAAAAAAAACAACCGAACCCAATTTCAAAACCAGCAAAATCGCCATAAGCCCTTTAGTTCTAAGAACTACGAACTACGAATTACGAACTATAAACTGGCGCAGCTAAAAACAAACCCGATTTTATCTCTCTTTCCTCGGTGTCCTCTGTGGCAAAAAAAAGGTGATTCTCTTGCCGATCTTGGTATAATCGACTCCTGTGAAAGAAATCTCGGGACTATAGACTATAGACTAAGGGCTATTTTATGCGTACAGCAAACAAAATCATCGTGTCGTTGGCGGGGCTGCTGCTGATCGTCGCGGCGGTCCTGAAATTTCACGAGATGATCGCGACCTGCGTGCCGTCATGGCGGGACAATCCGACCGGCTTCTGGGAGTCGTATGAGTTCTTCCTGGTCCAGATACCGCTGGAGTTTGCGCTGGGGGTGTGGCTGGTGAGCGGATTGTTCCGCAAGGCAAGCTGGATCGTGGGAACGCTGGCGTTTTTGGGCTTTATTGGCGTAACGATCTCCAAGATTGTTACCGGTGCTGAGTCCTGCGGCTGTTTTGGACAGATCACTGTGAATCCGAGAATTACCCTGTTTGTGATGGACATTCCCATCTTTCTCATGCTGGTCATCTTTCGACCCAAGGGATATAAACTTCTTCCCCCGCCGTGGCCGAATGTGTCCCATATGCTCGCAGTGGCCGTACCGGTACTCGCCGTGATGGCATTAGCCGCCCCGGCAATGATCACACTCCAGCCGGACTGCATTAAAGTCGAGGAAAAACAAGATGTCGATATAGCATTGCGATTGGAATTATCCAAGCTTAAACAGCAACTCCAAAATCTGCAACAGCAGCTTCTGGCCGAACAGCAAAACAACCCGGAACCAACCACCACCGAACCTAATTCCACGCCGCAAATCGCCCCGCCGGTTACTGTTGAGCCATGGGACTGGCTGGAATTTGTGGTTGAGGACGATACCAGGCAGCAGATTTCGGAAGGATTGGTCGTCGTAATGATGCATCGCTACGACTGCCCGACCTGTGAAGAAATGGCTCCGGCGTATAGTGAGTATTACAGGGAAATGGCCGAACAGGGTGTCGATGAGTTTAAGATCGCATTCTTGTCAATTCCGCCGTACGGCGATGAGGACCATGTTCCGGAAGACACCCCCTGCATTATCGGCAATCTGACCGATGAAAAGAAATGGGGCATCATGAGTCCCCTCGTCGTCGCCCTGCTGGATGGTGAACTGGTCAAGACTTGGGAACCCGGAACCGCGCCCAAACCGGAAAAGATATTGGAAGAGGTATTTGGACAATAGTAGTGTGTGGCGCGGTCAAGCTGTGCTTGGCCGTGTGCGGGCGAGATGCCCGCGTTCCCATTATGCGCGGATGATGTCGGCTATTTTCATGAGGCGGCTGATGTTGTCGCGTTCGGCCTCGCCGAGTTTGTCGTAGATGTACTTGATGGTTTCCTGTGTTTCAGGGATCACCACATGCTCCAAAACATTCACACGCCGGCGGGTCGATTGCAGTTCGGTCGCCAATAGCTGACATTGTTTTTCCTTTTCAGCCAGTTCTATAAGGGAGTCAAAGGCGCGTTCCAAGGCCCGCAGGGCAATATCCATCTCGCCGCTGGTCGATGAAAAGCCATAACACATGATATCGCCTTCGATCTCTTTAGCCAGTTTGGGGACCCGCACGCTCATAATCGAAGCAAAACTCATCACCAGCTTAAATCGCTTGGTCGGCACTTCCATCGCCGCAGCGATATGTTCCGGTTCCATCGTCGCACGGGCCATCATAAACCGGCGAGTCGTTTCCAGAAGTTCCTGCTCCACCTTGCTGCGAAGGTCTTTCAAGTCACGGGCGATCTGCACCAACTGGCGGCAAATCTCATCCCGTTTTTGACTAAGCAGCCGATGCCCGCGCAATGCCAGCTGCACCCGCTTTCGCAGCGAAAGCAATTCCATGCGTGTTGCGTTTACATTCTGAAGCATAAAAATCCCTGCTATATTTTATTAACCATGAAGTTCATGAAGAGCATGAAGAAATAATATTTATAAATAACTTCGTGTCCTTCAAGTTCTTCATGGTAGAATTATTTATTCCTGAATTTCGGCATATACTTGTCGATCATTTCCTTGTCAATTCGTTTCAGCTCGACATCATCGAACATGCTCAGCAGTTCCCAGCCCAAGTCCAGCGTTTCCATGATATCACGGTTTTCATAGTAGCCCTGCGAGATATAGCGGCTCTCAAACTCATTAGCAAATCGCATATACTTCTGATCTTCCTCGGACAATGCTGCTTCGCCGAGAATCGTCGCCAGTTCCTGGGCCTCCTTGCCGCGGGCATAACAGGCATAGAGCTGGTTGTACAGCGACGCATGGTCCTCACGGGTCTTGTCCGGGCCGATACCCTTATCTTTCAGCCGCGACAGCGACGGCAGGACATCTACCGGCGGCGAAATCGCCTTACGATGCAGCGACCGGCTCATGATGATCTGGCCCTCGGTAATGTATCCGGTCAAGTCCGGTACCGGGTGGGTCTTATCATCTTCGGGCATCGTCAAAACCGGCACCATCGTAATCGAACCCTTTTTGCCCTTGATGCGGCCGGCTCGTTCGTAGATCGTTGCCAAGTCCGTATAGAGATATCCCGGGTAGCCGCGTCGGCCGGGAACTTCCTTACGAGCGGCGGAAATTTCACGCAGGGCCTCACAATAGTTGGTCATATCGTTCAAAATGACCAGTACATGCATATCCTCTTCAAACGCCAGGTATTCCGCCGCCGTCAGTGCCACACGCGGGGTCGAAATTCGCTCGATCGCCGGGTCGTTGGCCAAATTGATAAACAGTACCGCTCGTTCGATCGCGCCGGTGTTGGTCAGGTCATTAATAAAGAACTGGGCGGCCTCAAAGGTGATGCCCATCGCGGCGAAGACAACCGCAAATGACTCGCCCTTGCCGCGAACCAACGCCTGCCGTGCCAACTGGGCGGTAATTTCATCATGCGGCAGACCCGCACCGGAGAAAATGGGCAGTTTCTGGCCGCGAACCAGCGGGTTCAGGCCATCGATGGTACTGATACCGGTCTGGATAAACTCATTCGGATAGTCCCGTGCATAGGGGTTGATCGGATTGCCGTTAATGTTCAGCTTCATTTTGGGGATGATGGGCGGACCGTCATCTTTCGGCACGCCGGTGCCGGTAAACACGCGGCCGAGAAT
Source organism: Planctomycetales bacterium 4572_13 (assembly GCA_002084585.1). Lineage (GTDB taxonomy): Bacteria > Planctomycetota > Phycisphaerae > Sedimentisphaerales > Anaerohalosphaeraceae > 4572-13. The sequence continues at coordinate 10,571 of NBLM01000020.1, read as the reverse complement.
GTCCGGCGAAACCGCCAGTTCCATCGGCTTGCCCAAAAAGCGAACCGTCGTGCCGCTGACATCGATCCCCTCGGTCCCTTCAAAAACCTGCACCATCACCTTGTCGCCATCGACCTGCAGAATCTGACCGTGACGCATCGAGCCATCGGCCAATTCGATATCCACAATGTGGCCGTACTTGGCATTATCGACGCCCTCGACCATCATCAGCGGCCCGGAGATTTCGGAGACCGTTTTATACTCTTTCAGCATTTCTAACTCCTGTTTATGACTTTACTACCACTGTTTCTTATTAACCCGTTACCACCGCGTACAAACCCTTGACCTGCTCGTCAATACTCTCTTTAATCGCAATGACCTGTTCGGTCTTGTCATTATCAATATAGCTCGCACGGGCAATGTCTTCTCGCACGGGCAATTTGAAGATTTCACTGGTATCAATGCCGTTGTCGATGGCTGTCAAACCGGCCTGATGGAAGTGCAGGATCAGCTTGAGCAATTCATATTGTTTCTCGACCGGCGTAAAGGTATCGACCTTATGGAACGCGTTCTGGTGCAGGAAGTCCTCGCGAATACTCTTGGAGGTTTCCAGCGCCATACGGTCCTGGGCACTGATGGACTCGGCACCAACTAATCGAACGATTTCGATTAACTGTGATTCTTGTTCCAGCAGGGTCATCGCCTGCTGCACCATCTCAGAAAACTCCTTACCCATCTGCTTGTCTTCAAAAGAATCGGCCAGATGCTGTTTATAGAACGAATAACTGGTCAGCCAGTCAATCGCTGGAAAGTGTCGTTGCTGGGCCAGTCGCGCCTGCAATGACCAGAACACCTTGACCACATGCAGTGTCGCCTGAACCACGGTATCGGACAAGTCGCCGCCGGGAGGACTCACCGCACCAATCACAGACAACGCACCCTCTCGCTCGGGTGAACCGGCACAGACCACACGACCGGCCCGTTCATAAAATGAGGCGATTCGTGCGCCTAAGTAAGCCGGATACCCTTCTTCTGCGGGCATTTCTTCCAGCCGCGTTGAAATTTCACGCATCGCCTCGGCCCATCGACTGGTACTGTCGGCCATCAACGCCACCGAGTAGCCCATATCGCGATAGTACTCGGCAATCGTAATACCCGTGTAAACCGATGCTTCACGCGCCGCCACCGGCATATCCGAGGTATTGGCCAGCAGCACCACTCGTTTCATCAGCGGCTGGCCCGAATGCGGGTCGATCAGTTCCGGAAACTCCCTCAGCACATCGGTCATCTCGTTACCGCGTTCGCCGCAACCGACATAAACGACCACATCCGCGTCAACCCACTTGGCCAACTGGTGCTGAACCACGGTCTTACCTGTACCAAACGGCCCCGGCACACACGCCGTCCCGCCGCGAGCGATGGGGAAAAACGCGTCGATCACGCGCTGACCGGTAATCAGAACCTTGTTGGGATTCAGTCGCTGCTTAACCAGCCGTGGACGACGAACAGGCCACTTCTGCATCAGTTTCAGTTCGGTCGTCTTGCTGCCATCGGCTTTGGTAACACCACCGATGACCTCATCGACCGTATAGTCGCCCTCTTTCAAACCATCCACTTTGCCGGCGGCTCCGGCTGGAACCATAATCTTGTGATTAACCAGAGTGGACTCCTGGACTTCGCCTACGACATCGCCGGCCACAACCTCACTGCCATTATCGACCGTCGGCTTAAAATGCCACTTCGTTTCACGACGCAGGCCGGGAATGGCGCTGCCGCGTTTGATGTATTCACCTTGTGCCTCCACGAGCTGATCCAGAGGCCGCTGAATGCCGTCATAAATACTTTCTATCAGCCCGGGACCCAACTCCACACTCAAGGGAGCACCGGTATTGACCACTTCTTCGCCCGGGCCGATTCCGACCGTGTCTTCATACACCTGAATGCTGGCACGCTCGCCGCGCAATTCCACGATCTCGCCGATCAAATTTTCGGCACCCACGCGAACCACATCGTACATGCGAGCGCCAATCATGCCCTCGGCCATGACAACCGGGCCGGCTACTTTAATAATTCTTCCGCTTTTTAATTCTGCCATCGCAAAACCCTTATTTAGTTCGTAGTTCGTAGCTTTTAGTTTTTTAAAATATTGATACCGGTTGCCATCCTGAGCATCGTGCCAAGCGACTCGGTCGCGATGCCCTCCGGCTCGGTTGTAAACGGAACCACCACCACACACGGGGTCGCCTTTTTCTGGGTCGTTTCAAAAACAACCTGTGCCGAACGCGCGATATTTTCAGCCACGACCACCAGGGCGTATTTCTGCTTCAAAATGGAGGTGGCATTTTCCTGCACCTGTTCGGCATCCGACTCGGTTGGAAATGTATCCAGCCCCAACGCGGCAAAGGGCATCACAAAATCAGCACTGCCTAATACGGCGGCCTTACCTTCCATTTCTATCCTTTCTTTTTATTTTTTACGACATCCACTCGCCGAGACGGTTGAGGAGCAGTTTGGGCGTTAGTCCGTTTTTCTTGCCAGTGAGCATCATTCGTACCGTTCGTATCTCGGCCTCTTTCATCAAAAAATACGCGACCACCGGTTGCGGGCCGGAAGCGATACTGCGAGAGGTTTTCAGGAACTCCTTGACAAAATCTTCGCATTCTTTTTCCAGTTTCAAAAACGATTTTTCACTGCGAAGATAAGGAATCGACGCTTCCAGCAGTTCATAGTACGGCGTCGCATAAAACAATTGCGCGATCGCTTCATAACCGGTATCAAGCCCCTGGACACATTTGCTCGTATCCACAAAACCACCGGGCAGAAAAAACTGAGTTTCTTCTTCCCGCTCGGCCATTTTTAAGCGAAGCATCGTACGGATATTATTCAGATCAATCCGAACCCGCACCAGCGACAGACAGAACATATTTTTTGATTTCTCGGCCTGCTGAACGCGCCAAGCGGCCTGCACACGGTCAATCTCATAATCGATTCGGCGAATATCCTTGTGTTCGTAGTAGCCCAACACGGCCGCCTCGACCGCGTCCTGAAGATACTTGGGAAATCGTCCGTAGTTTTCCTGCTCGAAAATCTCTTCAAATTCTTCGGCGCCCACATTGCCCTCGTTGCTGTAGTCCAACCCAAGCGGCCGCTCCGTTACAACGCGGCGAATCGCCAGCTTCATATTGGCAAAATCTTCACGCGCCTGAAGAAATGTCAGGACATCCTCGTCTAAAATCAGCTCCGCAAACAGTTGTCGTGATTGAGTGCGGCAATCGATCAGCATCTGTTCAATCTGCTGCGAATCGGCATTCGCGTCAATCGTGTAATCCGTACCAGCCAACAATTCAGCGGCCTCGGCAAAGGAACCGGCATTGGCCATATCCACGAATGTTCCACGCGGGATCATCGCCAACTCCAGCACGCGCACTGTGGCGGTCTGATAGGCATATTGCCAATCCTCCGGTCCTATCGGCGGGTATCGGTAAAAACTGATTTCCGGTGTTGTCGTCGTCACTGTCGTTTTCCGTTATCTTTTAGCGTTCTCATTCAGCAAATAATTCAGCCGCGAGTTCGGTTTCCATCGACTCACGAAGTATCTCAATCATCACATCCGCCGTTACATTGATCTGGACCTTGCCGCGAGAGAGGACAAACCCGCCCGCGAAATCACCCTTTTCATCGCTCAACCGCAGATTACCCTTAAAGCCGGCACCCAATTCACGATTGACTTTTTTGATAAAGTCGGCATTGATGCGCTTCTCGTCTTTGCCAATGATCACTTCCTCGTCGCCGGACTCGACGGCCTGCTTCATCATCGCCATGGCCCAGGACAGGTAACGCTCATCGGATAGCTCGTTGACCGCTTTTTTGGATTGCTCGAACACCTCATTGAGAATTCCAACCTTCGCCGCCAGCAACTGTTTGGCGTTATCCATGCGGGCGCCAGCCAGCATCCGCTGCAATTTATCCTCACCGGCTTCGGCGGCAAGCTCGTCGGTCTTAGCATCAAACGCCGCAAGTTCACTGTCAAGCTGTGATCCTTGCTCGGCGGCTTTGTCCCTGGCCTCATCCGAAATCTTTCGGGCCTCGGCCTCGGCTTCGGCAAGTATCTTTTGTACCACCTGTTCTGCATTCATAGTGCAAACACCCAATTATTAGGAAAGTGTTGGTTTGTTCGACTTAGACCGCGGCGGGAGGATTGATTCCCAGCAGGATCAGCAGCGAAATCAAAAAGCCCAGTACCGCATACACTTCCACCATTGCGGCATAGAGAACACCGGCCTTAACCGCCATCTCCGGCCGTTTAGCCGTCATCAGGATACCGGCGGCACAGGTCTTTCCCTGATGGATCGCACTGAGCATCCCAGCAAAGGCAATCGGCAGACACGCCGCCAAAATAGCCAATGCGTTGGGCAGGTCAACGCCCTCTTTGAATTCCGCGATCACGCCCATCGCAAAAAATGCAATCACAAAACCGTAGAAGCCCTGCGTTCCAGGTAGTACCACCTGCAGGAAAAGCTGGCCGTACCGTTCGGGCTTTTCGCTCAAAACACCGGTCGCGCTTCGGCCCGCAATACCAATCCCAACAGCCGAACCGATACCCGCCATAAACGCTGCCAAAGCGGCCCCTAAGTAAGCAATTCCTAAAGCATAATCTTCCATTTTACTTGTCCTTTCTAAAACTCTAAACTTTCGTGTGGTTATTTTTATTTTGGCCTACGGCTTTTCTTTTTTGACTTCGATATAACGATAACTTTCCCGCAACGGGTCAAACTCTTTGCCGCCGCCTTGCAGGAACTTGGTAAAGAATTCTACAAACTGTAAACGCATACTATGAACAAATGCGCTCAATGCCGAGTTGGCGATGTTAAACACATGGCCGCCAACAAAGATAACCGCACCGAGAATATAGCCGAACACACCCATTTCCATAACGCTCTTGACGATTTCGTTAATCGCCATACCGAACCCGGCCGTAACCATTCCCAACGCCATCAGCCGAATATAGCTGAGTATATCGCCGACATAAAACACGGTGCTAAACACATTATAAATCCCCATCCCAATGCGCCCGCCCCAGCCGCCTTCCCGTTCGCTGAACAGAATAATCATTACCGCCGGTATGATGGCCGCAATGCCGGCAACCGTTCCCAGCCAGGCAAATCGCTCACCGAACATACCCGCTTTGGCCAATCCGAAGACCGCCAAACTGTTAAGCCAGATGAACCAGCTTAAATGATCAAAAACTGCGGCCATTTTCTCGCCGCGTCTGAATTTATGCACAAAGCCAATGAAAATGCCTGTAATGATCTGTAAATAGCCCAGCCCCAAAGAGATATTGAAGAAGTACATCGGCTTCTCAAGCGGATCGAACCACATCAGAGCATTACGAATACCGGCTAATTGAGGTATGAACTGTTGGATCGCATCACCGCACCAGCCGCCGGTCAGCGCCCCTGCGACAACCGTGGTAATCGAACAGAAAATCATCATCATCACGAACTTCTTGTCGCCCTTAATCTTTCGCAGCAACCACCACAAAAAGCCGATCATAATCAGCCCATAAGCCGCATCCGTCAGGCAAATGCCAAAGAATATCGCAAAAAACGGAGCCAGAAAAACCGTCGGGTCCACATCCGAAGTCGCCGGCATCCCATAAAGCCGCGTAACCGCTTCAAATGGCGAAGTCATCGGCCCGTTTTCAATTTCAACCGGGGGTTCTTCGTCCGGGGCGGGTTCGATGGCGGCGACATCGCAGGCGTTGAACTGTGTTACTAATCTTTCAAGACGGGCAAAATCTTTCTTTTTCGCCCAACCCTCGAGAAATATCGCATGGTCAGTCGCCGGAGCCGCCGACCGGGCCGCCAGACGACCGTGTAGATTTTGCAGATGGTCAAAGAGAATCTGCATATTCAGCTTGTCTTTGGCCAACTCAACCGCCTGATTCGCCAGTGCCTCTTTTTCGACGCCAATCGCATTCAGACGATCTTGAACACGGCGGATATTCTCATCCACCGTCCCGGACACCCCCTCAAACGCCGCCGCCTCAAATTCAACCGAACGCAACGCCTTGTGAACATCGCCAGCAACCTCGTTGAGGCAAATAACAATACACGCCTGTGTGCGATTGAACGGGGCAACGATCTCGACAGCGGCCTCAAACTCGGTGAGTTTTTCGCAAAGCGAGTCAAAGTGCTGGTCGCCGACCTGGCCAACGAATACGGTCGATGTCGCAAAGCCGCCCAACTGCTCAACGGGAACAGTCAGCGACTGCCACGGCATCAGCTTGATTAGCTGTGTGTTCAGATTTTCCGCTTCGGTCGCGAGTTTTTCCAATCGGGTACTCATCTCTTCAACCTGGCCCAGATACGACAATGAATCTTTTTGAGAAACGATATCACTGTATGTCGCCTCATCCACCGGAATAAAGGGGGTAAACAGGGAGGTGGCATCTTTTTCTGAGTAGGGTTTCAGGAAGTCAATGGCCTTGCTAAGCCGATCCGTGGTTTCGGCAATGCTGCGGTGCCGCTTGCTCTCGACGACCAACTCCGGCCATTCCTTCGTAACCATCGCCCGCTCGGCATCCAGAATCTGGACAAGTCCCGCATCCTGCAACGCCCCAAGCAACTCCGTCGCCTGGCTGCGGTGCGCCACGATCATCACTTTTTGCATTGATGCAAGTGCCATCTGACTAAAACTCCTACACGGCTACGAACGGTTCCATTCTTTGTTATCCTATGTCCATAGGGTATTTTTGATTCTTCACGGGGACAATTAGACGATTGAACTTTATGCTTGCTGTAATTGCGATAAGACCTTTTTTACACAAGTGTTAGATTTTTCGGAACAGGAGCTTTTCAGGGAGGATATGGCCTCGTTTCCGGCATCTGTGATTTGCTCGACTTGTACTGTGCCGTCCTGTTCGGCCTTGCTTATGGCCTCATCAATCGCCTTTATCCGGCGCTGCTGAGCGGTTTTGAACCGTTCAGTTCGCTTTTTTCCGGCCTCTTCGGACAGTGATGCAGCATCCTGTTTGGCTTTTTCAACAATCTCTTTAGCTTGATTTTCAGTGTCTTTAATCTGCTTTATCAGTTCCATCCTGAATTCCAGTCATAAACATCCATAATTAAACCCGACAAACAACGCTTATCGCTCACAAGCTAAGCGTACGCATTTAATAAAAAACAAAGGCAGTTGTCCAGAAAAAACTCATATATTCTTCGTCAACCGTCAACGAAAACGCCTTTTGATGCTACGATTCCTCTTTTTCGATAAGTTTCTTCTCCTCCATTGACGCAATCACCAAGTCCGCAATTTGCTCATTCCTGAACGACGCATTATCAAACACGAGGTTAAACGCCGGCTCTCGTGAGTTCTGTCGCTCGTAAATCTGCCTTAAACGGTCTCTTTCTTTTTCAATCTCGGTAATTTGGGTGACAGCGGCCTGCTTGTCCAGATTCTCCCTGCGGCAGATCCGCGCGATGCGCCAATCCTTCGGGGCCTCGACCCGGATACTCAGGCCATTGGCAAGATCACCGGTGGCCGCCGTACCACCCTGGCCAAGAATAACCGCGTGTCCCTCAAAAGCAATGGTCCGTACCATCATTGTAATCTTATTTCTGATTTCATAACCATCCGGGATACCGCTTTTCTTAAGGCCCCGAAAGAAATCCTTGAGCAAGCTGGGCTTGGAGACGCGTTCTTTTTCAAGAATCTCTTCTGTCAGGCCTGTATCTTCGGCCAACTGCTTAAGCAATTCTTTCTGATAAAGTTTCCATCGCTGGTCGATGTCCCGCTGGTTGAGCTTAGAGACAAGCATTTTGCAAAGGCCCACTCCATCGCACCCCCACTGCCGCGAAATGGTAAGATACGGCCCCGGCTCTTTTTTCGTGCCAATATCGTCCAAATGGTCTCGTAAATAAGATGAAATCGTCGGTTTTGCCATCATTTTCCCTTTCAGTTTATAGCTTGGAAAGACCGGAAATATGAACTCCCAAGCTCAGCCGCCGGTTGCGTTTGAGTCAATTAACACCACCTCGTTTCGACCTCCATATCCCTCTGAGATTGAGGCCAGGCATTGCCGTCGGCCAGTCCCCATGCTTTGGCGGTGGCTGCTTTTACGCCGGTTGCCAATTTTTGGCTAATTTCTGCAGAATCGGATACTGAAACATATCCGGCCAGCAGATAATCGCCGCATCCAACCGTATGTACCACGCGACGCTGTTTTTTGATTCTGCAATAAACGGCCGCATCCTTTGTTACGGCTACGGCCCCTTTCTGCCCCAAGCTGACAATAATGACTTTGACTCGGTTACAAAGTTGGCGGGACGCCGAAATCACCGCATCGGCATCCTCTTCGACAGATTTCCCTAAAAGCTCCGACAGCTCCTCGATATTGGGCTTTATAACACCCACATTACCGCTGTCAACAATTTTCCGAAGGGCGCTGCCGGAGGTGTCCACGATCAATTTGGCGCATTGACAACCGACCTTTGTGATGATGGAAACGCACTCGTCCTGAAACCTTCCTTCTGGAATGGATCCGGCGAAAATAACAGAGACCAGCGGATTAAGCTGTTCCTGAAGATCGTGGCCCAACTGCGTTAAGGCCTCTTGTGTTATCAGCGTCTTTGGAGACCGCAGATGCATTTCCCGATTTTTCCGCGTATCCACAACCGTCACATTTTGCCGCGCGGTGCCCTCGAGCACCGTAAAAGCCGATCGGATATAATCCTGAAATCCGGCCAACACTTCGATCATGTCCGGGTAATCTGCCGCCGACCACAAACCAGCGGCCGTTGAGGGAATCGACATCCACGCCAAAGCCCGACTGATATTCATCGCCTTGCCCGCAGGCATCAGTGTTTGAGATGCCATGACCGCATGATCGCCCCATTCGATGCCGTCCACATAACAAGTCCTGTCCCATGCAGGATTGAAACCAACGGTTGTGATCTTTTGGGTATTCATTCTTAAGAGGACTATCCTTTAAACGCAGATGTGATTTCTCGAATCGGATCAGGATCTGAGAAAATCTGAATTCCCAAATGGTAGTTTTTGCTTTCTCCCGGTTCAAGCATAATCAACTCATCTAACTGTCGCGCTTTGTTCTGCCCGATTGGTGGATTGGTACCTGGCTCCAATGCACAAACATATTCTCCCGGACCCCAGTGCTGCCAATTGGTTAAATGGGGAAGCTGATTTTTCGGATATCTCATCACCAAAGCAAGCGGTAGTGCGTGGTTGATCAAACCGGCTTGACACATGCCATCGGTGTCCGGTTCCAGATCGATAAAACTAGCGGACTCCCCGCCGCCGCGATGACTTTCGAGCGGTTTTTGACATTTCTTATAATCATGGTCCTCGTTGAATAATTCATTGTCAAAATCCATCCCCCGGGATCGACACTTCCCCTTGTAAACAATATCTGTTCCCTCATCGACCAGCGGCCAGCCAAAATTGCAGTGATACAACAGCATGTGAGGGCAGGGGGTATTGCCCCGATTGATAACTTCATCGCAGATTTTTACCGCTGGCTCACCCAGTATGCTTGTAATGGTTCTTCTTAGCTCCAAATGAGGGCCAAAGACGCTGGATTCCTTTATGACGGCGGTAATGGACATGTCCATTTTCCCTGACGCCGGATCCGGCTGGATGATAGATTCTACTGTTGCGGGGATATTACTGATGCGTCCATGGAGGCCGCGATCCTCGGCTTCGTCTGCTTCCGGGCCTCCGATATGCGTCAAACCGCAGGTCGTTACCAAGCCGCCCGCAAAGGAATACAGCCATTCTAATCCGCTGTTTGCATCCAGACGCGGAACCGTCAATCCACTGTAACTAAGCCAGGCCAGACTGTACTGGTTGTAGAACGCATCCACGATATCAAGACACCGATCAATGGCCACTTTGTAACGAAAACCAGTGCCGGTATTGACCCAGGCAATCCTCGACCCCTTGGCCGGCCCGTTATCCAGCACCGAAGTTTCGATACCGCCAATCTGCCAAGTATTTCCAACTTTGTCTTTCCAAGGATCAATCATCGCACAAACTCCTGTAAATGCCGATTCCGTAAGTCTGTTTCATTTTCTAAACCCCCTATCTTCACAGGACGCCAAACAAACCATCGCCTTCGATAATACCACTATTTTAAAAATTCTCAAGACTTTCGTTCTCGACCCTTCCAAAATTAACAACCACCCGTAGAATGGGTAGTTCAACTCTGATTTAATGTCCACCGCTGTAAACATGGGGATGCATTGTTGGTCTCGCTGTTTTTCAAAGTCCAGTGCCGTCGAGTTAACACAATATCGCAGGCCGGTCGGGGCGGGGCCGTCATTGAAGACATGGCCCAAATGCCCGCCGCACTTGCCGCAGGTAATCTCGACTCGAACCCTACCCAAACTCGTATCAGGGTTTTCGGCAACAGCGCTTTCGCCCGCAGACACCGAAAACGCCGGCCAACCGCAACCGGAATTATACTTGGCGTCGGAAACGAACAACTCATTGCCGCAACCGGCACATCGATAGATTCCCGGTTCAAAAAAGTGGTCGTATTTTCCGGTGAAGGGCCGCTCGGTGCTTTTTTCTCT
>NBLM01000019.1 GCA_002084585.1 Planctomycetales bacterium 4572_13 | reverse complement strand
TTTTCTGTCCAATCTGTTAAGTTTTTCTTCGATATCTTTAGCTGCTGTGTGAGATTTGCTACCAAATAAGTAACCATTTGGATAACATTCTTCCACTTCGCCTGAATCTGAAGCAAGCCAACATTTCCAAGCCGCTTTAACTTCTAACCATATTGTTTTAGAATCACCTGTTTCAATGAAGATATCACACCTTTGGTCTGATTTGGGATAAGGATGTTCTCTGGCAACGGCAACCTCATCGTCTTTCAATAATTCTTCTAATCCGTCATTCAAAGCATTTTCAGATTGCCCAGTGAGGCCCGCATGTTTACGGCATCCAGACCGATCTTTCGCCTCATTATCCATTGTATGAAGAAATCCAAAAAGGTCTTTTGATAGTTTTTCTAATACTGAATCCATAACATCTCACAATCTTTCCTTAACAGCAGACTGATAGGATTAGGAGGATTTACAAGATTTTATTTTCCTGTTAATCCCGTTAATTCTGTCTGGAAATCATCGGGCGGCTTGCGCCGCTCCGCTTTTGCGGGCGAGATGCCCGCGTTCCCGGTTAATCCCACTTTAGGATGGCGCCGGTGTCTGCGCTGGTGGCCATGCTGGCGTATTTGGCGAGGTAGCCGGTTGTAATACTTGGTTTGCGGGGTTTCCATTGTTTTTTGCGTTCGGCGAGTTCATCATCGGAGACCTTGACATTGATCGTGCTGTTGGGGATGTCGATTTCGATGATGTCGCCTTCTTTGACCAGGCCAATCGGCCCGCCGACAGCGGCTTCGGGGCTGATGTGGCCGATGCAGGCGCCGCGCGTGCCGCCGGAGAAGCGGCCATCGGTAATCAGTGCCACCGATTCACCCAGTCCGGCCCCCATAATATAGCTGGTCGGCGAGAGCATTTCCTGCATCCCGGGGCCGCCCTTGGGGCCTTCGTAGCGAATCACGACAACATCGTTTTCTTTGACCGCCCCGCCGAGGATGCCGTCGCAGGCGGCTTCCTGGCTCTCGAAGATCACCGCCGGGCCGGTGTGTGTGAGCATCGGCGCCGCCACGCCGGCGGCCTTGACCACGCAGCCCTTGGGGGCGAGATTGCCGTGGAGAATCGCCAGCCCGCCGGTCTTGGAATAGGCATTTTCGATCGTATGGATGCAGTCAGGGTCTTTGATGGAAGCGTCCTTAATGCGTTCGCCAAGGGTGATGCCGGAAACGGTCATGCAGTCGGTGTTGAGCTGGCCGGTTTTGCTGATTTCGTTCAAAATCGCGCTAATCCCGCCGGCAGCATCGACATCTTCGATATGCCAGTCGCTGGACGGGGAAACCTTGCAGATATTGGGGCATTGGGCACTGATGGCGTTGATGCGTTCGAGGCCGTACTCAACACCGGCTTCGTTGGCAATCGCCAGCGTGTGCAGCACCGTATTGGTCGAGCCGCCCATCGCCATATCGAGGATAAAGGCGTTGTCGATGGCTTTTTCGGTAACAATATCCAGCGGCTTGGGGCCTTCGGCAGCGGCCATCGCAACGATGCGCGTTCCGGCCTGTTTGTACAAATCCTGCCGCTTGGGATCGACGGCGAGAATCGTCCCGTTACCCGGCAGGGCCATCCCAATGGCTTCGCACAGGCAGTTCATACTGTTGGCGGTGAACATCCCCGAACAACTTCCCTGCGTCGGACAGCCGGCACATTCCAGCTCGGTGAGTTTGTCTTCGGTGATTTTGCCGGCGTTATACTCGGCGACGCCTTCAAAGATCGTAATCAGGTCGGCCACCTTGCCATCTTTGGTCTTGCCCGCGGCCATCGGCCCACCGGAAACGAACAGGGTGGGGATATTTAGCCGCATCGAGCCCATCAGCATCCCCGGCACAACCTTGTCGCAGTTGGGAATACAGACCATCGCGTCAAACCGATGCGCCCGAATCATCGTTTCAACCGCGTCGGCGATAATCTCACGCGAGGCCAGCGAGTACTTCATCCCGCCGTGGCCCATCGCAATCCCGTCACAGACCGCAATCGTATTGAACTCAAACGGCACACCGCCGGCATCCCGAATCGCCTGCTTGACCGTCTGGGCCACTTCGTGCAGATGCACATGGCCGGGAACAACATCGCAATAACTGTTGGCGACCGCGATAAACGGCTTGCCCATATCTTCTGACTTAACACCACAAGCCCGCAGCAAACCCCGGTGCGGCGCTCGTTGAAATCCCTTTTTGACGGTATCGCTATTCATAATGCTCTCCTATGGCTTCAAAACACAATTTATGATTCGTTCATTGAAAAATTGATTATATCCATTATGTGAGGGATTGACCAGTGGCAAAAATCAGAAACAGCTCTCAGATGGTGGAGTTTTTTTGCTTTTCGGGCTGATTTTCTGTTGTCAGGGGTGTCGCGAACAGCTATAATCCGCTTGTTTTGTTAAGTTAAAAGAAAATCAATCTTTGCAGGAGATGTGCTATGTTGAACAAATTCGCCTCAGTTTTGGTTGCCGTCGGTATGTTGTCTGTGTTGCTTGTTTCAGGGTGCGGCCCATCGGCTGACCTGAGCTTGAAATTCTCTCCTGACCACACGGCCCGCTACAAAGCAACAACCGAAACGACCAAACTCTTCCGCTTTGACCAGCCCAATCTCGGCAAGCTCAAAGAAGAACAGACCCAATCGTTGATCGAGATGGACTTCACTCAAACGATACAGAGCGTTGACGCCGACGGCAATGCAACTGCCCGGATCACGGTCAATGACCTGAAGATTGACATCGTTAACTATGGCGGCGGTAACGACTCCCTACGAAAAGAAAATCGTCAAGGGGCTTCTTGATGACAAGGCCATTGCCAAGCGACACCAGATAACCGCATTGTCAAAAGCTCCGGCGGGCGGACTTTCCCTCGAGGATAGCTGGAGTGAGGTCGTGCCTTCTCCGCCGGGACTGCTGGCTCCGAAGTCGTATAAAAAGACATACACGCTGACAGCCCTTGACGAGACAGTTGCCACGATTAAAATGACCGCTGGCGAAAGCGGACCATCTGCTGAAGGCGACACACAGGCCGCCGGCAATATGGGCATGTTCGCCAAGATGTTCGACAACGAGGATGACTACACCGGAACCCTGAAAATCGACCTGGCAACCGGAGAAGTACTCGCATCTAACGAAACACTCATCAGCACCTATACCGCACAGGAAATGCCCGCAAACGGCGACGCTGAAAAAGGCCCCGATGTATTAACCATGCAGCTTACCAACCGCGTCCAATTAGAAAAGCTGAACTGAGCGTTATTTTAATATCTTCATTGGAAAGGATGCTCCGTGAAAGTATGTGGCTTCTGGTTGAGCGTTGTTAGTTGTATGGTGTGTTTGGTTGGGTGTCAGGATTCCGCGAAATCGTCCTCGGACAACTGGCTACTGGTTTCGTTTGCCGAAGGTGTACCCATCACCTATCGGATGGTCTCCGAGCGAAAAACCGAGATCGACATGACCACAGGCGACCCTAAGAAAAAGTCTCGCCCGCAGACAACGACGGAAAAACTTGAATTAGTCATGGTCTATACCCCTGTCGAGGTCGATCCATTCGGGCTGTCCACCCTGAAAGTCGAGTGCCAGTTAGCCAAAGTAACCCGTTCCGGATTTTCCGGCAAGCGAAGTGCTTCAGATGCCATGGAGACGCTAACCGGCAAAAGTTTTACCCTGAAGCTGACACCGACCGGAAAAATCGCCGACATCAGCGACTTAGAACGCATTGCCGCCGAACTCGGAGCGGCCTCATTTTCCAACAGCAAAAAAGGGACACGCATCAAAAATCCCGATATGATCGGTGATTTTCTGGCGATGCAGCGGTACCTCTGGGATGCCGGGGCAACTATCTCCAATCAACTGAACCTAAGCGTCAAAGATACCTGGCAGAGTCAACAGTCAATCCCCTGGCCGGTCCCGACATATCCGCCGCCGGGGCGGACGACAACCTACACCTTAGACAGCATCTCCGACGAAGACAGTCAACCGCGCAAAGCCGCCATCAGCAGCGTTTACACGCTAAGCGAAACCCCGATGGACGAGTATATCCGTCCCTATGAAGAAGGGAAGTTCCAGATGCGGGGGCTGTTTGGCTTCCTGCGGAATTTCCAATTCAAGCACATCGAAGGGGCCGGCACGCAAATATTTAATCTGGACGACGGGTTGGTTGAATCCGACACCCAACAGTACCTGTTAAATATTACTGCAACTTTTATGCTGCCGCTGGGCGATTCGCTGCCGGTGCTGACTGTGGATCAGAAAATCTCAATCGAACGAATCGAACAATAAAGAAGCCGGTAAACATTTTCTACTGCCTGTTGTCCACTGCCTGATTTTGGAGGTGCGATTTGGAACGCAAAAACCTATGGGCGCCGTGGCGCATCAAGTATATTCAGGGCATCGACAAACAAAGCGACTGCTTTCTGTGCGACTATCTTTCCACGCCGGAAAAAGACCGCGACAATCTCGTCCTGTGGCGGACCGAACACGCACTGGTCGTCTTTAACAAATTTCCCTACAACAATGGTCATCTGCTGGTCGCACCGGCCCGGCATATCGCGACATTGGATGACGCAAGCGACGCCGAGATGCTGGGGTTGATGAACTTGGTGCGGGACTGCCAGAAAGCCCTGTCGCTGGCGATTGCCCCGCACGGGTTTAATGTCGGGATGAACATCGGACGCTGCGCGGGAGCGGGATTGCCGGACCATCTGCACATTCACATCGTCCCCCGCTGGAACGGCGACACCAACTATATGGCCGTCTGCAGCGACACCGATGTCATCAGCCAGGGCTTGTGCGAACTCTACGACCAACTGGTCGAAGTCAGCCAAAAAGAAAACCTGCCAAGATTGTAGATTTGAAATTTGAGATTATTCACAAAATATGACTTCAACACTCGCACAATACGCTGTTACGGAAAACAACAGCCGAGGTCGGCAGTATGACGAACCGCCGCATCCGTATCGCACTGCCTTTGAACGCGACCGGGACCGGGTGATTCATTGTGCGGCATTCAGACGGCTGGAGGGCAAGACGCAGGTTTTTACCACCGGCGTCAACGACCAGTACCGCACGCGGTTGACGCACAGCATCGAAGTCGCCCAGATCGGACGCACGCTCGCACGCTGTCTGAATCTTAATGAAGCACTCACCGAGGCGATCTGTCTGTCGCATGACCTGGGACACGCTCCGTTCGGGCATAACGGCGAGGGCGTGCTGAACGGACTGATGAAGAACCGCGGCGGCTTTGAGCATAACCGCCAGTCGGTGCGGGTCGTCGATTTTATCGAGCGGCCCTATCCGGATTTCATCGGGCTAAACCTGTCGTTTGAGACACGGCTGGGGCTGATGAAGCACTCCAGCCCGTATGACACACCGGATGCGTCGGGCGATTGGCCCAGGCATCCGACGCTGGAAGGACAGATTGCCGATATCGCCGACCGCATCGCCTATAACTGCCACGACCTCGAAGACGGCCTGCGGTCGCGGCTGCTCGACGAACGCCAGCTTGAGGGGTTGTCGCTGTATCAACAGGCCTGCGAAAAAGCCGCGATGGATACCATCACCGACTTGGTCATCCGCCGAACGCGGCTGACCAAGACGATGCTCGACATCCTCGCCAGCGACGCGATTGAAACCAGCGGTACCCATTTAGCCGCATCCAGCATCGAGAGCGTTGAGCAAGTCCTGAATCATTCGCAAATGCTGATCGGTATCAGCGAAACAGCCGATGCAACCCTGCAACAGCTTGAAGCGTTCCTGATGCAGAATATGTACCTGCACCCGGCCCTGGCCGAAACCACCCAAAAGACAAAACAGTGGCTCAGTGAATTGTTTGAACATCTGATAACCCACCCAAATAAAATGCCCCGTTACTACCAGCAAATGATCGACACCGAAGGCCTCCAGCGAACCACCTGCGACTACATCGCCGGAATGACCGACCGCTACTGTTTGAAATTGGTGCAGGAGATTGTATAATTGATAAAGAAACGCAGGGCCGTTCGGCACATCTCTACGCAGCATCTGTAAAAAGCTGGGTGCAAACAGGGGATAAAACAGGCCTCGCAGAGGCCGTTATGTTGTCCCACAACACATGAGCCCGCGCAGCGGGCGGTATGTTGACTCGCCACGATTATGCCGCCCCCTTGCTTTGACCTGTTGGGGGATATCCTGTTCCGGACGCTTACGCGTCCGGCTAACTCACTTTTGCCCCTTCGGGGCTTTGGTGTTATCATGACGGTGTTGATTTTGATTTGAACTGGACCGGTCTATTCGGCCAGAAATTTCTCTGCGGCTCTGGCGTTGGCTTCTCTGGCTCGTTGAATATCCATTTCCTCGAACGATAAAAAACGAGAGGGGGGTCCCTTCTTTTCCTTCTTCTCATTCTTTACATTCTTGTTAGGTGTGGCGATGTCGTGACGATCTGGTGACGAAGTTGAGGCGATCTGTGCAACCTCATTGTGAAACATTTTGTCGTTGGATTGATAACTCTCCCAGTTACAAATGGTTATCAGTCGTCCGGTCTTTGAGCTTTTGTTAATAAGAAATCCCATCATTTCAAAATGTTTGATGGCATATCGTATTTGGAACAGTGAAATGCGTTTGCCGATTTTTTCTTGGATGCTGTTCAGTGAGGTGATCATCTGGCCGGGTTTGCAGTGGTAGGGTCGGCCGTTCCATTGCCATTTGGCTTCGGCGTGATTGGCCATCAGTAAAAGTGTGATGAGGATGATTTTTTGTTCGTTTGTGCCGCACTGCCAGAGCGGGTCGTCCAGCAGGCAGCGGTAGAGTTTGATCCAGCCATATGAGGTGTTCATAATTTCCTTTCGAGGCAGATGGCCGAACAAAAGCGCGTCAGCGCGGGCCGACCGATGGGAATGCGAGAGATGCCAGGGTTTTCGAGAATCATTGGCGTTATATCGGGCGGCTCGCGCCGCTCCGCTTTTGTTGGGTTCATGATAATCCTCCATTTGATGTTTCATTTTTTTGTCATCTAAACACTATACTGTGTATTTGGTAAATATCAAACTATTTTTATGGTTAAATTGCCGTATTTTCATGTTTCTTTTGAGGGGCAATGTTTCTATACTTTTGGCAATGAAAAAAGCTGAACTTTTGACAACCTGTTTCGGATTGGGCAAACTGCCCATCGCCCCGGGAACCTGGGGATCGCTGCCGCCGGTGGTGGTGTATATGGTGCTGGGATACCTGTATCCGGCGGCGATTGTGCCTGCAATGGTGTTTTTCATCATTGCCGGGTCGTGGGCATGTGTTCGATACGCTCCGGCGGTCATCGCGGCGACCGGCAAGAAAGACCCCGGTCTGATCGTGGCCGATGAGGTCGCGGGACAGGCGATTACAATGCTGATAATCGCCCTTTTGCCCCTGCTGGCCTCGGATAGTAGCTACGATACAGCTGCGCTGGGCTTTCTGCTGTTTCGATTGTTTGATATCCTCAAACCGTGGCCATGCAAGTGGTTGGAAAAATTGCCCGCCGGAGTGGGCATATTGGCCGACGACCTGATGGCAGGGGTTTACGGCGGTGTTGTCGCATGGATCGTAGTCCGACATTGGCACTTATTTTCCCAACACTGCGGATAACATATTGAAGTAAAAGTAGTTATGAACCGATGATGTAGTGTCAACAAAAGCGCGTCGGCGCGAGCCGACCGATGGGGTCACAAGAAGTATTGGCATCGTAAAAAAAATGTTAGCGGTATAATCGGGCGGCTTGCGCCGCTCCGCTGTTGTTATTATGGACTACTCAATCGAAACATGTCAGCAGCTTGAGGCGGCGTTTGAACAGCAACGACTGCATCGGCCCATGCGCGTCGGGCATTATGACGCGGGGATAGAGCTGGAATACGAAATCACACCCATCGAACCCGGCGAAACGGCCACGGTTCGAGTTCTGGTCGATAAGTTTGTCGGCGGCGGGTTTGCCGGACAGGTCTATAAGGTTCTGCTGCTGGATATCCAGAGCAACGGCCAACCGGTTCAAGAGGCCGGAGCCATTGCCATCGGCGAACATTACGCGATGAAAATCCTGATCCCACCGTCAACGGGGTCGCTGTTTTTCCGCAACTTTCTATATGCGGTCGGCTTTGGTGCCCCGTTCCAATTACAGGTCAACCCCACCGCTGCCCGTGCGGGAGCATTGTGGCAAAAGTTTATCCGTGCCGCCGCGGGCGTTCGATTCGACGATGACAACTGCGTCAACGACATCCACGCGACCTTTGTAGATACGACGCTGGGCAGCTGCGGCGAGTTCAGCGGCTGGGTCGAGGGCCGCACCTGGCGGCTGGAAGTGGATGACCATCTGGACACGCTCAAACGCTGGCGAAAGGGGAAACCCGTCGATGAGAGCACGCTCGGCTCGCCGGAGTTTTGCGGTAAATATTCGTTTATGACCGAATTCGTCAAACTGCTGCACGAATTAGGGGCGCATGAGTTTGCCCGCCAGTATGAATGGACGACCTGCAAGAGTCAGCCCAATGCACTGAAACGAATCGACACCAACGACGACCCGACCACGGGATTGATCGCGGTGGATTTTCGGGCCGGACTGGCGCTGCTTCCGTTTTTGCCGATGAGCCCAGGGGATTTCAAGCTCATCTGGCAGGGTCTTAAACGCGGGTCGCTGGTGCAGTTTGACCGCGGCAACCTTGACACGCTCGAAAAACATCTGACCGAACACCCGGAGATGTACGCATCGCTCTCGGATAGCAAAAAAATGCTGGATGATTTGAAAGAATGCGAAACGGTCTATCGCAACTCCATCCCGGACATCACGCACAATCTACCGCGGCTGCTGACCGGTGAACTATGGAACGGTCTGTTTAACAGTGCCGTAACGGGCTGGAAAACACGCAACCTGTTCGATGACAAAAAAGAGAGTACCTTCAGAAATTCAAAGGTCAAGACGCTGGTGTTCTTCCTGCTGGGACTGATTCCATTTTTTGGAAAACTCTGGCGACGCATCTGGGCCAAGGCCGACTGGCGAAAGCACTACTACACCCGGCTGACCTCATTTGACTACCTCAAACGAGCCATCAAGGGCCGCATCGCAGAAAAACTCATCGGCTGGCATCGCGCCAGTCGCGTGGACGCCGAAACAGCCACAGCCCTCTATAAGAACCCCCTGCGCTTCATCCTGCATCTGCCGGTATCGATCATGCCGGCGGGTCTGCATCGCTTTATGACCGACCCGGCGATTCTGAAAAGCAAGCTGCACTTTATTTTCGTACGGCCGCTGCAATTATACTTCAACGGGCACCTTCGCGAACAATGGCTGCGGGATATGGTTACGCAGGGACAAAAGAAGCACATCCTTAGCGATGAGGACGCGGCGACCATTCTTTCGCAGGCGAACGAGCCGTACATTCAAAAGTACCTCGTCAGCTTGGTGGTTCATCTGATGACGCTGCCGGTAACGCAAGTGGTTTCGGTGATCGTCGCGGCCATTTTCTACTGGACGCACCCCGATATGCCGGAAGCGGAAAAGGCCGCCGCGGTGGCGGGGATTCTGGTGTTGTTCCAGGTGATTCCGGTCTCGCCGGGGTCATTTTGTCGAGGGCTTTACACGACCATCCTGGCCATCCGGGAACGCAACTTCAAAGATTACAATATCGCCCTGTTTTTGAGCTATTTCAAATATGTCGGCTACCTGGCGTTCCCGATCCAGATGACCTATCGCTACCCGGCGATGGCACGGTTTATGGCCGCACACTGGGCGACCGACGCAGTGCATATCGTCCCGGTCTTCGGCGAACGCGGGGCCTTGCTTGAGCATTGGGTCTTTTGCCTGTTCTATAACAAACCACTGACGGTTCGACGCAGGATGAAACACATCAGCGAAATCCGAGCATCGTTGACCGCTCGAATTTGGCATATCCCGCTGGCCGCCGTTGCAAGCGTGGGCATCTTCGCGGCGGCGCATTATGGCTATTTCGCCCAAAGCGGCATCGCCCCGACAACTGACAATAAGTGGTACATCAAGCCGCTGTTTTGGCTGGTTCTTCTGTTGCCATTAGCCGCCGGCTGGGCCGCCACTCGCTTCGCGGGCGGACTGTCGCGGGTCAAACGCATTGTTTCAGCAGCAATCTGCGGACTTCTAATCGGGGTGGTTTATTCGCTCGTCGCCTGCAGGATGGAGCAAAATTGGGACATCGAGCAGACGCAATGGCTGGTTCCGATGATCTGGCGGACATTCGCGACAACGATCTTCTGCACCCTCGGCGCCCTGATCACCGAAATCAGGATGCAAGAGAAAACCCCGTAAATTGTTAGAGTTCAAGCTTTAGCTTGCTCGTTTACACACTAAAGTGTGAACTCTTACGACATTCCAGATATACCAAACACAAAATATTCCCTTTCTGTGTTTTCGGCCCTTTTCGAGATTTTCTTCCTTGTAATAAGCCCGACTTTCTGGCATAATCTCTCGGTTTGATTTTTTGGAGATTTAATGATGGCGAATAGCTTTGGGTCGTTTTGTGATGGCCTGTTTGTTGATATGTGCGTGAATACCCAACTGGAACTTCCCTCCGGGCGGGAGACGGTGTTGGCATTTTTCGAGCGGTTGCAGAAACAGAACCCCGAGATGAACAACTTCGCCCGGCGTGAAAGCGGCGAATATGTTCTTGAGCAGGAAAACGAAGGGCAACGCTGCCGCTGGGTTTCACTGGAAACCGACCGCATCATTGTCGGTTGTGCGGACCCGGATACGATGGAACAGGCCTATTCGCTACACAACCAGGTGCTTGAATTGATCCCTTATATGCTGGGCGTCAGCGCGCTGGATATTGACGCGATGGATGTCACCTTTGCGATGGACTTTGACTATCGCGGCAACCATGACGAAGTCATCGCCGAGGCCCTGCTGAATACAAGCGGCTTTGGCGCCCTGCTGGAGGCCTCCGAAACACGGACGGTTAGCTGTTGCCCGTCGATGGTGATCGCTCTTTCAGAGGATTCCCGCTTGCAGGCACGGGTCGCCACCGAATCTCGCTCGACAGCATTCGACCCGCGCGGTGAACGGTACAAAACCGACGACCCGCTCAGTCTTTACTTCGCGGTGCGGCGGTATCCCAAACCGGAGCCGGGCTTTGATGTGCTCGCCGCCTATCAGGAGCAGTGCCGGATCGCGGAAAATATGATGTTCGATAAAATCATCCCGCACTTTGTTCAGCCGCTGAGCAGTGCGATCGCGCAACGGCGCTAAAAAAGCAAGGAGAAAAACCCAATGGCAATCGAAGCCCCCCTGAGCAGTTACAAAAAGAAAAATATGATCATTATGATGGCAATTCTTATTGGTTTGGGTATTTGGTGCATCTACGATGGATATTTTAATGAAAGCTTTATACAGGATCATTTAGATGAAAACGGAAATCCTAAAGGATGGCTGGGCTTCAATAAAACAGCTCCTCCCTACTTAATCGGAGGAGCTTTGGTCTGTGGTGTTTATTTTTTGATAATCAAAGGGAAAAAAATAGTCGCTGACGAAAACGAACTCGTCTGCGGTAAAGTGAAAGTCGCGTATGATGCGATCGAAAAGATCAACAAGACGCACTTTGACTCCAAGGGGTTTTTCGTCGTTACCTATTCGCAGGACGGGCAAAGTAAAGAACTCAAACTCAGCGACCGCATCTATGACAATTTACCGGCGGTGCTGGACCAGATCGTTTCAAAAATCAGCTAAACGAAGAACCACGAATGAATCCCGATTAATTTTAGACAGGATTAACGGGATTAACAGGATAAAAAATGGAGTATGAGGAGCTGACAAAAGAGATAATTGGCTTCGCCTACAAGGTATATAATATCCTTGGATATGGTTTTCTTGAGTCCGTTTATGAAAAGGCGATGCTGATTGAATTGGACAAAGCCAGTACTCTGGCAGAATCACAAAAAGAGGTTCTTGTTCATTATAATGGTCAGATTGTTGGCGAATTCAAGACCGACATACTGGTCGAGGATGTTGTTATTGTAGAATTGAAATCAGTTAGAGTGCTTGCAAAAGCGCACGAGGTTTAACTGGTGAATTATCTTTCAGCAACGCAGAAAGACATTGGCCTCTTGATTAACTTCGGAGAAACAAGTGTACAGGTGAAACGAAAGGTGCGGGACATGAATTATTATAAAAACCCTGTAAATCCCGTTAATCCTGTCTGAAAAATAATCTGTGAGAATCTGTGGACTTAACTAAGGAAAAGTAATGAATAATTGTGTTGTGGGATTACAATGGGGTGATGAGGGTAAGGGTAAGGTGGTTGATATTCTGGCTGAGAATGCCGATGTCGTCGTTCGCTACGGCGGCGGGGCCAACGCCGGACATACCGTTATCACCGGCAATACCAAGTTCGCCCTGCACCTGATGCCCTCGGGTGCGGTTCGTGAAAAAACTAACTGCGTCATCGCCAACGGTGTGGTCGTCGATCCGGGAACGCTCATCGATGAGATCAATGGCCTGGCCGAAAAGAACATCAGCTTAGACGGCCGGCTGTTCATCAGCGAAAACGCCCACATGGTGCTGGACTACCACAAACAAGAAGACCAACTCCGTGAGGCCTCGCTGGGCAAGAACAAAATCGGCACCACCGCCCGCGGTATCGGCCCCTGCTATGCCGACAAGACCGGACGCAGCTACGCCCTTCGCATGGCGGACTTGCTGGACCTGGACACGCTGAAAGAAAAACTCACAAAAATTATCGCTTACAAAAACAAATTGTTCGGTGCGTTATACAACGCCGAACCGATTGACGGCGATGCAATCTATGCCAAGTGCTGCCGGCACAGTGAGGTACTGGGCAAGTTTATCACCAACACCACACAATACCTGCATGAATCAATCGACGCAGGCAAAAGCATCCTGTTCGAGGGAGCCCAAGGGGCCTTGCTGGATTTGGACCACGGAACCTTTCCCTTTGTAACAAGCTCCAACGCCAGTGCCTTGGGGCTTGGCCCCGGTTGCGGCGTACCGGCCCAAAAAGTGGACCGCTTTATCGGCGTAGTCAAGGCCTATACGACGCGCGTCGGCGCAGGCCCGTTCCCGGCCGAACAGGATAACGAAATCGGCAATACGATCCGCATCAAAGGCAACGAGTTCGGAACCACAACCGGCAGACCCCGCCGCTGCGGCTGGTTTGACGCGGTCGCTGTATCCTTTACGGCACGGCTCGGCGGCATCAATGAAATCGCGATGATGCATCTGGACACACTGGCCGGTATGGGAGAACTGAAAATCTGCAAGGCGTATCGCATCAACGGCAAGGAAGTATCGTTTTTCCCCGGAAGTGCCGCGGACTTAGAAGCCGCCGAATGCGTCTATGACACACTGCCCGGCTGGGACGAAGACCTGACCGCTGTGACAACCTATGATGCCCTGCCGGACAATGTAAAGAACTATATCGCCGCGATCGAAAAGATCGTCGGCATCCCCGTCAGCATCGTCGGCGTCGGCCCCAAACGAAGCCAGGCCATCTTTCGCGACTAAATATAAAGTCCACGGATTATTTAACCATGAAGGACATGAAGTTATTTTTATATTTTTTTTCTTCATGTACTTCATGGTAAAAAAAGGGAACGCATGGACAACCATTCATTTGAAGAAAAACGCATTGCGACCGCCGAATGTCTGGGGATTGAGCCGAATCAGATTCCGCGGCATGTGGCGGTGATTATGGACGGCAACGGTCGATGGGCCACCGAACGCGGGCTGAAACGGTTTCAGGGCCACGAACAGGGGGCGAAAATCGTCGAATCCCTCGCCACGCACTGCGTCAACTGCGGCATTGAATATCTGGTTCTGTACTCGTTCAGTATGCAGAACTGGAAGCGACCTAAGGAAGAGGTCGATTTTCTGATGTATCTGTATGCGGCCTATCTGGAAGGCATTCGGCCAAGTTTGATGGACAAAAATGTGCAGTTTGCCCATCTGGGCCGTCGGGAACCCCTGCCGCAGGAGGTGCTGGACGCTCTGGACAAAACGGTGCGCGTTACCAGCGTCAACGATGGGATGACCCTCGGCTTTGCTCTAAACTACGGCTCCCGCACGGAAATCATCGATGCCGTCCGCACACTGGCACAAGATGCCAAAGACGGAAAAATCGACCCGCAAGCCATTGACGAACAAGCCATCGGCGACCATCTCTATACCGCCGGCTGGCCCGATGTGGACCTGGTCGTGCGAACCAGCGGCGAGATGCGAATCAGCAATTATCTGCTGTGGCAGATTTCGTATGCGGAGTTTTATGTAACCGATGTACACTGGCCGGACTTTTCGCTGGAAGAAATGAACAAGGCCCTGCTGTCGTATGCAAGCCGCCAACGCCGCTTCGGCGATACGAAAGCGAAAAAATAAAATCTGTTTTTTTAGACAGGATTAACAGTAAACCGTTCAGGGTATGAAAACCTCGCCCCAAAGGGGCGATAAGTCAATTAGCCGGATGCGTCAGCGTCCGGTCATGGGTAGTGAAAGCAGGTAAGCCCCGAAGGGGCGAAAGTTATTCGTCGCCTCTTTTACTTTCGCCCCTTCGGGGTTTGAATTTATTGTAAATCCATAAACCAGGGGCTTACGCCCCTGGCTAATTAACTTTTGTCCCTTCGGGACTAGTTTTAGTTTACGCCCTAATGATGCTCGTATCGCAATATAAATGAACCGCGTGAATGATACAATTTACAGGATTTTTTTAGAGATAATACAATGCTGAAATACCGACTGATTTTTGGTTCTATGATGGCCGCGGTCTTCGTGGGCCTGATCCTGCTGGACGGGCATCTGGACGGCTCACTAACAAAAGCCGCTCCCAATCAACCTGTCCAAGCAACAATCTTTATGATTTTAATCGCTCTGCTGGCTATCCCCGCACAATTTGAACTGGGCAACCTCATCAAGCAGACCGGCGCCCATCTGTTCAAGAGCATTACCATTCCCGCATCGATACTGATCGCAACCGCCCCTTTATGGGCGTTCTTGCTGGGGTGGTTTTATGGGATCGCAACATCTCTCTCGGTCTGCATCTTGATCTCCGCTTTTTCATTCCTTGCGTTATTTATCGTACAAGCTCTAAAATTCGGAACAGAAGGGACTATTCGAAATGTTTCGGCGAGTTTTTTTTCGATTATTTATCTGGGCTTTTTATGCTCGTTTATCCTCGGCATCCGCATCGCGTGGGGGCCGTGGGTGCTGCTGACCTTTATATTTACCGTAAAGGGTTCTGACATAGGGGCTTATACGCTTGGGCGGCTGTTTGGCAAGCACAAAATGTGTCCCACTATCAGCCCCGGCAAGACCTGGGAGGGATTAGCCGGTGCAGCGATGTTTGGAGCGTTGGTTTCTTTTGGATTTTCGCATTTTTCTGGTATAATGACTCCCCTATGGGCCGTTGGCTTTGGAGCCGTTTTCGGCGTTCTGGGCCAGTTGGGCGATTTGGTCGAGTCGATGATTAAGCGGGATGCGATGTCAAAAGACTCATCAGCGAGCATCCCCGGCTTCGGCGGGATTCTCGATGTGATCGATTCGCCGTTGGCAACCGCTCCGGCGGCCTTTGCGTTTTTCTATTTCGTGTTCTAAACGAGGGAACCGCTTGGAAGTTAAGATACAATTGGAGTCTGACGCACAGCGAACCGAGCTTTTCGGGCCGGGTGATTCGCACCTGCGTTTTCTGAATAAAATGCTGAAGGTCAAAATCGCCGCCCGCGACGGAACGGTGCTGGTTTCCGGTGAGCCGACTGCTGTTCGCACGGCCGAAGACCTCATCGACCGGATGCAGCGGCGGCTGCTCCAGCGAGGCAAACTCACCGATGACGATGTGGACGAACTGTATTCACAGACGACCCATCACATTGACCGGGCCAACTCCGATGTCATCGAGGTCTATGCCCACAAAGGCGTCATCGAGCCGTTTACCAAGGGGCAGTTGACCTATCTTCAGACGATGCGCAAAAACGATCTGACCTTCTGCATTGGTCCGGCGGGAACGGGCAAGACTTATCTGGCTGTGGCAGTAGCCGTCTCGATGCTCAAGCGAAAACAAATACGGAAAATCGTGCTGGCCCGCCCCGCCGTCGAAGCGGGTGAGCGGCTGGGGTTTTTGCCGGGTGACCTGCAGGCCAAGGTTAATCCCTACCTGCGGCCGCTGTTTGACGGGCTGGAGGACATGATGGCCTTTTCCCAGATGCAGAAATTTATCGACATGGACATCATCGAAGTCATCCCGCTGGCGTTTATGCGGGGACGAACATTGAACGAGGCCATCGTCATCTGCGACGAGGCCCAGAACACCTCTCGTTCTCAGATGCTGATGTTCCTGACACGGCTTGGTCGTGGCTCCAAAATGATCGTTACCGGCGACATCACCCAGACCGACTTAGAACCGGGCCAAAAAAGCGGCCTGATCGAAGCCATTGATACGCTGGGCAAAATCTCCGGCATCGGACTGGTCGAACTGGACAAATGCGACATCGTCCGGCACAAACTCGTCCATCGCATTGTACAGGCCTATGATGACAAAAAACAAAATCGGACGGATCAGCCAAGATGATATTTCGCAAAAAAAAGAAAGTTAATCCGCGCCGGCAGCAGGTTCGGGACAATATCGCCACCGAGCGATTTTCACGACTCGCGGCGGTTATCAACAGTCCATTTCCGAAAGCGGTTGGAATTTTAACGGTCTTTGTCCTTATAACCACCCTGACCCTCGGGCTGGATATTCAGCCCGAACCCCTCGAACATACGGCTCTGTGGTCCCTGAAAGCGTGGCCGCAACTGCTTTCGCTGGGGGTGATTGTTTCCGGAATCAGCGTCGGGGCCTCGCTCTACCTTTATTATTACCAGTTCCGTATTTTGGAAAAATCCACACGGGTCATCGCCCTGGCGACCCTTTTCTGGATACTATTGACAATCACATGTGTTTTCTCTTTTGAGGATCAATGGAAACCGCTGGCGGTCGGCCCGGCGGTGGCCTGTGCGATCATCCTGACCATTGCCTATGACCAGCGATTCGCTATCGGTATGATGATGTTCTATACGATGCTGGCCGCGTTTGCCGTTGACCAGATCGCCTCGGTCGAACTGCTGCTGATTATGGTCGCCGGTGCTTTAAGCTGCTGTTTTAGTCTGCGCGAAATCCGAACACGAAAAAAACTGATCGAGGTCTCTCTGGTGGCAACGATCGTGGTCTTCTGGACGGCAACAGCACTGGGAGTCGTTCAGGATAAACCCGCCAATCTCTATTTCCTCCATGCGGGCATCGCCGCGGCGGCGACCTTTGTGGTGGGCATCTTCATCCAGGCGTTTTTGCCGATTATCGAGCAGACCTTCGGTATCGCCACCAGCATGACACTGATGGATTACAGCGATGCCAACCAACCCCTGCTGCGAAAGCTGGCGATGGATGCGCCGGGAACATTTAGCCATAGCTTGCTGATCGGCTCCATCGCCGAAGCCGCGGCTGAATCCATCGGCGCCAATGGTCTTTTGTGCCGCGTCGGGGCCTACTATCATGACATCGGAAAAATTCACAAGCCGGGCTATTTTGTCGAAAATCAAATGGGTTCAGCCAGCCGCCATGAGCAACTTTCGCCGGCTATGAGCCAACTCGTCATCGCCGGGCATGTCAAAGACGGTATCGAGATCGCCAAAGAGTTCGGTCTGCCTGCGGTCCTGCGGCAGTTCATTGAAACCCATCACGGCACAACACTGATGAAGTATTTTTACCACGAAGCCAAGAAGAAACAGGATGATAAACAAGGCCCGGTCTCCGATTCGGAGTTCCGGTATCCCGGCCCCAAGCCGCGATCCAAAGAGGCGGCGATTGTGATGCTCGCCGACGCTGCCGAAAGTGCCTGCCGTTCGCTGACGGACCACACGCCGGCCAAAGTGGAAACACTGGTCCATCAACTCGCGATGAAACGCCTGCAGGATGGACAGTTTGATGAATGCGACCTGACTTTGCGGGAACTAAGCTGCATCGAAGCCGCCCTGTCAAAATCACTCGCCGCCCATCACCACGGACGCATCGCCTACCCCAAGGATGAAGAAAAAACAGCATCGAACGAAAACACCGAAAAACAGCCCAAAACAAAAAGCGATCTCGATAAAACACCCACCGTATAATATGGATACACCGAACAATCAAGTTCTATTTGACACACAGAATGCAACGATCGATGTGGACTTATCTAAGCTCGAAAAATTGGTGCGGTTCATTTGTGAAAAGTTCCAGTGTTCTGACACAATGGTTCATATTGGCATTGTCGATGATGCGGGAATCATCGAGGTGCATCATAAGTTCCTGCAAAAGGATACAACCACCGATGTGATCAGTTTTGACCTGACGGATGAGTTCGGGCCGGAACAAACTTTTCAGATCATTGTCAACAGCGAAATGGCCCTGCGACAAGCCGAAAAACGCCACCACAGCCACGAAGCGGAATTGGCTCTGTATATCACCCACGGTCTGCTGCACAATCTGGGATTTGACGATATTTTGGCCGAAGACGCCAAAAAAATACATAAAACCGAAGACGAGATTTTACAAGCAGCCGGTTTTGGGGTAGTCTATCACAAACAAGAAAGTATTGATTAGGAGATTTACTTGTGGACGATGTTGGTTGGCTGATTTTATCAGTTTGTATTCTGATCCCCGTGTCGATATTTTTCGGGCTCAATGCGTTTGCACTTCGGTTCTTTTCCCGCCTGAAACTTCAGGATGCTTTTCAAAAAGCCGGAAAAGAATCGCAGATTGATGCGTTTATAGACAGCGCCGAAACCCTGACCCTGACAAGTGGCCTGATGCACATCATCACCAACACCGCTATTCTTTTTGTTTTTATCTTGCTCCTTCAGCGATTTCTTTTTCAAGCTCCATACGGCCTTGTTATATTCTTTCTGGTAGTCTGTGTCATTGAACTATTCACACTGATCACCCTGCATACATGGGCCAAACACACCGCCGAATATATTTTGTCGCGGACATACCCATCGGTGAAATTTTTGTTGATCATCGCCAGGCCCATGCTGGCATTTTTCAAGCTGCATGACAAGTTTATTCGTCGGCTCGCGGGCGTGCCGGAAAGCGACCCTGAACAGGCATTGGACCAGCGACAGGAGGAGATTCTCAGTGTGGTCGAACAGGGCCGCATCGAGGGCGTGGTCGATGAGGAGGAGATGGAGATGATCGAGAATGTCCTGGAATTGGACGAGACGGCCGCCGAGGAGATCATGACACCGCGGACCGATCTGATCGCGATCAATATCAACGATGACCTGAATATCATTCTCGAAACGATTCGGGATAAGGGCCATTCGCGTATTCCCGTTTATGAAGAGACCA
>NBLM01000089.1 GCA_002084585.1 Planctomycetales bacterium 4572_13 | reverse complement strand
ACCTTTTTCTGAATGATATGCCGGCGATTGATTTTGGAATGGTAGCAGAACCCAAACAGCTTCATAAAAAGCTTCAGCCAATGGCTCGGTCAATAAGAAATATTACGCTTCAGCGATATTACTTATCTGTCAGCCAGTTGGAGCCGATGGATACATCGACTTTCAGCGGTACGACCAACTCAATCGCATGGGTCATTTCCTGCCTGATCCACTTTGAATGCTCATTCGCATGGTCTGCTGGCAGTTCAAACACGAGTTCATCGTGAATCTGCAGGGTCATTTTGACGGGCAGGTTTTCATTCTCAATTCGCCGCTGGATGTTGATCATCGCTACTTTTATCAAATCCGCCGCCGAACCCTGGATGACCGTGTTAATCGTGAGTCGCTCGGCTTGGGATCGCATATTAAAGTTGTTGCTGTTTAAGCCGCTAATCGGTCGCCGCCGGTGCAGGATGGTTTCGGCGTAGCCGAGATTTTTTGCCTTATGAATTTCATTATCCATAAATGAGCGGATTGACGGATAGCGATCATAATAATCGGCGATGAACCGCTTGGCCTCGGCCTGTGTGATGCCGATGGCCTTGGCCAGTCCGAACGGCCCCTGTCCATAGATAATGCCGAAGTTGACGCCCTTGGCTTTGCTGCGCATCTCGCTGGTAACGGCTTTGGGCTCTACGCCATAGACTTGCGAAGCGACGAAACGATGAATATCCTGATCGTCGGCAAATGCCTTCAGCAATGCGGCATCTTTCGAAAAGTGTGCCAGCAGGCGAAGCTCGATCTGGGAATAGTCGGCACTGAGAATACAGGCGGTTTTTTCGGCCGGGATGAACGCCGAGCGAATCTTTCGGCCCATCTCCGTCCGCACAGGGATGTTCTGCAGGTTTGGGTCAGAAGAAGACAGTCGCCCCGTTGCCGTAACTGTCTGGTTAAATGACGCGTGGACTCGCTCTGTTCGCGGGTTAATCAGCTTCCCGAGTTTATCCGTATAAGTATTCTTGAGCTTGACCAACTGCCGATATTCCAACAAAAGAGGGATGATTTCATGGTCGTCCCTGAGGTGGGCCAGCACACCGGCATCAGTGCTTCGCTGGGTCTTGCCCTTTTTGAGACTCGTCAAACCTAACCGGTCAAAAAGAATCTCGGCAAGCTGTTTGGGCGAATCGATCCCGGCCAGTGCATAGATTTGACCGGTGAGCCGGTCAACGATTTCAGTCATCTCATTGGACATCTTTCGCAATAGCGCCGTATCCAGCGACACACCGTTGGCTTCCATTCGCGCCAGCACCGTTACCAGCGGCATCTCGACCGTCTCGAACAACTCCTTGATCTGCGGCATCCCATCCAGCCGGACCGACAGGTATTCGTATAATTGCCATGTTACGACCGCGTCCTCGGCGGCGTACTCACACGCAACGGCTGTATCGACCTGATCGAATGTAATCTGCTTTTTGCCCTTGCCGATGAGGTCGGAAATCGGGATCGGCTCATAGCCCAGATAGTCCCGGCTCATCGCATCCATCCCATTACTGGCCCGGTCGGCGTGCAGACAGTAGGAAGCCACCATCGTATCGAAAACTTTGCCATCGGAAACCGCCACCGGCAAGTCCGCATTTTCCAGCACGAGATAATCATACTTGAGGTTCTGGGCGACCTTGAATCGTTTGGTATCGGCTAAGATTGGGCCGATGGATTCTCGCACTTTGGCAATGTCCAGCGTTGGCTGACCGAGCGGCGCTTTGACCGGCAGATAATATCCGGTGTGTGCTTTCCAGCTAAAGCTCATTCCCACCAGATCGGCCCGCATCGCATTGATGCTTGTCGTTTCGGTATCGAACGCAAAGGCCTTTTGCGTCGCAAGCTTTTCGACAAATTTGTCCAGTTTTTTTTGTGTGTCAACAAGTTCGTAATTCGCTTCAGCGTGGGCACGGCCCACTCTGCTTTCTTCCATTCCCGCAAATAGGCCGCCAATGGGGGTGGGTTTTGCCTTGGTCCGTTCCTCTTTTTCCGCGTGGGCATGGCCCACCCTACCTTCTAACGCTGAAAGAAGTTTGCTGAAGCCGAGTTCCTTGTAAAGATCGGCGAGTTTGTCCGTGTCGGGATCGCAGTGGGTAAACGCCTGCTCATCAAATGTTACCGGGGCTTTCGTATTGATAATCACGAGGTCTTTACTCAGGTAGGCCTGCTCTTTGAATTTTCGCAGGTTGTCGCCGCGTTTGCCCTTGATGTCGTCGGCGTGGGCGTAGAGTTCATCCAGCGAGCCGTATTTTATGATCCAGTCGGTCGCGGTCTTGGGGCCGACATCCGGTACGCCGGGGATGTTGTCAGCGGCATCGCCCTGCAAAGCCAGCACATCAATAAACTGTTCCGGCGTGAGACCTTTGTCTTCTTTGAGCTTTTTTGTATCGGTAACGACATCTTTTTTGATGTCATAGGTCACCACATGCTCATTCAA
Source organism: Planctomycetales bacterium 4572_13 (assembly GCA_002084585.1). Taxonomy (GTDB): domain Bacteria; phylum Planctomycetota; class Phycisphaerae; order Sedimentisphaerales; family Anaerohalosphaeraceae; genus 4572-13. Next base: position 4,915 of record NBLM01000089.1, on the reverse strand, counting down.
CAACTGGAGCATGTCCTTATCCTTGGAGCAAATATAGGCATCAATATCCTTTTCAGTCGCTTCTTTGGTGAGTGTACCGATGATATCGTCGGCTTCCCAGCCATCGACGCGGAGCATCGGGATATTCATCGCCTCCAGAATCCGCTCGATCTGTTTGATCTGGCCGGGCAGATCCTCCGGCATCGGCGGACGATGGGCCTTGTATTCGGGATACATATCTGCACGGAAACTGGGGGCCTTAGAATCCATCGCCACCACCAGCATATCCGGCTTGGCACGGTCGATCAGACCCAGCAGTGCGTTGGTGAACACAAAGACCGCTTTGGTTGGCTCGCCGGAAGGAGCCGTCAGCGGCCGCATCGGCGCATAATACGCCGAATAAATATGTGCATGACCATCAATGATGTAAAGTTTTTTAGACATTTTACCCTTTCAAATTCAGATGCGGCATATTATACATAATGAGTCGAGTATTGTACAAAAGGAAATTGGGAGCGGGGCAAATCAGGGTTATTTTCCATTATCAAGCTGTTTTATCTGTAAATACTGACAAATCACTTTGGCGAATGTTTTCTTCTTGACCCTGCCAATAAAGTGTGTAGAATTGTGTGGAGCTTTTGTCCGGTTTGACGATGAAAGCGATGTGTTCTCTCCGAGTTATATGTTTATAACTCAAGTGAGGGGACAACTTGCAGAAAGATTAGTTGTAAGCGGTGCTTCGAAAACACCGATTTCATCCGGCAGGGCGAAAGGCGAGAGTGGTTTGTTTCTTGTCAAGTCCAGAGTCTGGTTGAATAGGTGAATATGGCGAAAGGGATTAAGTGATAGAGTTTGTGCAAACCCGGCCTGTAAAAGGGATGTGTTTGGTCTTAAAACAAGGTCGATTTGCGGTTTTTACAGTTGAGAGAGTGTGTCTTTTGATGGTATCGGTGTGATTTCTCTCTGATTAAATCTCGTTTTTTTGATTTTATCGCCGTTTTTCGAGCATTTTTTTTGAGATTGCCTGCATTTCCAGGGCGTGTCTTTCTGTAAGTTTTCAATCTATTTTGACTACGATTAGGAAAGGTACAAAAACAATGGAAATACTGGCACAAATTGATTTGTTGAGCATTTTAGTGGGGGCGTTACCGGGCATTTTGGTTGGTTCGGTGATTGTTTATATCATCCTGAAGGTTATCACAGGCACTCGAAACAAGGCACTCCAGGACGATCTTGAAATCCGCATTGAAACCGCGAAAAAGCAGGCCGAAACAATTATCAAAGAGGCCCGTCTGGATGCGACTGAAGAGGTGATGAAAAAGCGAGAAGCATTCGCTGCCGAGGTCAATGGCAGGGAAAATAAACTCCGTCAGCAGGAGATGGCCCTGTCCAAGCAGCAGAACTCCCTCGATCGTCAGCAGGATAAGGTTCAGCAGCAGGAGCGACAGCTTGGTAACAAGGAGCGCGAACTGGATCGCCAGACAAAAACCTACGACAATCGAAATAAGGAGTTGGCGAATGTGATGGTTCAGCAGAAAAATCAACTTCTGAAAATCACTTCGCTGGATGCTGAACAGGCCAAAGAGATGCTTTTGACTCGGCTGGAGGATGAGTGTGAGCGGGAAATGAACCAGGTCATCCAGCGGAAAGTCAGTCAAACCGAGGAAGCCGTCGAAGAAAAGGCCAAAGAGATTATCAATCTTGCCATCCAGCGCTATGCGGCCGAACAGAGCTGTGAAGTCAGCGTTTCGATGGTGGATATTCCCAGCGACGATATGAAGGGTCGCGTCATTGGTCGCGAGGGGCGAAACATTCGCGCCTTTGAGAAAGCGACCGGCGTTGATGTGATTGTTGACGATACACCGGGGATCATCGTGGTGAGTGGTTTTAATCCGATTCGTCGGGAAGTGGCCCGGTTGAGTATGGAACGGCTGATCCAAGACGGCCGGATTCATCCCTCGCGCATCGAGGAGATTGTCAATCAGGCGAAAAAAGATGTGCATTCTCGTGTGATGCAGTTGGGTAAAGAGGCCGCCGAAGAAGTGGATGTTCGTGGTTTGAGCAATAAAGTCCTGGGGATGTTGGGAGCGCTGCACTATCGCAGTAGCTACGGTCAGAATGTTCTGCGGCACAGTGTGGAGGTGGCTTTCCTGTCGCAAGTGATGGCGGACGAACTGGGTCTGGATGGGTCCATTGCTCGTCGCGCGGGGCTGCTGCACGATATCGGCAAGGCGATGGATCGTGAGATTGAAGGCGGTCACCCGGCGATTGGGGCCAATTTCCTGCGTCGGTTCAAGGAGTCGGATATTGTTCTCAACGCTGCTGAAGGCCATCACGGAGATGTTGTCGCCAACAATCACTATACACCGCTGGTGGCGGCGGCCGATGCGGTCAGTGCCTCGCGTCCCGGTGCCCGCAGAGAGACACTGGAGCGATATGTCAAACGGCTGGAAAAGCTGGAGGCGATTGCCGCCGGTTTCGAGGGCGTGGAGAATTCGTATGCGATTCAAGCCGGTCGTGAGATTCGTGTGGTTGTCGATGCGGATAAAATCGATGATGCCGTGGCACTGAAGACTGCCCGCGACATTGCCAAAAAGGTTGAAGACGAAATGACCTATCCCGGCGAGATCAAGGTAACACTGCTCCGTGAAGTTCGCTGTGTCGAATACGCACGGTAATACTTCATGAATATAGGTAGATAGGAATGTATGTTTTTTATATTCCGACATTCGTACATTCATCTATTCCTGATTGGGATTTAGAATTTCCGGTTTATCCGGGTTAGGATATACACAGAAGGGCAACAATGAAGATAAAGGTTTTTTGTATTGGTGATATTGTCGGTCGCCCCGGGCGGCGGATTCTGGCCAATCAGCTGCAATCGTTTGTGGCCGAAAACGGGGTCGATTGTGTGATTGCCAATGCCGAAAACGCCGCCGGCGGGTCCGGTCTGACGCGGCAGATTCACGAAAAACTTGCCAAGTACGGTGTGCATTTGGTAACACTGGGCGACCACTGTTACCGCAAGCGGGACATTATTCCCACGCTGGAAACCGAGAACAATCTCGTCCGCCCGGCGAACCTGTCGCCTCACGCCGCCGGTAAGGATTTCGCGATTTACCAGACCGCCAAGGGGGTGACCGTGGCTGTGGTAACATTGATCGGTCGCATTTTTATGAAGCCGGCAGATTGTCCCTATGCGAAGATTGACGCCTTGTTGCCGAAGCTGAAGAATGAGGCGGACATCATATTTGTGGAAGTCCACGCCGAAGCCACCAGTGAAAAGGTGGCGCTGGGCTACTATCTCGACGGAAAGGTGAGCTGCGTCTTTGGAACCCATACCCATATTGCCACCGCTGACGAACGCATCCACAAGGCGGGGACGGGGTATATCACAGACATCGGCATGACCGGGGCAATGGATTCGGTGCTGGGACGAAATGCCGACAGTGTTGTCCGGGCATTTCGAACGCAGATGCCGTATTCGTTTGAGATCGCTTCCGGCGATGTGCGCATCAACGGCGTGCTCGTTACGGTGGACAGCCATACGCGAAAGACCGAACACATCGAGCGGGTAGTGATCTGTGAAGAATCACCCGGCGATACACAAACCTACGACAGCGACGACGGTAAACCCGACTATACAAACGGTTTTTAAGCATTTCAAAAAGTCCTTGCCGGATCGAGTATGCCGTTATATAATCCGGCCAAAGAAAGGACATCAAATGCTGGCAAAACTGTTTTCGGTAACATTGGAAGGGATCGACGGCATCTTGTGCGAGGTGGAGGTGGATGTTTCATCCCATGTGATCCCCAAACCCACGATTGTCGGTCTGCCGGATGCGGCGGTGAAAGAAAGCGTCGAGCGCGTCCGCAGCGCCATCATCAACTCCGGCTACTCCTATCCCAACCAGCCCTATCTGGTCAATCTCGCTCCGGCGGATGTCAAAAAGGAAGGCCCGGCATTCGATTTGCCGATTGCATTAGGCGTTCTGGCCGGGACCGGCGCGTTGGCCGCTGAGAATTTGAGCGATTTTGTTGTTGTCGGCGAGTTGGCATTGGACGGCCGCATTCGCCCGGTCAACGGGATGTTGAGTATGGCGATGACCGCCGCGGCTAACGGGTACAAGGGAATTATCGTTCCGCTGGAGAATGCCGCCGAAGCCGCCGTAGTACAGGATATTGAGGTTTATGCGGTCGGCTCGCTGGCGCAGGCGGTGGCGTTTTTATCCGATCTGCTGCCGCTGGAGGCGACTTCGATTGATATTGATTCGCTGTTCGACAAATCCTCAACCTATGAGGTCGATTTCAGCGATGTCAAGGGGCAGGAAAGTGTCAAGCGGGCATTGACGATTGCCGCCGCCGGGGGTCATAATGTGATGATGATTGGCCCACCGGGTGCGGGCAAGACGATGTTGACCAAGCGGATGGCGACGATCCTGCCGGATATGACACTGGCCGAATCGCTGGAGACGACGCGGGTATATTCTTCGGTTGGCCTGCTGCCCAAGGGTGAGCCGCTCATCGCTACGCGGCCGGTTCGCACGCCGCATCATACCGCCTCCGGCCCGGCATTGGTTGGCGGCGGGACGCATCCCCGTCCCGGCGAGTTGAGCTTGGCCCATCACGGCATTTTGTTTCTGGATGAATTTGCGGAGTTTCCGCGCAATGTGCTGGAGATGATTCGCCAACCGCTTGAAGACGGCACGGTAACGATTTCCCGCGCGAGAGGGACGCTGTGTTTTCCGGCGCAATTTATGATGCTTGCGGCGATGAACCCGTGTCCCTGCGGCTATTTTGGCACACGGGCTAAACGCTGCCGATGCTCGCCGCTTCAGGTCGAGCGGTATCTGTCCAAAATCTCCGGCCCGCTGGTGGACCGGATGGATATCCATATCGAGGTGCCGCCGGTGGAGTTCCGCAAACTCCGCAGCAC
>NBLM01000088.1 GCA_002084585.1 Planctomycetales bacterium 4572_13 | reverse complement strand
TCCCTGTCTTATCGTTAATTTCAATAAAGACATCGACAGGTCGATATGTTTTTGTTGATAAACCATTAAAATCAGTCGCCTAAAAAGTGCGAAAGTTTACTAAATACGAATTGATTAAAATACAAGTAAGGGGATAAAAATGTCAGATAACAAATATGATTGTATTATTATCGGTGCCGGCCCGGCCGGACTGGGTGCGGGTCTGTATGCGGCACGGGATCGTCAAAAAACATTGTTGCTGGAGAAGTTTTATCCCGGCGGACAGATCAACACCACCGACCGCATCGAAAACTATCCGGGTTTTGAGAATATCAGTGGCCCGGATCTGGTGATAAAACTCACCGCTCAGGTCAAGCACTTTGGCGGCGAGATTAAAACCAGTGCTGAGGTGAAGAAACTGAATCGCCGCGACGACGGTCTGATTGAAGTTTCGACCTCGAAAGAGACCTTTATCGGCAAGGTGGTTATTTTGACGCCGGGCAGTTCCTATCGGCCGTTGGGTGTTCCGGGTGAGGAAGAGTTTCGTCAGGCCGGCACAGGGGTCAGCTATTGCGGCACTTGTGATGCGCCATTTTATAAGGATAAGATCGTCGTGGCCGTTGGCGGGGGCAATACTGCCGTTGAAGACACGCTGCACCTGGCCAAGTTCGCCAAAAAGGTCTATATGGTCCATCGGCGACAGGAGTTTCGTGCCACGCCGGTGCTTGTGGATGAATTGATGGAGTTGGTCAATAAGCCCGACAGCAATCTGGAATTAAAACTCGATAGCGTTGTTACCTCCATTGAGGGCGAAGGCAAGGTTCAAAAGGCCGTCCTGAAAAATGTCAAGACCGAAGCCGCCGAGGAAATCTCCTGCGACGGTGTCTTTATTTTCGTTGGGATGATTCCCAATACCGACTTTTTAGACGGATTTGTTGGTCTGACCGGAAGCGGATTCATCCAGTGCGACACGGCCTATCTGCGGACGAAGACCCCGGGCGTGTTTGTGGCAGGTGATTGCCGTGTCGGTGCGGCGATGCAACTCGTTACCGCCGTAGCTGACGGCATCAACGCCGCAATATGGATGAAGCACTACCTCCGCGATCCCAACTGGTGGAACGAGCCGCTCTCTGATTCCCTCTCTCCCGCAGAGTGGTAAACCACCTATTGGCTAAATGGACGGCGTATAAATAAACGATTTTGCCCGGATGGTCGATAAAATACTTGGGTTCACATTCAAAACAGTTTTTTACAGCGGGATGTTTCATGACGCTTACACAACTATTGGCACTGGTACAATCAGAAAAGCTTCGGATTTGTTCCGATTCGCGACAGATTCAGCCCGGCGATGTATTCGTTGCGGTGTGCGGCACGCAGGTCAATGGACACGATTATATCGACAAAGCCCTCGCCGGCGGAGCGGCCCACATCGTTACGCAGCGACCTGTTGAGGGCGTAGATTGCATTATCGCCGAAGATACTGCCAAAGTATTGGGGCAACTGGCCCAGACCGCGATGGGCAATCCCGCTGCCAAGCTGACCAATCTGGCCGTAACCGGAACGAACGGCAAAACGACGGTGGCCTACATGGTTCGTTCGATTCTCGAATACACCGGCGCAAAGTGTGGTCTCATCGGCACCATCGAATACAACACTGGCAGGGCGGTGATCCCCGCACCGCTGACAACGCCCGACGCGGTTACGCTCGCCGCTGCCGCTCAGGAAATGGTTCTCGACGGCGCAAGCTATATGGTCATCGAAGCCAGCAGTCACGCCCTGAGCCAAAAACGCCTGGCGGGTATATCCTTTACCGCAGCGGCATTTACAAATCTGACCGGCGACCATTTGGACTATCACAAAACTGAGGATGATTATCTGGATGCCAAAACGCTGCTGTTTACTGATTTGCCACCGCATGGTCTGGCGGTTCTGAACGCTGAATCGGATGCGGCCCACACCATCGCCGAGATCATCGAACCGGCGACACGACTCCTTTGGTACGGTATCGACCGTCCCGTTGACATCAATGCCGAAGTGCATCGTATGGATGCAACGGGCAGTGAGTTCAGCATCATCTTTGAAAATCACAGCGAAAAAGTAACCACTCATATCCCCGGCAGGCACAATATCTTAAACTGCCTCACCGCCGCTGGATTGTGCCTCGGTGCGGGGATCGGATTGAGCGATATCGCCGCCGGATTGTCCGCATTGCAAGCTGTTCCGGGTCGTCTGCAACCGGTACTGTCCGCCGCCGCCGACCAGCGGGGTATCAGGGTCTTTGTCGATTACGCTCACACCGACGATGCGTTGGTGAATGTATTGAAAACACTCAAGCCGCTATGTGAGGGCCGCCTGATCGTGCTGTTCGGTTGCGGCGGGGATCGCGACAAGACAAAACGCCCCCGCATGGCCGCCGCCGCCGAAGAACTGGCCGATATAGTCATCGTAACCAGTGACAACCCCCGCACAGAAGACCCTGATGCGATTATCGAAGACATTACGCAGGGATTTACAACTAAAAGGGGTCAGACACCTTTTATTGAGTCCGACCGTGTCAAAGCGATCCAATTGGCCGTCCAGCAGGCCAAAGCGGGTGATATTGTGCTGCTCGCCGGAAAGGGCCACGAGGACTACCAAATAATAGGCACAGAAAAAAGACATTTCAGCGATTTTGAAGAAGCTCTGAAAGCAATCTAACTGGGAACGCGGGTGTCTCGCCCGCAATGAAAATAACGAACACCAATGAAACCAATCAACGCAGCACAACTTGCTGAAATCATTGGCGGCGAATTGATCGCCGGCGACGGCGTGTCGTTTTTTAGTAGTGTGAGCATTGATTCCCGAACCATCGAATCTGGACAGATATTCTTTGCGATTGCTGGTAAAAACTTTGATGGCCACAACTACGCCGCTGCCGCGATTGAAAAAGGTGCGGCTTGTATTGTTGTCCAGCGAGAAGTTGGCTCACCGACTAAAACGCCATTGATCCGAGTGGATGACTGCATCGCGGCCTTAGCTCAATTCGCGGCGTGGTATCGCCGGCAGCTATCGGCCAAGGTTATCGCCATCACCGGTTCGGTCGGCAAGACCACCACCCGCCAGATACTGCATCAGATATTAAGCCAATTTTTCAAATGTCGACAGGCCCGGGGCAGCTTCAACAACCACATCGGCCTGCCGCTGACGATTCTCTCTGCCGAACCGGACGACGATATCTTGCTTCTGGAGTTGGGCAGCAACCACCCCGGCGAAATTGCACCCTTAGCCCGCATCGCCAGCCCGGATATTGCTCTGATCACGCGGGTGGCCCCGTCGCATCTGGAAGGTTTCGGGACATTGGAGAATATCATCAAGGAAAAAGCGTCCATCGCGCAAGGTCTGCAAACCGGTGGGATGCTCTATATCAACGGCGATCAACACGACCTGAGGAGTCATATAAGGGCCAATTACGACATCCCGCTAACGACTTTCGGATTGGGGCCGAAATGCGATATTGCCGGAACCGACCTGCAAACAGAGGGTGCTGGCGGCTCGTTCGTAATCGACGGCCAAACCGTCCAAGTGCCGCTGGCAGGCAGGGCGAACCTTGTGAATGTATTGAGTGCGTGGGCGGTTTGCCGTGGATTGGCTATCTCGCTGCCGGATTTCGCCAAAGCTGCGCAGCAGCTTAAATCCCCCGATTTACGATTGCAGATAGAAAATATCGGACCCTTGACTGTTTTGAATGACTGCTACAATGCCAACCCCGCTTCAATGGCCAACGCGCTGGCCTGCCTGGCCTTGATGGCTGAGAATACGGAAAAACGCAAGGTGTTCATCACCGGAAGTATGGCCGAACTGGGTTTGGCATCTGAATCCCTGCACACGCAATTAGGCCAAAAAGCTGCCGCCGAAGGGGTGCATGTTCTGTTAGCCGCCGGCCCGTTCGCCGAGCAGATTTTGCAGGGAGCCAAATCAGAATTAAAGGTGTCTGACCCCTTTAAGTTTCGTGGTTTCAAAAACACCGGGCAATTATGCGATAATCTGCACAAATGGATAAAACCTGACGATACAATACTAGTCAAGGGATCCCGCTCGGCCAATCTGGAAAAAGCCATCCAGCGGCTGAGAGAGCTTTTTGGAAATCATTAGTATTTTGTAACACGGCGGGTGGCACGGTCAAGCTGTGCTTGGCCGTGTGAAATACTGTGTGTGCTAAATAAACGAAAAACTTCCAGGATATCGGAGTGAACATTGATTTATCATTTGTTATCGTGGTTGCAGGACATATTGCATGGGATTGGCTTCTATGCGTATGAGGATGTCTTGTTTCGTGCGACGCTGGCGGCTTTGACCAGCTTGGCGATTGCCGTATTTATCGCCCCCAAAGTCATTCGCTGGCTGATGCGGATGAAGATCGGCGACCGGCCCGAATTTCACCACGCCGCACTCAATGAGCTGATGCGCGACCGTGCCAATACGCCGACAATGGGCGGCATTATCATTTTGGCCGCCGTTTTGGCCGGTACGCTCTTGTGGGCGCGTCTGGACAATCCGTTTATTCGTAAAGCGATTTTTATCCTCGTTTGGTACGGCGGCATCGGGGCGGTCGATGACTGGCTCAAACTAACCAGCAAGACCCATCAGCATAGCCGCGACGGTCTGAAGGCGTGGGAAAAGCTCCTTTTTCAATTCGGCGGGGCGGTTCTTGTCGGCATCTTCCTTTATTCGGACTTCCGTCTGCTTGAGGACGCCCGACAATTGTGGCTTCCGTTTTACAAACACAGTATTCCGTTAGCGGGCTGGATGTTCGCGATTCTTGCCGTACTCTACATTTCCGCAACCAGCAACGCGGTCAATTTAACCGATGGGATGGACGGCTTGGCTTCCGGCTGTCTGGGGGTTGTTTCGACGGTGCTGGTGATCTTGTGTTACATTGCCTCCGAATCCATGACCCGAACAGGCGGCGTTACCTGGGCCAGTTATTTGCTCCTGCCGCATGTGCCTGAGTCCGGCGAGTTGGCGATTTTCTTCGCCGCGATCACCGGGGCGGTGCTTGGATTTCTATGGTACAATTGCCACCCGGCCCAGGTTTTTATGGGCGATGTCGGTTCCCTGCCGCTGGGTGCGGCGATGGGCTATGGGGCCATTGTTACCCGCAACGAGATACTGCTGTTTGTCATTGGCGGAGTATTTGTGATGGAGTTGCTCAGTGTGATTTTACAGGTGGGCTATTTTAAGTACTCCGGCGGGAAACGGATTTTCCGATGCGCCCCGATCCACCACCATTTTCACTTATCCGGTTGGTCAGAGCCCCAGATTGTCGTTCGGTTCTGGCTGCTTTCAATTGCTTTTGCCATCGTGGCACTGGCAACCCTCAAACTTCGCTAACTTCAATAGGATTAACCCCCGGCGGGCGGCGGCTCAGGCAGAGGATTCAATTCAGGAGGTGTTACGCCGTCAAGAGGTGATCTCTCTTCCGGTGGCAATAGACTTTCGGGAGGCAATTCTTCTCGAAATCGGCTGGGTTGTCGCCGCCTATGCGGTCGCGGCTCAAAGGTGGGATTTTTTTCATTTCTTTGTCCGTCGCTTGGGCCGCGACGATGACGCATTCGAGTGAAATGCTCCTGCATCCGCTGAATTCGGTTTTGCCAGATTTCTTTCTGCGGTCCATCCAAAATGCTGAGAATTTCCTCGTTCATTTCCTTGAGTTCTTGGCTGATTTCCGGACGCGCCTGCTGGCGAATATCATCCATTGCTTTCATATGCTTTTGAACAATCGGTCTGAGTTGTTCCTGCTGTTGGCCAGAGAGATGCAATTCTCCCGCGATGCGTCTGACCATCCTGCCGGACATATATTCCGGGCCGGGCGGCAGCGTTTTTTGGGTGTCCGGCCCGCCCGTGATAATAAGCGTCAGCCCCGCACCGATGACAATTCCTGAAATCAGTATCAATGCGCTAAAAAGAATCGGCTTCAGTGCTGATGTTGCGGCGGACCCTTCAGATTTCAATTCGGATTGGTTCATTGTGCCACCCATGAAACATAAGTCATTATTTCACTGACGGAATCAGAGCTTGATTGCCAGAGCGTCGTCGCGGCGAGCAAAATGCAGGCGGCCATCGCCGCAGACGCTGCGCCGACCCAGGCGTACGCGCGATAGGGATCCGGTTTTTTGTAAACCAGGGCCGTTAGTGTCGAGATAACGCCGTCGGCTACATCGACATGAGGAGGGGACTCCTGTTGTGCCAATGAAACGAGATTTTTAAATGTTTGTTTTTTCATAATTACAGCTCAAATTCAATGTCGGTTCGTTT
>NBLM01000087.1 GCA_002084585.1 Planctomycetales bacterium 4572_13 | reverse complement strand
AAGCGTAAAGTCTTGTGTGACGGTGGTGCCGTCATTTTTGTGGCCAATAAAAGTTATATCCTTAGGTCTATCGAAAAGAATGCTGTATTCAGCGAGGTCAACACTGAATAGTTGAAATGGCGTTGAATCTATGGATTGTATCATTAAGGTTTGTGGCGGTCCTATCGCAAAGGAAAGATAGGCGGTGCCATTATCTGGCCTTGCTTCTTTTCCAGAATCGCTGTGTCCAAAGCCGTTAGGACCTGTAAAAAATATGCCGTTTTCTGTCCAACTATCAATGCCTATTGAACCCCCGGGACGAGAGGCGGGGTCAAAGGTTATATGCAATGGTTCCGCCTGAACCCAACTCGCAGAAAACAAACATATCAAAATAATAATCGGTAATTTTTTCATTCTCATAAAACTATTGCCCTTTCTTCACGGCTTCTATGAATTCCTGCCACTGGTTCGGGTCCATGGTTTCCCTTATGCCCTCATCCTCAAGCCAGAGTTGCTCAAGGAAGTCCACCATCTCATTGACATCAACCGGCTCGACCTGTACAGGTGTTTTTACCTCCGGCGGTTGCGGTAATGGAGTGGGGGCAACCCACGACTTGAAGCCGTTTGCCTTAATTTCTTCTTCGTATCTTTTCTTTGTCTGTTTAAGTGAATCTAAACTGCTTCGCAGATCAAATTTCTTTTGCTCATCTTCTTCGGCTTCAAATTTTGTCTGCGTATTGGTTATCATATCCGCAGCTATATCATTAGCATCAGGTAGTTTGATGGTATTCATCCCTATTTTCGCAAGATACCGCCAATTACCCTGGTCATGGTTCTGATAGTTTCTAACGGCATTTTCAAGAGAGTTGTACACTTGCAGGTTAGATTCGATAGGTTTTTTCAGACAATCCTCCAAACCATTGATTACATGTTGTTCAAAATACTGATGCGTATTGGGTTCTTGGATAGTACCGACAAGTGCTTGAGCGTACTCGTCATAAATGTTTAGTCTTTCAGCTTCGTTTAATCTGTGTTTTTCAGAAAGCACTATTTTCCCATCAGCAACATCTGATCTTAAAGTACTTAATTCTATGCCACTTTCCATTTTCGATTTGATTATATCTTCGCTTAACAAATCCATTTTACCAGTATGTCCCAACAATCTTTTTGTGGTATTGCAGGCAAAATCTCGAAGAATATCCTGTCGCTGTTCATCTTTTAACAATTTGATACAGTATTTGGATAGATCAATTGCCTGATTGTAGGAAATGGTCTCAATTCCTTTTTCGCCCACCCAGTCCAAAAGCCCTGTTTTGAAACAATCCGATGTGTCCGGAGACTTTATCAAGCGTATAGCATCTGAAATATCAAAACCTTTCTGTTCGGCTATATCAAGGATGTGATGAAAATGATACACGCTATAAGGTTCAGATTTTCCAGAGCTTATAAATTCCGCACAACCGCTAGCTTGTTTGAGCAATTCATCCTTATCAAGTGTTCCAAGAACTTTTACAGCATCTTTGCGAACCTGCCTGTCGCTGTTAAACAAGCCCCCCCATGCTTCATCCGTAGCTGGTTTGTCAGCCCAGCAGACCGCTTGGAATAAAGTTACGACTAACACTGCAACAATATAGAATTTTGTTTTTTCTTTCATTTTCTTTACTCCAGTATTGGTGAAATTAACCCCTGTTCAACAAAGGCACTGTCCCAGAAAGTGCCACGAAAATTATTTGTGGTATAATCAAAATCCCCGCCGGAATAGGATGGGTAATGTTCCAAGATGTAAGTATCCGCATAGCCAATTTGAGTTATCGGCATTAACCACGCCCAAAAATCATCCTCGCCGTCTTCTGGATCATCACCAAATCGCCATTCGTTATGTTCATCCTGAAAAACACCTATTGGAAATCTCGCATTGCCGCCATCTATCAATCCCCAAGAATTGTATCCGTTTAGTTCATAACAAACTTCCACAAATCCATCACAGCGAATCTTATCAATGTCAGGTAGTGAAGTATCCCAACCGTCCTCTGACCATACGGCATCATATTTTGAGTATTCAATGTTGTTTGTGTATTCAATGAGCCATTTAGCCGTTTTAAGTATTGCCAAACGATTCGTGTAAGTTAGCCCCGAAGCAGCATAAGAAGTGAGAAACGGCGTCAAATCACCGAAAAACTCTCGTCCCGGCCTTGCCGTAACATGTGTTAAGGATGCTTCTCTTGGGCCTGGTTCTGTCCACCAGTCATCCCCGCCATCACTTTCGAATAATGTGTATTTTGATGCATCAACAAGATCGCCTTTTGTGCAAGTGCCGGTAAATTTTCCAACAATAGAAGTATGGCCTCTTTCTGCAAATATATCATTATTCACCTCTCTGCCAACCACATTCCCGAGATTTATCATAACTGCGGTGGCTTTGACAGTGTCGGTGGCGATGGTGGTATTGTTCTTTGTATAGACAAGCGATAAGCCAATATCCCGTTCGGTGTTGCTGGGCGTTATCGCCTCAATCCATAACTCACTCGGCATATCAGCAACCGCCCAGTTGGGGTCTGTTATCTCGTTCTGTTTATTCTGATTATCCCAGATTTTGATATTGCAGCCGAAACCCGTCAATTCAACCGTTCCCTCAAGTCCGGCAGGCAAAAGGGACAGTTCGATCTTCGCAAGGTCATCATCGCTGCTTGCGGTACTTTCGTACAAGTCCGGCTTATCGTTGCCGTTGTCATCGTCCCAGTTGACCAGCAGATACCCGCCCAAATTGGTTTCGTTGACATCGGGAACCTCCGCGCCATTACTGCCGTTATTGCCGCCGTTATAGAGTTTCAAGTCTGCCTTGACAAGCGTCAGATACGCTGTCTTGCCCTCGGCGTAAAACTCGGTACTTTCAGTATGGATGCCGAGTATGCTGTCCGGGTCATCAAGTATGAAACCGACACCTTCCGGCAGGATGCTGTCATTCGGCTCGACGAGGGCCGTGTAGTCATAGTCCGGCGGCGTTTGATTGCTGTCCACCCATACGATTTCTATGTCATATTTCTTGCCGACCTCGAACGGATAAACTCTTTCTTCCACAACGCCGAATTCGGGGGCCTGATGGGTAATCGAGCCGACCTTGAGATTGTACCGCTCCGAATGACTGCCGCTGTGGTCACCGACTGTTAATTTAACATCCAGATATTCCTTGCCGGAATCTATCAGTGCCGCCGGATTGCTGGCCGGGTCGTCCGGGTCCGTACCGTATATCAATTCCTCAAAGTTGGTGGCCCCATCGCCATCGGGATTGCCGTTTCGCCCATCATCGCCCGTATCACTGTTAGGGTCCAGCCCGTTATCAACTTCCCAACCGTCCGGCAGCAAATCGTCGTCCGTGTCAAAATCCAAGGGGTCGGTATTTGCGGTTATTTCATCGCCGTCTAAAAGGCCGTCGTCATCAGAGTCAGGATCCGTCGGGTCGGTGCCGTGGGTGTTGGCTTCGTCCCCGTCGGTTAAACCGTCGTTGTCAGAGTCCGTATCATTGACTGGGTCCGTGCCGTGGAAGTGTTCATCCTCATTTATCAGACCGTCGTTATCGTAATCAGCGGTCATATCCGCGAGGTACCATGGACTCGAGTATGTTCCATAATACTCTAATTCATACTGAACTTCATAGCCGTCCTCCCACCCGTCGTTATCGGTATCTTTAAGGGTAGGATTATATTTGCAAAAGGACTGCTGATTCTCCCAGGTATCTGAAAGCCCATCGTCGTCGGTATCGAACTTATAGGGGCTCGTATCAAAACAATACGGCCCCCCGAGGGTGGCGCCGCATTCGTATCCATCGTGTTCCTCGTCGCCGTCGCTGTCTCTGACGCTTGGATTGGTGCTGCCGCCAAAATCGCCGTAGCCGGGGTAGTAACCGTCATGCTCCTGAACATTGGTTAGCCCGTCAAAATCACAATCGTTATCCGCATCTAACTGGCCGATAATGATTCCATTGTATCGTGGGTCCAGCCAATCGCCGCCGTATTCGGGTTCATATTTTATTTCCCAGCTGTCAAGCATCCCATCGCCGTCGGTA
Organism: Planctomycetales bacterium 4572_13; assembly: GCA_002084585.1. GTDB lineage: Bacteria > Planctomycetota > Phycisphaerae > Sedimentisphaerales > Anaerohalosphaeraceae > 4572-13. The sequence goes on along the minus strand of NBLM01000087.1, from coordinate 2,245 downwards.
TCGGTCGAATTGGCGTTTAAGTCGCAATCTTCCCAACCTTCCCAATCTTCCGGGTTGTCCCAGTCTCCATCGTCGTAATGCGCCCAGAGTGGATAGGGCCTGAACTGCTCAACGCCGCCGTATCGGTAAGAGACCTCAACACCGTCATCGACTCCATCGCCGTCAGTGTCGGGATCGTTTGGATTAATCCCCCATTCTATTTCTTTGCGGTCGCTAACGCCGTCACCATCGGTATCCGCTTTAAGCGGGTTCGTTGGGATGTCATAGGGGTTTTCAGCGTAGGGCGTGTAATAATAGTCGGGATAATCGTTGTCATAAGGCGAAACAGGCCCATAGCTGCCAAGCGTTCCATTGACTTCATCGCCATCGCTTAGACCATCCTCGTCAGTGTCTTGAGCATTCGGGTCAGTACCGGCGATGTATTCGTTCTCGTTGCTTAGCGAATCGCCGTCTTTATCGGCAGCGCCATCGTTAATTATCGGGTTTAGCCCTCCTTTGACCTCCCAACCGTCCGGCATATTGTCCGTGTCCGAATTGGGATCATTGGGATTGGTGCCGTGGATGTTTATTTCGTCCTCATCGGAAAGCCCGTCCCCGTCGGAGTCGGGCTTTACGACGATATGGATCGTGGCGATGTTGCTTTCGTATTTTCCGTCATGGGCCAAAAATTCAAAAACATCATTGCCGTCATAACTGGCAAAGGGGGTGTAGGTCGCTGTATTGCCATCAACGGTAAGCGGTCCGTTTTCCGGATAGGCGATCATGAAATAATCGAGCGGGTCGCCGTTCTCATCGTCGGCCTGGAGCGTAATCTCTATCGAACAGCCCTGCGTTATGATGACATTTTGGTCATAGGCAACCGGGGGATAGGTCAGATCGTTGGCCCAGTCAAACACGAAATGCCGCAGATCGTTGATGTCAACCAAACCGCTGTCGTCAAAATCCCCCTCAAGTCCGCTGCCCGTCTGCTGCCAGTTGGCCGCGAATCGCGCAAAGTCGTTGAAATCGACAAACTCGCTCCCGTCCAGATCGGGGCTGTAATAAGGAACAGCGGCGAAAACCGATGCGCCGATGACCAGAAAAATAACTTTGAATAAAAATTCGCATTTTCTCATAATGACCCTCTCTAATGTGTTTGTATTTTATCCTATTTCATCCTCAAACCCAAGGATTTTTTGCTTTTGTACATAATCAACGAAAAATTGAGGTTCGGGCGCATCAAAAAAGCGAGACGCCGAAGCACTCACGCTCAAGAAAGGCCTACGACAGCCAGTAATGGACGCAAGGTCGGCGTCCCGCTTTGGACAGGAAAAACCTGTACAAATAAACGAGACGCACAACCCTTTTGCGTGATACTCCATTACAAGAAAAAGTCGTAGTTCTTCTTGAAGCATCCAAAAAGGATGATGTGCTGATAATACCAAATTGCTCAAAGAGCGTTTTGTTCTTGTTTCCGGGCTGTAAATTGTTGATTGCCCGATTCTGCAAGTACTCAACTCCAAATATCATAGACAAACGGCCTCAAGAATGTCAAGGAAATTCCACCAATCCCAAAAAAACTGGCGATAAGGTATCACTCACCCAAACCGCTTCGCCGCCTCATCCGCTAATCCCTGATTGCGTTCGGCATAGATCGCCGTCGCGCTCATATTCGTATGCCCCAGCGTCGCACCGGCACATTCATAGCCCATTTCCTTCCGCACCTTCGTCGCGGCCGTATGCCGCAGCTGATACGGTGTCCAGTAAGGAAGCTCTTTGTCGGGATCACCACCGCCCTTCCGTATCACCTTGCGTGCCGCCGTGGTTGCATACCGCACGGCCTTACGATAGCTCACAGAATCATATTGTTCGCCAATAATTCGTTTTGGATTGTCTTTTCGGTTTGTCCCGACCCGGTTGCCGCAGGACAGCGGCGTTTTTCTCTCTCGGGACGCCTTTTCAATCCGCTGTTTTTCCGAGTCTGCTGGCGAAAAACAGTAAGCATCCTCTGTCCGCAGTAGGAAAGGCCTCAGCAGTTCCTGCCCCCGCGGTCCGATGGAGACGATCCGTTCGATATTACGGTAGATGTTCTTGTGTTTTTCGGGGTAGTAGTGCCAAACGGATTCAGATCGGTCCAGATCACACGGCCGGAGCAGACACAACTCTGCTGGTCGCATCCCGGTCATCAGCTGCAACTCGATCATCGCGGCCACCACGCCCGTCGTATAGGGAAGGATCGCATAGACATGCTGCTCATCGACCGGCA
>NBLM01000086.1 GCA_002084585.1 Planctomycetales bacterium 4572_13 | reverse complement strand
CGTGTAGCCCTCCTTATGCAACCGACGAACAACTTTATACGCGGCATCACGATTCGACATAGTGAAACTATACCGGATTTAACCCAGAATATACACGAATAAAATTCTGACGACGGGTGGCCGGGGTGATATTATGTCCTCAAGGGGTGGCACGGTCAAGCTGTGCTTGGCCGTGGTGGATGCGGATGGTGATTGTGGGCGGCAAAAGCGCGTCGGCGCGAGCCGACCGATGAAACGCCCGGATGTCTCGAAAATGCAGATGGTTATCGTGTCCCCATCGGGCCCCTTGCGCCGCTCCGCTTTTGGAAGAAGGCGATTTTCATGTTGCCCCATTCGCGTTGGTCGGTTTTTTCGAGATTGGCGTAGCGGTCCTCGATGGCCGCTCGCAGGTGGGTTTGGGTGTCGATGAGTTCCATCAGGTCGGCGATTTTTGTGCCGGGGCCGCAGTTGTCGCTCATTTTGTAGGGCGGGTCGCAGAAGACGAGGTCGTAGCCGCCATACTCCGGTGTCGGTGCGGCGGCGACCTTGAGGATGTTGGCACAGACGGTCCTGGACTCGGCGAGGAATTGCGCCTTTTCGATGTTGCGGTCGAGTATTTTGGTAACGGCCCGGCTTCCGCCACGACCCTATCTTCCAGCATCCCCTTGGTATAAAGGATGCTGAACAGCGACTCCTTGACCCGGTCGGTGATCGGACGGGTGTCCATGCCCTTGGGTGGCAGCAGCCGCATCCCTTTATTGATTCCGGCGATGATTCTCATTGTTTTCCTTAGCCACAAATTAACACTCATTATTTTTTTGCCACAGAGTTCACAGAGGTCTCAGAGAAAATTATTTAAAACTCTCTCTGTGATCTCTGTGCCCTCTGTGGCTATATTGTTTTCAATCCTAAGTCTTTCAGCATTTGGAGGTCGTCTTCGACGGCCCTTCCGGCGGTGGTTAGGTAGTTGCCGGTCAGGATCGCTGTGCAGCCGGCGTGGAAAATCCAGCTCTGCAGGTCGCGCAGGTTCAGGACGCGGCCGCCGGCGACTTTCAGGTGCGTTTTGGGCAGAATAAACCGGTACAGGGCCACGATTCGCAGGATTTCGCGCGGGGGGAGTTTTTCCGCTTTGCCCAGCGGGGTACCGGCGATGGGGTGCAGGAAGTTCATGGGGACCATATCCACGCCCAGCCGCCGGAGTTCGAGGGCCATATCAATGCGGTCGGCTTCGGTCTCGCCGATGCCGAAGATGCCGCCTGCGCAGACGCCCATCCCGGCCTTGAGTCCGGCTTCGATGGTTTTAATCCGGTCGGCGTATTTATGCGTAGTAACAACTTCGGGAAAGTGCCGCTCGGAGGTTTCGAGATTGTGGTTGAACCGCACCACGCCCGCACGGCTGAGCCGCTGCATATTCTCTTCGCTAACGACCCCCAGCGACATGCACACGCCCATTGACAATTCGGCTTTGATTCGCTTGGTTAGTGCGATCAGTCGATCCAGTTCGCCGCCATCGACTTTTTTTCCGCTATAGACAATGCCGAAATTCGGGACGCCCTTTTGCTTGGCCTCTTTGGCCGCGGCCATGATCTGCTCGTCATCCAGCACCTGCGGCGTCTTATCGATGGCGGTGTCGTAATGCAGCGACTGGGCGCAAAATGCGCAGTCCTGACTGCACCCGCCCAGACGACCGCCGACGATGGAACACATTTTGATTGTGTTGCCAAAATTGGCTTTGCGGATTTCGTTGGCCCAGTAGAGCAGGTCGTCGAGATTGTCTTTGGATAGGCCGGAGAGTTGGCCGATGTCCGGACGCTCTAATAGTTGGCCGGCTAAAATTTTCGTTGCATATTGTTGTATCTGTTGATTCATTTTCTTAAAGCTATCTTTCGCCCCTCCGGGGCTTATCTTTCTGGGCATCTGGTTCCGGGGGTTCACGCCCCCGGCTAATAAACTATCGGCCCTTCGGGCCTTTGCACGATTTATTTTTGAAAGTTTTTGCCGCGTGCCGGCGGAAATCGGCGGCGTTTATTACAACTGTTTGCCACTTTGGGCTGCGGATTTTCATTGCGCCCGCGTACTTTTGCAGGAGGATCGCCAAAAACAGGAACCGCTCGCCGGAGTAATCATAGTGCGGCCAGCCGTCGGTTTCAATATCCATATTCGCAAAACGAAAAGCGAACACGAAAACGGCCCGTGCCGCCGGCGTGTCAGTTTGGAACTGCCCCAGCCAACGCGACAGTGAGCGGACATCGGCGAATGTTACCCATCCGTCGAGGCCCTTTAGCCCGGCCAGCGAAGACCCCTTGAAGGTGCGGCCCTTGAGTTCGACCAGAATGGGGGAATCCGTGTCCGGGCCAATAAGAAAATCGAAATTCTTGACCGGACCGTCGGCAAACGCAAGACATTTGGACTGGTCGATCCAGAGAAAGGGGAGTTTGTTCTCGGTGAGAAAGCACTCAAACGCCTGCTCGTATATATTGGCCAGTGTTGTTTGCATAAAGTGAAACCATAAATTTCACGGATTAACACGGATTTTTTTTAGACAGGGTCAGTGTCAAAAAATGTGGCCGCTTCTACTAATTCCTGTTCGCCGGTGGCCATATCTTTGACGACCAGTTGGCCGGACTCTTTGTATTCGCCGCCGACGATGATGCATTGGGCCGCATTCATTGAGTCGGCCACTTTCATCTGCTTTTTCAGGGCGTTGGTTTTGTAGCTGAAGTTTGCCGCGTATCCTTTTTCGCGAAGTTTGGCTGTAATCGCGACCGCTTCATCCATCAGGTCATCATCCAGACAGGCGACGAAATAATCCAGCTTCTGGATATCCAGCGAGTCATCGGTCAGCAGGCCCTTTTCTCGCAGGAGGATTTCCAGCACCGCATCGCCCATGCCCATACCGGTGGCGGTTACTTTGGGTCCGCCAAAGTCACTCAAGAGGTTATCATATCGCCCGCCGCCGCAGATCGCGCGGAGCTTGCCAACGGCATCATGAATCTCAAACACCATCCCCGTATAATAGGCCAGCCCGCGGACGATGCTCATATCAAACCGGCATCCGTTGGCAACGCCCATTTTTTCGAGATAGGCGAAGACCCGTTTTAATTCATCCAGCGCGATCTGTGCCTCTTCATCCAGCTTGACAATATCCGGAATCTCATCGACCGAATGGACATCCATCAGTTTCAGGATGGTTTGGACGGTTTCAGACGAATCGATTTCCTTGTCCAGCATTTCACAAAATGCCTCGACCGGAATCTTTGTTTTCTTATCGAGGATCGGGTACAGTGTTTCCAGCTTGTCTTCGGCAATACCGATATTTTTCAGCAGTGCCGCCAGCAATCGACGGCTTGAAATCTTCGCCACGACATCGGCGCTCGTCAGTCCCGTATTTCGCAGGTAATCCAGCGAGCAGGCGATGACTTCGGCATCGGCCAGCACATCGTCAACGCCGATGATATCGATGTTCCACTGGAAAAATTCTCGCAGCCGTCCCTTTTGGGGGCGTTCAGCCCGGCACAGTCGCGGCACGGAAAACCACTTGATCGGCCGGGGCAGTGCATTGATCTGCTTGTTGACCATGCGGGCCAGCGTGGGCGTGATCTCCGGTCGAATGGCCAGATGCCGGTTGCCGCGGTCGGTGAAGTTGAACAACTGTTCAACGATTTCGTCGCCGCTCTTGACCTGATACATTTGCAGGTATTCGAAGATCGGGCCGTCGTATTCGACAAACCCACCGCGAATCGACGCTGCTTTCCAGCCATCAACGATAAAATTACGGACCGCCATCTGCGGCGGGTAAAAGTCGCGGGTCCCCTTGACCGATTGGATTTTCATTGTTCTATGGGTCTCTTTCTTTTTTTTGTGGACGCCGATGCGTCGGAATTCATCGTTCTCACACCGCCAACGGTTACGAGTACAGAACGCCCTACTGGAGGCGGGGGGAGTCGAACCCCCGTCCCGTGACATTTCAAGCTCCGCTTCTACATGCTTAGTCGTTTGTCAAAGATTCGCCCCGCAGACCGCCAAACGACAGGCAATCTGTTTCGCTATTTCGCTTCATTTCGCCATTCTGCCGCGAACGCTCAGAACCGCTATTCCGCTATCGGCGCCCTTGTGAAAGTCGCGGAAAGTACTCTCACAGGACGAGCCGCATTTATGCAGCCAGTTTATACTGGTAGTTGCCAGTTAAAAATAGTAACGGCTTTTTAGCCAGGCCAACCGTTATCCTGGGCATGCCACGAAGCCATCTACCTGTCCGGTCGAAGCCAGTCGCCCCCGAATTGTCAAAGAACACCGTTCTATTATACACTGTTTTCGCACCCATTACAAGAGGTGAAAAAAAGAGTTTTATTCCCTCTTTTTACCGGGGTCGGCCTCCTCCAGACAGCCGCCGGGGGGCAACGGCTAAGGGTATTTTCCTGTTGACTCCTGCGGTGTCTGTTTTATGATAGACGCCCTATGAAAACACAGGATATTGAAAAATACAGTGCGGCGGTGACACTTAGCGATATGGAGGTGTTTGTCTTTCCAGAACTGATGTATAGCTTGGTGCTGGCGAACATTATGAGTCCGGTCTTTTGGCAGTGGCGGGCCGAGCCGACTTTCAAGAAGCTGGAGGGTAAAAGTGCCTATCGCCGGCTGATGCGGATGCGGCAGTTTGTGATGGATGAGTACGAGTTCAACCTCGACCTGAACACCTGGGGCCTGACGCATAAGGATGCGGAGTTAAAACGCTTCGGTGATTATATCCGCCCCGAAGACATCGGCCGCAGCAATGCCCTGTTCGGCTATACCGGCGATCAATACTATTTCGATGTGGATATCCGGCGGCACTTTGGGCTGGATCAATACGACGGCGATATCATCCCGTACTGGAAAACGGAGACCATCGAGGCGATGAATGCCTTCCGGCTCAAGGATGGCTACGAGGCGGGTGCTGGGGAGTGTGTTTCGCTCTCGACTCTATACGCGGCGGCAGCATTTGTGGTGTGCGGAATCCCGCTGGACGATATTTATATGGTCCTGACGCCGCTGCACTCGCAGAACTTTATCGACATTAAAGAGGGAATCATTACCAACAACCGCCGGCTCGTTACCAAGCCGATGTGGTTTAACGGGACGGAAATTTCCGATAAGGCCCAGCGAGCCATTCGCAATGAGCAGGTTACGGTCGTCGCCCATAACACCGGGTACATTCATTGCTTTTATGACACTGCCACGATTGACGAGGGCCGTTATCAGCACTTTACCCAGCGGCTGGGCGGCTATCTGGATGCGAAGCTGACCCATCTGAACTTTGCCAATTTTCTGCGGTCGAAGGGAGAGTATCAAAAGTACTTCCAGTTCTGCCGACACCGCCGGGGTGAGCGGATGTTTGTCAAAGCCGAATCGCTTTACGGCTATGAACACGGCAGCCGCTTTCGCATTCACGATGAAACATTTGCTAAACTGCTGGCCGATGTGTCCGAGGAGGATTATTCGCCCTATCAAATCGAGGGGCGTTTGTGCTGCGAACAACTGATCGCGTTTGCGGAATACGAAAGCATTGACATCCAGAACCCCCAAGACCAAAAAAAATTCGCAACCTTTATTTCGCCATTCGCCCAGCAGGATGCCGAATCGTGTATTCGGGATTTGGCGGAGTTTCTGCGTGTCGAGCCGCGGCTGCCGCAGTCGCCGCAGGAATACAAAACCGCTGATCCAATTAAACTTGACCCAAGCTGGTCGCGCGAGCAGGTTATTGAATACCTCGAATCCATTCGGGATATAAATATCACCGCCGACCTGGCGTTTTACGCCTATCGGGATATGACCCGCTGCGACTGGCGACCGTTTGTCAAAGCGGCGGTCGAACGATGTCCGGTATCGATTGAGAAATACGCCGCCGACAGTCTCGAAGAGACCTATCGACAACTGACCGCAATGCCAAATGAATCAATCTACGACGGCCCGCGACTGGCCCAGCCGGATGAGGTGGCCAACTTCAATACCGGCGACGGCATCGAAAAAGCATTTGTGCTGGCGAATATTCTCCGTAGGCGAAATCCCGACCAACAGCTAAGAAGCTCGAGCAGCATATTGAGATTTCACCGGACCAAATCAAAGTTAGCTGATGCGCAAGCCGCCCGAATGTAAAAAAGCAATTCTTTATTAGAACCGAAGGTTCATCATACAATAGCCGGGGGTAAAACCCCCGGTTAGGAATCCATCTAACTGTTCAAAGCCCCAACGGGGCGATATATCTGTTACATTTTGCGGACACGCCATCGGGGAGCTTGCGCTCCTCCGCTGTTACTACTTGAGCTACATTATTTTGATCGCGCCCGTTTCCATGCGGTCTTGCGGCTGTGCTTGCGGGTGCGGTAGCCGATGATGAAATAGTAGCTGAACCAATAGCCAATCTTGGCGACAATGGCCCCCAAAATAATCCCGCCGACGAGTGTTTCAAGGCCGATGGTTGTACAGACCGAACCCACCTGCCGCCAATAATCCGCCGTAAAGAGATTGAGCAGTATGTAATTCAGCGAGAATGTCTGATCCAGCAGCGATTGTATCTGTTCCGGTTCGATCTGGGGCTTTTGATGGAAAAACGGCAATACAAAACGACCCAGACGATAGCACGGGTAATAGATCAAAACAAAGGTCAGCGGATTGCTTATCCAGACGGCGATCAGGGCGAGGACTTTATTGGCGCGAATCAGTTGGGCAAAAAGAAAAGCCAGCAACAAATGCAATCCGATCAGGGGTAGATAGGCCACAAAAAAGCCCGCCGCAACGCCGCGAGCCATTCGTTGCGGGGTATCATCGACATGCAGAATGCGAAACTTAACAAACCGCAGCACCGGGCGAAAACGAAGCAATAATCGAAATCGATAACTCATTTGGCTAACTGTAACTCTATCTTTCCCAAAACCATATTAACGGTTACATTTTTGATTCGATGCGATGGATTCGTGTCCTTAATCTCAGCACCACGGCTCTCCGCATCGACGGCAACGACACACTCCGGCCGCTGGTAAGGCCCCAGCCGCAGGGGGTTGGTATTGCCGAAAATCACGACCGCAGGTGTCTCCGTTGCCAGTGCGATATGCCCGGGGCCGGTATCGTTGGAAACGACAGCACCCGCTTGGCCGAACAAAGCAACCAACTCCGGGATGCTGGTTTGCCCGGTCAGATCAACCACAGGCGAATCGGTATTCGCCCGGACGGCCTCCGCGTAAGGGCGTTCACTTTGGCTTCCCACAACGACCGCGTTCCAGCCGCGCCGCTGATAAAAAACCTCGGCCAACTTCGCGAATCGCTCGGCGGGCCAGCATTTATAGGCGTGTGCGGAACTGGGGATCAGGACGATGAATTTCTTAGCTGCAAGCTGTTTGGCCTCCAATTTTTGCCGGATTGAATCCTGCGCCGCCGCAGGCGGGGTCAGTTTACATTCAGGCAGGCAACTCTGGACGCCAACCGCTTTCAGCACAGCAAAATAAGTGTCTAAAATGTGGACTGAATCACTCGGGCGACCAACACTATGCGTGTAAAACAGACGGGCGAACTCCCGGGCCTCTTTCATCCCGACCCGGTTTGCGCATCCGGTCATCTTCGCGAAAATCGCGCTGCGAAACAGCCCTTGCAAGTCCAGTACCAAATCATATTGGCCTCCCCGAAGCTGCTTCCTGAAATCATAAAGCCGTCGAAACGCCCGCGGGCAGCAAAACCACTTGGCCATGCCCTTTCGGTCGAACAAAAGTATCTCATCCAGCGCTTCGGTGCATTCCAGCAGCGGAGCAAACTCCTTACGGATCAGCCAAGTCAGCGTCGCTTTCGGAAACGCCGCCCGCAAAGACGGCAGCACCGGCAGCGCGTGGACAATGTCCCCCATCGCGCTGGGTTTAATAATCAAAATGTTTGTATAGTCTGTTGTTTTCATCGCTACCGGGCATTCTATGCGATGACCGCTGTTTTCGCAATCCGCTTGTCGCAACAAACCGGCGACAATGGTTGAAAAGGGAGAGTTTTTGGCATTTTATTGGGGACAGTGCTACGATTGCTCCAATTTTTCACTAATTTGCTTGCAAAACAGGCATCCCCTCTGTAAAGTACCCGCCGCTTTGGTTTGTATATTGATAGTGCAAACCGACCCGCGATGCCCCACAGGCGTTGCGGGAAAGCAGGGTACGGGCGATTAGCTCAGTTGGTAGAGCAGCTGACTCTTAAAAATTCCTCAAAACCCTCATTTTTCACAAATGTCGCTGTTTTCAGCACTTAGCAAATGGTAAATGTCGCGTATTGGGGTATATATCGCATCTTTTGGTTGTAGTATGGTTGTAGCCAAATGACTGCCATAAGAGCTACCAAATAGGTGTAATTTCAAGATCGACTATGATTATATTTTCTTTGAAAAGTCTATCAATATATCGGCTATGCTTTTAAGAACTTTCTTTGGGGGTATCGGTATTTTCAACTGCTGCTGGCCGGTAGCTTCATCTTTTTCAATTTTCAACCCGGAAAACATCTTGGATACCGACTTGTTCGATTGACTTTCCTCGCCAAGCAATGTTTGACCCAATTTATCAAGAAAGGATAAGCCGGTTGAAATAAGTTCATTCCAGTCCGACTGATGTTCCGCTTCCACCATTTCTTTCTTTTTGAATTCAGTTAAACCATCCTCACTGGCTCCATCGCCGTTCCCTCCAGCTTCTGTTTGTTGCGGCATTGATTCAGGGATGGCACTTGTGGCCTTGTCAACCGAATCCATAAAGCGCTTTAAGCGTGTTCCGCCAAGGAATACCTCATCTTTTCCTTTGTCTAGAACACCATCAAAAAGGGACTGCTTAAATGACAGCAACTCAAGCATTCCATGCTCAATGGTCCCCTGAGCAACAAAGTTTACTACCCGCACCGGTTTATGCTGTCCGAGCCGATGAATCCGCCCGATGCGCTGTTCGAGTACCGCCGGGTTCCAAGGCAGGTCCATATTAATCACTGTTGAGGCGTTTTGCAGGTTCAGCCCCACTCCGCCGGTGTCTGTTGAGAGAAATATTCGGCAATCGGGATCCGTTTTGAATTGCCGTATCAAATCTTTTCTTTTAGGACTCGGGATACTGCCGTGAAACAAGACATGATTGCATTTGGATAACTTGAGGCGATCCTGAAGTATTTTGTGTGTCCCCAGCCATTGGCTGAATATCACAACCTTCGCATCCGGTTGTTCAAACACCTCGTCAAGTACCGAGATAAGCTCATCGGCTTTCATGCCAAAATCGGTTTTCTTGTCAAGAAGATAGGTGCTGTTGCAACTCATTCGCATATTCTGCAGGGCAATCATCAGTATCCTTTGGTCTGTATCGGACAGAAATCTCATCTTTCGCCATTTGGTAACGATACGCGCAACCGTTTCCTGGTTTTCTTCATGATATTTCATTTGCTGAGCCGTCATCGGGACAAAATAGTTCTTGTCCAGGCGTTCCGGCAGTTCTTTCAGGACCTGCTTCTTGGTGCGCCGAACAAGAATCGGTTCTAATGATTTGGCGATTTTGGAAAGATTGCGATATCCGATCACTTTGCCAACTTCATCTGTATGCTGATGCTCAGCCAGAAAGCGGAACATCGGCCCCATGTGGAAGCGATCTATAAACTCAACGATGGAGTATAGTTCTTCCAGCCGGTTTTCCAACGGTGTGCCTGTCAGCACGAGAGCGTATTTTGAAGCAAGTTTTTTTACACTTTGTGCCCTTCGAGTCTTCCAGTTTTTGATTCGTTGGGCCTCATCAAGAATAATCATCTCCGGCGACCAGTTTCGAATAAGATCAAGGTCACGGTGGACAATTTCATAATTGATGATCTTATAAAGTGATTCATCGCTGTAGAGATTAGCCCGTTTCACGAGAGACCCTTCGACAACCTGAGCCGGACGGTCGGAAAACTTTTCAATTTCCTGTTTCCACTGATGTTTCAGCGAAGTCGGACATATAATCAGTACTCGCTCAAGGCCAACTGTTTTGGCCAATATCTCAACAGCGGCGATGGCCTGAACGGTTTTGCCAAGCCCCATGTCATCGGCAAGCAGACTGCGCCCCGCTTTTGCAGCAAACAAAGCGCCTTCTTGTTGGTAGGGATAGAGCGATGCTTTCAATAGCTTTCTGAAAGCCGTACTCTTGGCCCCACTGGGGAATGCTTTTTCTATTCGTTTCTTTAGACGGTCGCTGTCCCTGACCTGGGCGATAAATTCGATGGCATCCTCGTAGCAGCGCAAGTCATGCCTGATCGCCCCGGCCTTTTTCATCAATGTATCGAATCGCAAATAGCCCTGCGGCCTTAGAATTCCCTGCTTATTGAAGTAGCGGGACACAAGCTCAGCAAGTGATTTCGGACATTTCGTTCCCGGACGGAATATCACTTCCCGTTTGGCACCGTATCGCAGATAGACTTCTGAATAAGCCGGTTGAAATCCCTCTTCAAACGCCTTTTTGCTGCCGCGTTTTCGCTCTAATTTGGCAAGCGTAAATTCAACATGCTTGCAAGTTCCAAGCGTATTAACCGAAAAATCCGGACATGAGCAGTAATTGTCCCCGATCTGCTTCCCGCGAATCGCAACGCGATATTCGCCGCCGTTTTTCGGATTCGTAACCGTAAACTCAGAGAAAATCGGTCCTTCGCCAATGTTCTTAAGTCGAAAGTTCTGCTTCTGAGCAACCTGTTTGCGTAAAGCAATCTGCCACTGTTCCAAAAGCAGATCGTCCGGTTTCCGAAGATGTGAAATCCTTTTGATTTTACGCCCCTTCAATGTTTTCTTTTTCGTTTTGCGTTTCACTTTTACCATATCTATACCCTTGTATTAATACCTCACTAATCTATTCCACATTATCCGACACATTGTAGCCAATGGCTTTATAGCCACGCAACCTGCGACCAAACATTTTGGCAAGCATTGGCACATTCATGTCGGCATAGTCGTAAATTACAACTTCGGTTTTACTGTAATGATCGCGATGAAGGCGACCGGCATATTGGGCGATTGTGCCTTTCCATGAAACCGGCAAAGTCAAAAAAATGTATCAAGACGGGGTTGGTCGAAACCCTCACCAAGATAACGACCCGTTGCTAAAATCAAGCTGGATTTCCCCTCCGAAAGGTCGTTCAGTTTTTCTTGAGCGGCAACCAATTGTTTTTTGCCCATGCCGCCCTTGAAGACGATCAGGTTATCAATGCGGTCTTCAAATATTTCTCTAAAATATTCCAGATGTTCACGGCGTTCGGTCAGTAACGCAGGGAAGCGGCCATTATAAATTGACTCCATTACATCTTCTGCAATCATGGTATTTCTTGGAGTGTGATGTGTTAAGGCAGCATACAAATCGCTTATTGTCATTTTCTCTTTCACTTGTAAATCTTGTGGCAACTCAAAAGAAGTATTTCTGATGATCAGCTTATGATTGAACGCTCGCTTTTTCGCCTGTGATTTCGCGCAGACTCTGTAACGAACGGGGCCGCAATTCATATAAATGATTGGGTGATGGCCATCTTTTCGAATTACCGTAGCAGAAAGTCCTGTAATATATTTGCCCCTAAATTGCCTGGCGATTGCCTCGAAACTCGGTGCGGAAATGTGGTGACATTCATCTATTACAAGATGACCATAGTTGGCGACAATATCATCAACTTTACCCTTCCTGTTTAAACTCTGAATTATTGCTATATCAACCTTGCCTGTAAGTTTGCGTTTGCCAGCACCAATTTGCCCGATCTCTTTGTTGTCAATATTAAGAAACTGTTCCAACCGAGACCGCCATTGTTCCTGAAGCTGACGGCGATGTACCAGAACAAGGGTATTTGCTTTCCGTTTAGCCATTATATAGCTGGCAATAACGGTTTTGCCGAAAGCTGTTGTTGCTGCGAGTATGCCGTTGTCGTGTTTAAGTAAGGCCTTAGCCGCTTTTTTCTGATCTGGATAAAGTTGACCATTAAATTTCATGTCAACCCGCATGGCTTGTTTTTGATAGAACTCCGGATTCTGAAAAGCCGCCAAGCGTATCAAAGCATTGCGCAAAGAGGGCGACAAGTCATCCTTGGGGATGAAAATCTGATTCGCTAATACTATTTGAATCGTTTCAGGAAATGGGCCAACAATCTGGTTTTTCTTTTTGCCTGATGGTGGTGTGTCCCATGGTTTGTCATCCTCTTCCGTAATTGGCATTCGCAGACCAATTATTCTACCTTTGCCGCAAGCATTTTCAAACAGTGTTTCAACTTGATCTCGTCCAATCTTTATTATCTTGCTGAGGTATTGCCATTGATCCGGATATGGCTTAAAACTTTCATTAAGAAAGATGGAATTGCCATTCTCTCTTGGTTTCTTTTGCAAGGGCAAAGCAATCAGATTCCCAAACCCGCCCTGAGGTAAGGTATCTTGATTGGAAAAGAAACGGTCATAGGAATCAAGCCCCAATTCCGGGCGATTTTCCATCGTTTCAGTTAGAACTGAAGTTTTGCAAAAATGCTTAAAACAGCGCAAAACAACAGCGAGACCTGCAAATTTTACATTTTGAGGTTTCGCAAAAACATTGGCTACAACCCTG
>NBLM01000085.1 GCA_002084585.1 Planctomycetales bacterium 4572_13 | reverse complement strand
GATTCATTGTCGAAGCAGCCCACGCTTTAAGCGTCTATAAAAAATGAAATGAATAGCACCAAAAAAAACAGTTGACAAGGGTCGTTCCATATCAGGAATGTAGGTAGAAAGAGTAGGGATTTTTCTTGCGATGGGATTTGCTCGATGGATAATGGGCGATTATGAAGGGATGAGGAAAACAGTTTAAGGGATTGTTGCTTGGTTGCGAAACCCCACGGCCAAGCACAGCTTGACTGTGCCACACTTTGGGGATACAATATCACCCCGGCCACCCGTCGTACCCACGCGGTTCAAAAATATATCTTGTGAATCCTGTTAATCCGATGAACCGAATCCGTTCAAGTTCAAAGTTTCTTTTTATGTTGTGATGATGAATTCTTTTTTTCGGGTGTCCATCTGGGCCTTGAGGCGGGCCACGATGGATGAGTGCATCTGCGAGACGCGTGATTCGGACAGGTCCAGTGTCGCCCCGATCTCTTTCATCGTCATTTCTTCATAGTAATAAAGGAGGATGATGAGTTTTTCAGCGCGGGTTAGACCCTTGGATATGAGGTTTTTCAGATCGCGTTTTTGTGCTTCGGTAACGGGGTTCTTGCTCTTTTTGTCCTGAATAATATCGATCTCGCGGATGTCCTTTTCGCCCTCATTCTCATTGAATTTATTGTTCAGCGAAATCAACCCGATGGCGTTGGCGTCCCGCTGCAGGCGATGAAACTCTGTTTTGTCCAGTTGCATCTCTTCGGCCAGCTCTTTGTCGGTGGGCATACGGCCAAACTGGGCCTCCAGCGTCTGAAGGGCGCGGTTGAGCTGGTGCGCCCTGGAACGAACCAGGCGGGGAACCCAGTCCATACTGCGGAGTTCATCGAGAATGCTGCCGCGGATTCGCGGCGAGCAGTAGGTTTCAAACTTCACGCCCCGTTCCGGGTCATACGCTTCCAAAGCATCCTTAAGGCCGAAGATACCCGCTTGAATCAGGTCATCCAACTCCACCTTATCCGGCAACTTGGCCCAGAGCCGTTCGGCGGCATACTTGACCAGACGCAGGTAATTTTCCATGAGTTGATTGCGGCAGGACTCCGAGCGGGTCTTGAAGTATTCACTCCAGACCTGATTGATGTCGGTTTTTTCCAACTGCGGGGCCTTCATACTTAAAACCTCCATGTTTTTAGCATTTTCTTGTGTTTTCACGGTATCCGTCCGATAAGTGTCAATTCGTATCCTTTACGACGGCCCAATAACAGCGAAAACCGCCATTATTTAAGCAGAACACTATCGGCGGAACACGGGGGGCACTTTAGTACCACAGTGCCATTTAGTAACAAAAAAGTGCGTCTTATTAAAATCCTAAGCACTAAATCCGAAATCCGAAACAATATCAAATGACCCAAATCCTAATTTTTGAAACAAAAACAATCAACCGTACCGATCAGGTTTCTTTTTCATTCGTAATACAATCTTGTATTTCTTTGTTTTTTATGCGTCATTTTTTAGCTGTAACGCTGTAATTCTTTATTTAACAAGATGTTATGCAGGGAGTCAAGGAACAGTAACTTTTTTATAAATCCCGTTCATCCTGTTATCCTGTCTAAAAAAATCCATGAAATCGGCGTAATCTGTGGTTTCATTCTTTTTTTGTTGCGGCTTGACCGCCCTAAGTTTATTGGTGTTCTTTTGTGGTTCTTTCACTGTAAATCTTATCCACTTAAAAGAACCAGTTGGCGACTTTACGGAAAAAGCCGTCGTCGCCGGTTCTGATGTTTGCCCTTTTTGTCAAACGATTGCTGATGGCCGCTAATGCTTTGGATATGTTGGCCTTGGGAAACGCCTGCACCACCAATTCCCGTCTGCGCACGGCCTGTACCAGATTTTCGTCCCTGCACAGCACGCCGGCCTCATAAACGCCCATATTCAAAAAGCGGCTTGCGACATCGGCAATCTGTCGATAGACTTTTTTGCCTTCCATCAAAGACGACGCCATATTCACCAGCAAGCTGATGCGCCCGGTGTAATTCTTAGCGGCCAGTACCTTGATCATGGCGTAGGCATCGGTGATGGCCGTCGGTTCCGGCGTTGTTACCACCAGCGTATGGTCGGCCGCTAAGCAAAAAGCAATCACGGTTGAATGAATACCGGCGCCGGTATCGATCAGGATCAGATCCGAGCGATCTTCAAGGGCCTGCATCTCTTCAAGAAGTCGTTGTCGCTGGAATTTGCCCAGGTTGGCCAGCGTTTCGATTCCGGAGCCGCCGCAGAGAACTTCGACGCCGTTGGGACCGATTTGCGTGATTTCCTCAAACGAGCGTTCGCCGGAGACGACATGGGACAGGTTGTAGCGGGACTGAATGTTCATCAGGACATCCAGATTGCCCAGTCCGAGATCGGCGTCCATCAGGATCACCCGCTGATTTGCCGCCGCCATACAGACGGACAGATTGGCGGCGATGTTGGTCTTTCCGACACCGCCTTTTCCGCTGGTGATCGCTAATACAATGGCATCTGAGTTTTCGTTATCTCGATAGTCTGGCAAGTGCATCAATCGTATCCCGATATTCTTCTTTAGTGTATAAACGCATTTTTTTGCCGCCGGACTGATGTAACAGTCAGGACAGCCCTATCGAGCAACTCTAAAATGAATGTTGGTGTCGCTTTTGCTTGAGCAGTTCAACAGCAATTCTGTTATTCATTAAATTTTCAGAGAGCTTGTGTATCTGCATCTGCAGATAATCTTTCGTATTTATTTTTAACAGGTTTTTCGCTTTCGAGTCAACAATCGGATCCACGACAAACGATCCCGCCTCGCCAAAGCTCACATTGTCCCTGTCGCACAGGAGCAGTCGTTTTGAGCGGATATGTTCTGAAACTGCCTCAGTCATACATTCGGTGAATTCACAAACAGGGAGGTCCTTGGGTTGGAATCCGGATGTTTTGTAGTCAAATAAGTTGCGTGTCAGGACATCTCGCCGCTGGTCGGTGAACTCAATGATCCGTGTCAGGACTTCGGTGATGTTGTCAATTGTCGTTGTGCTTAATTTCATTACTGTTCGCTTCCGTGCGATTCTGTTTTTAAGTCCTTGTTCGATTCTTTAAGACGCGGCCATCTGCGGGTTTTCTTCCGCCTTGAGAAGTTTTTGGATTTCGGTGAGGGTTTTGTTTTTTCGCAACTGCCCGATACGCCACAGCCGTTCAAAAACAGCTTCATCGTACAGACGGTGTCCCCCTTCGGTCCAGTCCGACTCCCGGATCAGTCCCATAGTGGTGTAGTTATGAATCGTCTGTCGTGTGAAAGGGGTGTGCCGGACGACCTCACCGATGCGGTAAAGCTTGGCAGGAACACAAAATTGTTCATTCGTTTCTGACGGCACTAAATTTCCCTCACTACCAATTAGATGTTCTTTTCTAATAACTTTTATATTTTATAAAATGTAAAAGTTATTCTGTCAAAGTCTTTTTCGGCAAACTTTCAAAAATAACAAGAAAATTATTCAAGAAACTGTTTATCGGACGACATTTGTGCTGTAAATCGCCATTTTCCAGCTTGTTCAAATCGGACTCGAAAAGTCCTACTCGAAGACGGCCCACAGGTCTTACTGTTCAATGGCAAATCGCAACACAGTTCTTCCGAGAAAATCGCTAAAAGCTATCCTTGACATAAATCGCGTTTAGGCGTAGTATCTCGGGGCAGTGGTTTCAGCATGAAAAAATAAAAAATCGCTGCAAGGAAAAAACGATTGTGAAGATTATTGTGGTCATCCCCGCCCGGTACGGCTCAAGCCGATTCGTCGGGAAAGTTCTCGCCAAAGAAACAGGCAAATATCTCGTCCAGCACACTTACGAACGGGCATTGTGCGCAAAAACCGTTGACCAGGCGTTGATCGCGACTGATGATCAACGGGTGATGGACGCTTGCGATGAGTTTGGCGGCGCGTGCGTGATGACCTCGATTGCCCATCAAAGCGGAACTGATCGCATTGCCGAAGCAATCGCCGATATCAGCGCTGATGTTGTGGTTAACTTGCAGGCGGATGAGCCGGAGATTGATCCCAATTACATTGATCAGGTCGCTGGATTGTTAGCCGATAATCCCGATGCCGGTATGGCCACGCTGCTGGCCCCGTTTGAAAATACCGAGGATGTGGCTAATCCCAATATCGTCAAGTGTATTACCGATGTTGATGGCAGGGCGATCTATTTCTCCCGTTCGGTTATTCCCTACGACCGCGAATCCGGTGGGGTGGGCGATCGTGGTAACTACAAACGCCATTTAGGAATCTATGCGTATAGAAAGCCGTTTTTGATGGCTTACACGGCGAGGCAGCCGAGTTTTCTGGAACAAACCGAAAAACTCGAACAACTTAGAGCCATTGAAAATGGCTATACGATTTTGACCGGCAGCGGATGAACAAACAGCCGTAGCGGTATTCGGAAAAATAGGAAATAGGAAATGGGAAATAGAAAATAAGAAATAGGAAATAGCAAGGATGGCGGACAGCAAAGATTTATTAGCGAAGATCAGCGGCAGTTCAACGGACAATGAGTACTTTCTGCCGCTGCCGGATGGGTACCAGAAAGGCAAGACCAAATATGTCATCGTTACCGGTACGGTGATGAGCGGTCTGGGCAAGGGGATATTCTCGTCCTGCCTTGCCAAACTCCTGCAGGATAAGGGCTTAAAGGTTGCCCCGATCAAGCTGGAGGGCTATTTGAATATCGATTCGGGGACGCTTAATCCATTTCGCCACGGCGAGGTCTTTGTGCTGGATGACGGGATGGAAACCGATATGGATCTGGGAACCTACGAGCGGATGCTGGACCAGAACCTCAGCCGATTAAATTTCACGACCAGCGGTCAAATTTACAGTTCTGTCCTTAATAAAGAGCGGCACGGCGATTACCTCGGTCGCGATGTCCAGATGATTCCGCATGTTACCGGCGAGGTCAAGATGCGGCTGCGAGAGCTCGCCGTCAAGACGCAGGCCGATGTGATTTTCGTCGAGATCGGCGGCACAGTGGGCGACTTGGAAAACGCCTTTTATATTGAGGCCATGCGTGAGTTGGCTTATGAAGAGGGCTTGGGCAGTTGCAGTTTTGTCGCCCTGACCTATATATTGGAGCCGAAAACGCTCGGCGAGCAAAAGTCCAAAGCTGCCCAGCTCGGCATCAAACAGCTTTTGCAATTGGGAATTCAGCCGGATATTATCGCCTGCCGCTGCGAAAACCCCGTTACCGAACAGGCCCGCCAGAAGATGAGTGTCTTTGGCAATGTCCCGTTTGAGCGGGTTTTCAGTATGCACGATTCGGCGAGTATTTATTCGATTCCCGCGATGCTGCGGGACTGCGGCATCGATTTTGAGGTGTTGCGGATGCTGAAGATTGAGGATCGGACCAAACTTCGCTATGAACGCAAGGAATGGGCCAAGTGGTGCGATTTCACCGATAAGATTAACAAAGAAACCCATGGGATAACGATTGGCGTTACCGGCAAATACACCTCGGTCCGCGATAGCTATGCGTCAATCCTGAATGCTCTGGAACATGCCGGCATCCATTTGGGCTGTAAGGTTGACATCAAATGGATCGACACGACCGAAATTACCGATGCCAACGCGGCGGATGCTCTCAAGGGTGTCGATGGGATCATCGTACCCGGTGGTTTTGGCACGCGCGGCTGGGAGGGCAAAATTTCCTGCGTGCGATATGCCCGTGAGAACAATGTGCCGTATTTGGGATTGTGTCTGGGGTTTCAGGCGGCGGTGATTGAATTTGCGAGAAATGTCTGTGGGATCAAAAAGGCCGATTCGACAGAGATTATCGCCGATTGCAATGAGCCGGTTATTAGTATCCTGCCGGAACAAAAGAAAATCGAGGGCCTCGGCGGCAATATGCGGCTGGGCGGCATGGATATTGAGCTTAAAAAGGATACATTGGCCTGGAAACTTTTCGGCAAGGCCTCCAGCGTCCGGCGGCGATTCCGACATCGCTATGAGGTGGACCCGGAATACATCGCCAAACTCGAAGAAAACGGACTTGTCTTTTCCGGCAAGGCCCCGAACCAGCCGATTATGCAGATTTTGGAACTACCGGAGCTGTCGTTCTTTATGGGAACCCAGTCGCATCCGGAACTGACCAGCCGACCGATGCGCCCGGCCCCGATGTTCGTCGCGCTTGCCGCCGCGGCCGCAAAACAAAAACACTCCGACAAAAAAATGGACGACCCACTGACCGCCGCAGAAAAAATAGCAAAATTCTAACTGGGAGCACGGGCATCCCGCCCGCGCAAAAGCGAAAAATTCATGTTATCCATTATATGTGTACTTAGTCGGACACAGTCCACCGGTACGGTTACCGGGTCTTGAGTTTTTCGAGTTCTTTTTCGAGTTTCCTGTTTTCAATGACGATGGCTTCGGCTCGTTTTTCGGATTCCAGCAGCATGCGAAGCGTTTTAATGCTCGTTTCGCCTGATTGTTCGATAACCTCGGCATTTTTGGCTTCCAGCATCTCGATTTGTGCCGTTAATTTATCAATCTGCTGATCTTTTTCTTCCAAATCTTGTTTGAGTTGTAGATTTTCATTCCCAATCACCCTCGCCCGGCGGATATCGCTGGCATCAGATTCCTGACACCCGGCCAAAAGAAGAACGCCCAGTACTGAAACGAATAGAATGGTTGTAATCTGTCTCATAAAACCTCCAGGTTAATAGTTTCAAAACTCATTCTAAGAAAAACGCCATCAGAATCAATCAAAATTCCGGTTTGTACAAAAGGTATCGGCATACCATCGTTTTTTGTTGAAAAAGTCCGACTTATGCCGAAATAACCCCTGTGTCCGAAAGCGAATCCCAAATCCGTTATGATCGAGTGATCGAGACCGTTGTGCTGCTGCTGATGGCGACGGGGACGGTGTTTGTGTTTTCCGCCGGAGCGACGCTCAGAGGGGGTTTTGAGTTGGACCAATTCTACAATTTTACCACGCTCAAGCAGTTGGTCTTTTTTCCGCTGGCGGTGTTGGTGATGGTTGCGATCTCGCGGGTGGACTATCGCCGTTTCAGCATCGCGCAACGCCCGCCGGGCTATTCGCTGACCCCCTATTTGGCCTTTATCACGCTGGGGCTTTTAGTCGCCGTGCTGATCTGGGGCGTGGAACGAAACTACTCCCGGCGATGGTTGGATCTGGCGCCGGGGTCGATGTATATCAGCTTTCAGCCGTCGGAGTTGGCCAAGTGGGTGATGATTTTGTTTTTGGCGGCCTATCTGGAACGCTTTTCAGTGGATCGATTTTGGAGCCGATTTGTTCCGGTATGCCTGATCGCGGGCTTTGTTGTTGGATTGATCGTTATCGAGGATTTTGGAACGGCGGCATTTATCGCGATGACAACCTTTATTATGTTGCTGCTCGGCGGGGCAAAGCTCTGGCATTTGCTTTTGCCGATTCCGATTGCGCTGCCGGCGTTTGGGTTGGCGATTATGAGCAGCCCGACCCGCATCAACCGGATTAAGAGTTTTCTGGATCCGGGCAATATGGCCTACCAGGCCCGGCAGTCATTGATCGCGATCAGCACAGGTGGTCTGCTTGGAAAAGGACTTGGCAGGGGGGTTGTTAAATATGGGCATCTTCCGGAGGATACGACGGATTTCATTTTCTCGATTATCGCCGAGGAAATGGGCCTTGCGGCGTGCGGATTTGTTATTCTGTTATTTATTATCTTCGCCGTTGCCGGTGTGGCGATCGCGCTTCGATGTCGGGATCGATTCGGTCGGCTCGTTGCGGCGGGCATTGTGATGGCGATTACGATACAGGCCGCGATCAATATCGGCGTGGTCACGGTGGTGCTGCCGACCAAGGGCATTCCGCTGCCGTTCATCAGCGCCGGCGGCACAAGTATGCTCCTGACCAGTGCGGCGGTAGGGATCCTCCTAAGCATCGCCCGGCACGGAAACCAGCCGGAATTTAATTTGAATGAAACAATTCCCGCATTGACGGGACTTTCGGGACACGATAATGAATCAGCTTGATCCAACGAACGGAAAACATTATTTCTTTGCCGGCGGCGGCACGGGCGGGCATATTTACCCGGCATTGGCCGTGGCCGAGCAGATTACAAGGAAAGCCGATGGCAGTTCGGTCCTGTTTTTTTGCAGCAGCCGTGATATTGATGCGCGAATCCTGTCCCAAAGTGGGTATGAATTTCTGCCGCTTCCGGCGGTTGGGCTTAGTCTGTATCCGGTTCGGCTCATGCAGTTTTGTTTGCAGTTGTTAAAAAGCTACTATTTCGTCAAACATGTGCTGATGGCCTATCGTCGGAATGCGGTTGTCATCGCAACCGGTGGTTTTGTCAGCGCGCCAGTGGTTTTCGCGGCGAAAGCACTGAAGATTCCGGTCTATCTGATCAATGTCGATACGGTTCCCGGCAAGGCCAATCGGCTCTTGGCTCGATACGCGAAAAAGATTTTCGTTCAGTTTGAACAATCGAAAGAGTATTCCCCGAATCGTCAGGTCGAGATCGTGGGTTGTCCGCTGCGAAGTGATTTTCAAAATCCGGACCGGCATAAGGCGTTTTCCGACTTGGCGTTGGAAGAGGACAAAAAGGTGCTGCTGGTAACCGGGGCCTCCAGCGGAGCGGCCAATATCAATGACGCGATGCTCTCAATCCTGTCGGAGTTGTCGAATTTTTCTGACGACTGGCAGATCGTGCATCTGACCGGTATGCTGCATATTGACGAAGTTAAGCGGGCCATCGAGGGGCTGGATATTACCTATCACGCCGTGGACTATTATGACGATATGCCGTCGCTGCTGGCGGCGGCGGATATCGTTGTCGGTAGGGCGGGTGCGGTCAGTGTGGCCGAGTTCGCCGCAGTGGGTGTGCCCGCGGTCTGCCTGCCGTATCCGTACCATAAAGATAATCACCAGTACAAAAACGCTCAAGTTCTTGTTGATGCCGGAGCGGCCATCATTGTTGATGACAATGTCGATTCCCCCACCCAAACGGCCAATGATCTTTTGGCCGTTCTCAAAGATCTGATGGCCAACGAATCCAAACGCCAAACAATGGCCACAGCCGCCAAAAACATCGGTACAACCACCGCGGCTGACCAAATCGCCAAGATGATTGATTAGACACAGTTTCCTGATTATTTCAGGGAAACAGTCTGATGGCGAAAACACAGGAGCATTTTCACTCTTTTGCCACGGTCAAGCATAAATTTGACCATGCGGCCCCACGGAATTGAAATGTTGCCTTGTACTCCGTTCATCTTCATGTTTTATCAATATAGTTTTAGGTTGGATTTATTTTTTTTAAATTATTACAATTTTGTATCCAATTTTGTTGCGAGAGTACCGTTCTTTTTCTATGAAAAATAATGATTATTGATTTGTTTTGTATTATTATTGGAGTGAATCTGTTTTTTTTATTTGACAATATTTTAATTTCAATGTACGATTTAGTTTGATGAATAAGTTGACAATAAATTTTGGAGATTAAAATGGCAGACATTATTCAAGAAATGCAAAAAATGGGGGAAAGGATGATCGAAATGAGGGGTTTATTTAAAAAAAGGGAGATATTAGTATCTCAACTGAGTGAGATTGACAGAGAAATCAAAGCAGTTTTGGATACTGAAAAAAAGGATGTAGGTGGAAAGGGAAAATTTCTTCATCCAAATGAAAGTACAGACCCTTATTGTCTTATTGAAGTGATGAGCGATAAGCCCATGCACAAGAGTGAGATCATGGAGGCTATAAAAGAAAAAGGATTTGATTTCGGTCCTGATTCTTTAGCTTGGTATCTTAGTAAATATGAGTGTTTCCAGAGTAAGGGGAGAGGATATTGGGTATATATTAAACCCTAAATGCTTCTCGATTCAATGCCAACATTCCTCGGTAACTCCATCGGGCGGCTTGCGCCGCTCCGCTTTTGTTTACTTAATCCGTCGCGTGAGGGATTGGATTCCGGACAGGACGGTGGCGAAGACCATGAGGGCGTAGGTGATGATAGTGAACCAGTCGCCCCAGGGGCGTTCGACGAAGGCCCACCCGAAAATGACGGTACCGATACCGAAGGATTGCAGGAACATTTTCAGCTTACCGGACCAGGTGGCGCCGAACTGGACACCGCGGTTTTCGGCGATGTGCCGGAGTGTCTGGACGATGACCTCGCGGGCCAGAATAATAATCGCGGTTCCCCATTGGATAATGTGCAGCGTCAATTCTTCAAACCCGAAGCATTTCAACAGCGGCTGACCCACCCAGGCGAAGCAGAAATACGCACCACACACGAGGAATTTGTCGGCCAGCGGGTCCATGGTACGGCCGAATTTGCTGGTTACCTCAAACTTGCGGGCGAGGTAGCCATCGACAATATCAGTCAGGCCGGTAACAATGAACAGGATAAAGGCCCCCAACAGCAGGGTGGCACGGTCAAGCTGTGCTTGGCCGTGTTTGGGCCTGTCCGCATAAATGAGTAATCCCAACAGGATGACTGTCAGGACCAACCGCCCGACCGTCAGGGCGTTAGGGATATGCTTCATGATGCTTTTGTTTCTGTTTCCCGTCATAGTGGGTGATTATAGTGGGCGCGGGGTGATATGGCAAAGGGAATTTCAGGAATATAGAAAATATGGAACGACCAGACCGTGGTTGCAGAAAAGTCGTCATAAGCCGATAATCGGTTCATGCGACAAGGTGGAGCGTTTCCACCCTCAATCGCGGATT
>NBLM01000084.1 GCA_002084585.1 Planctomycetales bacterium 4572_13 | reverse complement strand
TTGATAAGTCGCAAAAGGATCGACAAGCGTTTTGAATTCAAAGGTTTTCTCGCAAAATGTCTGCACCTGCCAGCCGGCAGAACCTTTGGCAGTATCTCCAAAGACAACGGTGATCTTTTCTCCCCTATCAAGATAGCCAGCCTTGACTTTCAGATAGAGTGCTTTACCCCACGGGCGGGTATGTCCTTTGGGATCCCAGCGAGGTTCTATCCGACAGTTAGCATTGGTTGTGACAGAGCAATAATTTGATTCTGTAGGTCTATCGAATTGCGGAGTACCAAAGTCTCCCGCATAGCGGAAAACAATCTTGATATAACCGCTGTCATCTATCGCATGTCCGGCTTTAAAGGTATAAACCATCTTTTGGAACGAACCCGCCTCAACCGGCCTGTTAATATCAATATGTGCTTTACCAAGTTTCATAGCTATTTTCCTTATGCTTGCAATTTTCTATATTCCATACCATGAGCTTGTGCTACCGGCTCACAGGTTATAGCGCCATCAAAAGTATTAACCCCTAAATATAATTCAGGCAACCGCTGGAATGCCTCAAAACCATAATTTGCAAGTTTAACAGCATAAGGCAGAGTGCTATTGGTCAATGCCTGTGTCGATGTCCTGGCATAAGCACCGGGCATATTAGCGACGCAATAATGCAAAATGTCCTCTTCAAAGTAAATGGGGGCATCGTGGGTAGTAGCTTTTGATGTCTCGGCACACCCGCCCTGGTCAATAGCAATATCAACAAAAACAGTACCCGGCCTCATCCGTTTAAGGAATTCCCGTTTAATCAATTTGGGAGCCTTGGCACCGGGAATTAAAACCGCGCCTATCAGTAAATCAACCTCAGGAAGTTTTTCAAGCAAAGCATCTTCGTTGGAGTAAATCGTTCGAATGGAGCCATGCATAGAAATATCTATAAAGTGCATCTTATCAATATCAACTTCCAACAGGGTAACATCGGCACCTATACCGGCTGCCACTCTGGCGGCGTTTAAACCTGCCGTGCCTCCGCCTATTACCAAGACATTGCCAATGGGAACTCCCGGTATCCCGCCAAGAAGAACGCCTTTTCCGCCGTGTGGTTTGGCAAGATAATAGCAACCCATAAGCGTACTCATCCTGCCGGCAATTTCACTCATCGGCTCTAACAAAGGCAGACGATTGCCGATCTGAACTGTTTCATAAGCGACACCAGTTACTCCTGACCTGCAAAGTGCTTCTGTTAGAGGTTTTTCTGCCGCCAGATGAAGATAAGTAAAAAGCAGCAAATCCTTACGGAAAAATTTATATTCCGGCTCAATGGGTTCCTTGACTTTAATTACCATATCCGCGTCCCATGCGTCGCCAGCACAGGGAACAATTATCCCACCCGCCTGTTCATACTGCTGATTGGAAAATCCAGACCCCTGGCCAGCATTGGCTTCAATATATACTTTATGTCCCGACTTAACAAGTTGGTGAACTCCGTTAGGTGTACAGGAAACCCTGTTTTCCTTGACTTTAACCTCTTTAGGTATTCCGATTTTCATTTTTCAGTTTCCTTCTTTTACAATTTATATGATTGACGCAATTGCTATTCCCAAAAGAATAACATATGCAACACGACGAAGAGTTGTTTTTGACATTTTGTGGCCTAATGGAAGTCCAATGTGTACCCCTAAATAAATAACCGGGGCAAGGCAAACCCCGATCAGTATATCTTTATAAATAACATCACCGAAAAAAAAACGCATCAGTATTATTTGAAAAATTGCTGAAGCAATGAGTAGTCCGAACATGAAACTTCTAATTTTTTTTGTTGACCAGTCATGGGCCATTACCCACAAGATGAGCGGCGGACCACCCATTCCGCAAACTCCGGCTAATAAACCGCTGGCAGTAAAAGCCAATCCTCCCCAGCCCCAGTGAAGTTTTTCAACAGGATGCTGTTTGCAAAACAGTTGAAGCACAACTGACAAACAAAGAATATAACCAACAATCATTTTGATGTTATCTACATTTGTAACAAGCAAAAATTTTAGAATGAAAATACCGCTGATAATACCTATTATGCGGACAAGAACCGCTATTGATGAGAGTTTCCATTGCATAGGCTGACGAAGTCTGAAAATGCCCATAGCAGACTGAAACATTGAACATACTAACATTATAATTATAACAGAAGGCAAAGGAATCCCCATCTGAAGAAGAAGAGGAGTCGCAAACAGAGCAATCCCAAAACCTACAGCGCTCTGTATCATACTTGAGAAACAGATTATTCCAGCCAAAAGCAATATATTTAATAAATCAACTTCCATCAAAGAATCCTTATAAACAATTAAACAGTTTAGAAATATCATCAATACCCAACAGGTTTCCGGTCATTTTGAGCAACCCCTCTTTTTGCTTCGGCGTATATTGTTTTACGCAATGATCCAGACAGTCGTTAAACTTAAACAGGGCGTCCTCCTGAGACATTGGATTAGTCGGAGAACCCAGAGCATCAGCAATACAAGCTTTAAAAACTCTGCCATCGGTAAGTTTTATTTTCATCTCGATCGGAGTCATCTCCCGTGTGTCCTGCCGGAATTCAACTGTTTTGAAACGCCCAGCCAAGGCGATCACATTGTCGGCAGAAGATACGACTTCGACCTCAAAATCTCTTAACGCCGGCTTGCCTTTTATAAAACTGATAGCTGCGGTGTATTGAGCGCTGAATTGGGCATCTACCGTCGGATTGTCACGAAGTTTGAACCGATTGCCCACCTGACCCATAGATGCTGGTGGAAGTGATATTTCGCCACTGACAATATCTAAAATTTCAAATTCGCGTTCTTTTTTTATCTTCAGTGCCGCATCAATCACCGCATGAGTACAGCGACAGCTTGGATAAGGCTTAATACTGATATTTGAAGTTTCAAAACTGGTTCCCAGATTATTTGTAATGCACTCGAGGTCGATATTTGAATCTGCATAGAGCTGCGATATACCGAAAACCCCCTGCAAAATATTTCTTGCACCGCTAATCCCATTCAACGCCATAAACAAAGACTGTACGCCGGCAAAAGCACTGAATCCCGGTTGCATCCGTTTTGCCAACTTTCCGTCAACCAATGCCTGCCTATTGCCGTGTACCTGAGAATAAGCAAGACCATTTCTGGAGAAGAAAGAAACTCCGCTAAAGCCAATATCGCCGGAACCAGTGTAACACATCCGTGGTTGAGTGCCTTGTCATGTGTGTCATCAAAATCTCTGGCATGTCCCATTGCCGAATTGACCATCGCAGCAAAAGGAACACTTGTCTGCTCAGAAAAACCCAGTACCGTAGCCTGTTTATTGCCTCCCCAAAGCTGGGTAGTATCAAACAGCGGTTTAATCCCTTGCGATGTGGAACCTGCGAGAATACAAGCTAATGTATCCTGAAACAGTTCCTGCGATTTATTCATCACCTCAGCCGGGATTTGCTCATCCCGAATATCAACGGTATGTTTGATTAGAAATTCAATTGGATCACATTTTTGAGAAGGCATTTATATCTCCATTTTTTTATAATTCGAAACGCAGGCTTAGTTTAAGTTAATTCACTCTTTACGGCAACAAACTTTTGAATAGCAAAATCTAAATTTTCCTTACTATGAGCTGCGGAAATCTGCACGCGTATCCTTGCCTTGCCCTTTGGAACGACCGGGTAACTGAACCCGACAACATATACTCCCTCAGAGAGGAGTCTTTCGGCCATCTTAGTTGCCAATTCCGCATCTCCGAGCATAATTGGAACAATTGGATGGTCTCCATCAGGAATATCAAAACCGGCCTGCTTTATTTTTTCACGAAAATAGCGGGTATTATTTTCCAGCTTATCTCTGAGTTCGGTGGTTTCCAAAATTATATCTAATACTTTTAATGTTGTTGCCGCCACCGCTGGGGCCAGTGTATTTGAAAACAAATATGGCCTGCTTCTTTGGCGAAGAAGCTCTACTATCTCTTTTCTGCCCGATGTATAACCGCCCGAAGCACCGCCGAGGGCTTTGCCGAAGGTGCCTGTCAATATATCCACTCTGTCGATAACACCACGATATTCGTGCGTGCCGCGACCCTTTTGGCCAATGAAACCGGTAGCGTGAGAATCATCAACCATCACAACCGCATCGTATTTGTCGGCCAAATCACATATTTTATCCAGACGAGCAATAGTACCATCCATTGAAAAGACACCGTCAGTAGCTATCAAACGCTTAGGGCAATCCTGCGATTCAATCAGCTTGGTCTCCAAATCAGCCATATCACAGTTTTTGAACCGAAACCGTTTGGCTTTACACAAACGAATTCCATCAATAATACTGGCGTGATTAAGCTCATCACTTATGACAGCATCTTCAGGGCCAAGCAGCGTTTCAAAAAGCCCGCCGTTAGCATCAAAGCACGAACTGTATAAAATCGTATCTTCGCTGCCGAGGAACTCAGAAAGCTTCGCTTCAAGCTGCTTATGCAATTGCTGTGTGCCGCAGATAAACCTTACCGAACTTAAACCAAAGCCCCACTTGTCATAGCTTTGCTTGGCGGCTGCAATCAAACGAGAATCGTTAGCCAAACCAAGATAATTATTGGCACAGAAATTGAGGACTTCATCGCCGCCGGCCACCTTAATTTTTGCATTTTGCGGAGAGATAATTATTCTCTCCTCTTTATAAAGCCCGCCACTGCGAATTTCATCTAACTGAGCTTCTATATATCTTTTAAACGATTTAAACATTTCAAGAATCCTTACTTTTCTGACCAGTCTAATATTATTTTCCCGGAGTTGCCCAACTTCATTATTTCAAAGGCCTTTTTAAACTCGGTATAATGGAACCGGTGCGTAATAATCGGCGTTATGTCCAGCCCACACTGTATCATCATCGTCATCTTATACCAGGTCTCATACATCTCTCTGCCATAGATACCTTTAATCGTCAGACTGTCGAACACGACGGCGTTCCAGTCTATTTCAGATTTGGGCAATATGCCCAGCATCGCAATTTTGCCGCCGTGACACATATTGGCAAGCATATCCCTAAACGCCTGCGGATTGCCTGACATTTCCATACCAACATCAAAACCCTCAAGCATTCCAAGAGTTTTTCCGGCATCAGAGACTGATTCATTTCGCACATCAAGTGCCAGTGTCGCCCCCATTTGTTTAGCCAGTTCCAGCCGATATGGATTAATATCCGTAACGACAATATGACGGGCCTTGCAGTGCCTTGCGATGGCGGTGGCCATAATACCTATCGGCCCTGCCCCTGTAATAAGTATGTCCTCACCGAGCAGATCAAATGACAGTGCGGTATGAGCGGCGTTGCCCAGCGGGTCAAAACAGCTTAACACCTCAAGTGGAATATTTTCATCTGCCGGCCAGACATTGCTGACCGGAATGGCCAGATATTCAGCAAAAGCACCTTCCCGATTTACGCCTACCCCTTTTGTGTGAGGGCATAGATGACGGCGACCTGCAAGACAGTTGCGACAGCGACCGCAAACAATATGACCCTCACCGCTTACCAAATCGCCTTTCCTGTAATCGTGGACATTTGAACCTATCTCCTCGATAACACCGACAAATTCATGCCCCACCGTCATAGGTACAGGAATGGTTTTCTGCGACCATTTGTCCCAGTTCCAGATATGGACATCCGTACCGCAAATACTCGTCTTGAGTATTTTTATCAATACATCATTTATGCCAATCTCTGGAACCGGCACATCTTCAAGCCACAGGCCTTCCTGCGGTTTAGTTTTAACCAGAGCTTTCATTTAACATCTCCTTCTGATGCAAGTTCAAGAATTTCTTGTGGTATCGAAAACCTTTATCAATCCACAGTATAAACATCCATTATTTTATAAAAGTTGCAATTAATTCTCTTGCTGCTGATGCAAGACATCTGTGCGGATTGTTTAATGCGTAATCTAAGGACATGTCATCATTTTTGCATGAAGCCACAACAGCTATTCCAAATTTTTTATATTCGTCTTCCGGCACAAAAGATTGGCCAGCCATAACGGCAACTTTCGCGTTCGTATTTGACGCTGCTTTTACAATACCAGAAACAACCTTACCTCTTAATGACTGTTGGTCAAATGATCCCTCACCAGTAATAATCCAATCAGCATCCTTAAGCTCATGAAATATATTATTTTGAGCCATTATCGTATCTATACCCAAAACAACAGATGCATCCATAAAAGCAATCGCACCGGCAGCAAGACCCCCTGCTGCACCGGCACCAGGAATGTTTTTAATGTCCTTGTTTAGTTGCTTTTTGACAATTTCAGATAAACGCAAAATATTATTTTCAAGTTGCTCAACCATCTCCGGGGTCGCACCTTTTTGTGGACCATAAGTTACTGCTGCACCGTATCGACCGCACAGAGGATTGTCAACATCACTAAGAACTTCGATCGGAGGCAAATTTAAAACTCTGGGCTTGATAATTTTAGATAGTTGACCAAGAGCTGCCCCGCCATCTAAAATAGCCCCACCCTTTTCATCAAGAAATTGCCAGCCCAATGCCATTGCAGCACCAACACCACCATCCACTGTGGCACTGCCACCCATAGCAAGAAGTATTTTCCTGGCTCCATATTCAATGGCCGCTTTGATAAGTTCTCCAGTTCCATAAGTGCTTGTATTCAGTGGATTTTGTTCTTTTTTCGACAGCAACGGAAGTCCATTTGCGATTGCCATTTCAACAAGGGCTGTTTTATTATTTTCAAACCATACAAAGCCAGCATCAACTTCCATATCGGGCAACGGCCCCGTCACTTTTTTGGAAATCCATTCGCCATTTCTGGCTGCCATCATTGCTAAAGCAGTTCCCTCTCCGCCATCAGCCATAGGTTTTAGAATTACTTCA
This sequence comes from Planctomycetales bacterium 4572_13, assembly GCA_002084585.1. Taxonomy (GTDB): domain Bacteria; phylum Planctomycetota; class Phycisphaerae; order Sedimentisphaerales; family Anaerohalosphaeraceae; genus 4572-13. Next base: position 6,511 of record NBLM01000084.1, on the reverse strand, counting down.
ACATCTGGCCGTAACTCCTCTAAGGCCATTGAAACAATCTTACAGGCTTCAACAGCACTTAAGGTGCCTTTGAATGAGTCAAGTGCTACAATTACTTTCATCATGCTCCCTGATTTGTATTCTGACTGACGGGCACAACACGCCCTGTTCTTTCGTTATTTACAAAATCGCATATCCTGCGGCGGCTAATATCAATGAAATCACTGGTGTAAGCAGCCAGCCGATCATTATATTACGCAAAACTCCAAATTTAATAGCGTGGGTACCTCTGATCAAACCGATACCAATTATCGAGCCAACAATCGCCTGGCTGGTGCTGACCGGTACACCTATCACCGCAAAAATATGAACCGTAACAGCCATTGATGCAACTGCTGTAAATGCGGTGAAGGCATCCAGCGGCATAATCCCTGAACCCACGGTCATCATAATCCGCTTGCTGTATGTCAAAACTCCGATGGCAATCGCAATCCCGCCAAAAAGTGCCAATTGGCCGTCTGATACACCCGCGAACTGACCGGAAAATATTCCCGTAGCATTTGCGACATTGTTAGCACCTAAGGCATACGAACCGTAAGTACCCACGACAAGCAAACCTCCCCACAGGATTTTGTCACGGGTCAGTATGCTCATCGGAATATACTTAATCAATACGCTAAGCAATTTATAAATAATACAGGAGAAAAACATTGCCCCTATCGGTGTGGCTATCCAGCAAGCAATTACTTTTATCAACCCTGCCCAGTGCATATTGTCAGTAGCCAGACCCAGGCCCGCTATGGCCCCTACAATGGCTTGGGAAGTGCTGATAGGCAAAGACTTCATCGTCATAAGTGTTACGGTAAACGCCGCTGATACAGAAACGATTATCAGCGTCCTTGCCGTTTGTTCCGTAAGGCCGCTGAGAGTATGTATCCCGGCTGTACCCTGAAGCATTGCTCCGAGGATTATTGAAACAGAACAAAGTATGCCGGCCTTTCTGAAAGTAATAATACGCGAAGCAACCGCCGTTCCGAAAACATTCGCCGCATCGTTAGCACCGAGTGCCCATCCTAAATATAAACCACCTGTCAAAGGCAACATGTCAAACACTCCTTTTGGCTACCGTGATACGAATACGGTCGCCGGCATTTTCAGCCCTGTCACTGATAGCGGAAATAGATTTAACCATATCACGCAGCAGGATTTTGTCGATGGAATCCATTTGTCCTGAAAAGATTTTCTCAATAATTGCTGCCTCTACACGATCTGCTTCACTTTCCAATTCATCTATTTTGCCCACTGCAACAGTTGCATTTGTAAAGTTTGTGAACAATTTTCCTGCCGCTTCCAACAGTGCCTCAACACACCGGCAGCACACTTCAACAAGACCAAGTACTTCAGAAGACAACTCTTTGGGAATCGAGATACGCTGATTCCATATCATATGTACAACGGCTTCAGTTTGGTTCGGCACCTTGTCCATAGCTTCAAGCAGGCCAAGTATATCTCCGCGGGACTCCGGGAATAAGGATTTGGAATACATCATAACCTCAATATCCCGACGAATATCATCCGCTAAACTTTCTGACTTGTGTACATCATCAAACCTGCTTTTTATGGCATCCCGGTCGGGATTTTTACAGTACTGCCCAATGGCTTGCCTGAATTTATCTAAGCAGGTTGAAATCTGTTCATTGTACTGGGCTATTTGTGTTTCGATTTTTTTTTGTTTGTTTGCAAAAAACATTTTTAATCCATTCTTTTTTTAATATCGGTCTGCTTCTGTTTTCAGTACCGGTTGTTATGAAAGTATATCACATTCCCTATTTATATTGAAATATCCAATAACTCAACCGCATTTTTCCATGTTATTTTTTCATACGCCTCGGTTGAAATCAGCTTTTCTTCCCTCAGTTTTCTGAAGTATTCAACTATCGGCGTTTCTTGAAAATTGCCGGTAATATCTGTCCCGAAATAGAGTCTATCCTGAAACTCCTCCATAAATTGATATCCAAATTCAGGATCACGGCTGATTGCATTAAAGCCACTGCCAGCCGACATATCTCCGTGGAGATTCGGGTATTTTTGCATCAACTCCACCACCCGGCCCGGTTGCACTTTCCCCTGTGGATAGCCATTACGCTCATCAGCCGTTATATTTGAGCTGATCTCCGACCAGAATGCCGCTGAATGCGCTAGTAATATAAGGTCGGGGCAGGCCTGAAGCACTTTATCCAGACGAGGCAGGCCCGGCTCATCGTACACGCCGTAGTGTCCTTCAATTTCCGGAGCAATATGAAAAGTAAGCGGCAATCCGACACTCTCCACCTGACGAAAAAAGTTCATATTCAAAGGATCATCAAACGGAATGTTCGGGAAATATTCGCCAACCCCTTTGCATCCAAGTTTCTTGTAGGTTTTCAGCAATGGCACGAAGTCCGCCGTCTGCATATTTCAAGAATCTCTTCAGGAATAACAAGAGTCCATCGCCATTCAGGGCTTACGCACCCCAGAATGACCGACTTGTCGATACCGTTATTATCCATCATTTGTATTAATTGTTCGGGCGTAGGCCAAGTTTCTTTATTCGACTGCCGAACGATGTCCGAAGCCCGCTTCAAATGACAATGTGTATGTATATCGATTAGCATGGTTTGATCTCCTTCTGTTTATTTCATCTTTAGGATGAATACCCCGTAATTGTTTTAATAACTGCTCTTATATTTTCAGGCGGTGTTGTTTTCGCCAGTCCGCATAAATATAGGGCAAAACACCCGCCCCTGCCACCAATATCAATATAATTTTGCACCCGGTCAACTACTTCTTCCTGGCTGGCTTGGGCGAGAAATTTTGAACCAATCCCCAATACCAGAGGCACATTATATTTTTCGGCATACTCTTTGTATTTCTCCGGCCCTATTTTTTCCACATCAGGGTCCTGCCCTTCCAGAAATTTGGGGCAAGCCTGTAATTTACAACTGAACATTTCTTCCGGATCAGCAAAGCAACTGTCTCCAACCCAGTTCGGCACATAAACACCTTCGCCGCACAACTCTCTAAGCCTTACGATAGGTGGCAAAGCCCATTCAGCTAAAAACGATGGACTAAGAATCGGCGGGGAAGCGTAGGCATCGGCGCCGCATATTGATTTCGCATCAGGAAATAACTTTTGCTGATAACATATCCACGGCGCAATAACATCTTCAGTTAAAGTTGTTAAAAGTTCCCGGGCAAAATCAGGATTGATGTACATATCCATAATCAGATTTTCAATGCCACGCAGATTCGCCGCCAGACTGAACGGCGCACAATATTTTATAACAGGCGTAAGTCCTGTCAATTCCTGAAACAAAGTGTTTATACCATTTACAAAAGGGAACCTCCCATCAGAACTGAAATCAGGGGTCTTTATCTTTTTCAAGTCATCGGGGGTATTAATTATAGGCTCTTTCGCCGAAGGGACAGAATCTTCATTGAAGGCTATCTCCTGCCCCAACGCACCAGCTTCAATGTTGTATGTGTCATAACCGATTGTTGCCACATCAATGCCGTACTTCAGATGAGTGTCCAAAAGAGCAAGCACAAAGACATCCGGCTTGAAATAGAAATCCTTTGAGCTGAGCTTGAATTCATGCCTTGCAAAATCATGCATCGCGGCATAAACCGGGATACGGTCAGGAACACCGCTGGTCGCCGCTTGCAATCGCTTTGCGCCTTCCTGAAATGAGCCATATTTATTTGTCAGGTTGTTCATAGTAAAAGTTTCCTCTTTTATATTTTCGACTGCGGGGCTAATATGAGATATTCATCAGTGCAACATTTTTTAACGCAGGCATCTACAATAACCCATGTAAAAAATATCAGTTCAATATCCATTATTTAATCCAATATTTCCCGCATCGCATTGAGCAATACTTCTTCCACTTCCGGCGCGACCTTCGCAATTTCTGTGCTGCATTCATAACCGCCTTGTTCGTAAGACTTTTTCGTTCCGACATACCCGATGCCAAGATCACCGTAAGCAGCGAGACATACCATCTCGTCAGGGCGCATCGCTTGTGCTGCAAGCTGATACTGCACAAACATTTCTCCCGGAAAATGAAGTAAATAAGCAGGCCCGAGCTTCAAACAGCTTACGCTAACTTTCCGTCCTGCCAGTAGCATTTCTTTATATCCAAGTTGCCAGGCGGCAAGCATTCGCTTTGTAACCGGAACGGTCTCATCGTTCATCACAGCTTTTATACCCTCACTGTTCTCTGCGATATGCGACGATAGCGGCAAAGCGATCGTCTTTATCTTCCATTTTACATCCTTAGAACGAATGGGAATTTTCACTGAACTTTCCCACGCATTTTCCATGCCTGCTGCCAAACGCCCCGCCAGTTTGAACCGGTTAATCGGTAATCCGTCATTATATTTTCCCGCGGCAATATTGGCTCCGGCTCCGCAGAAATGAATATGATCAACACCGGGCACTGTTGCTTCTCGCAAGCCCCTTGCCAGCCCGACCGTGTCATAGCTGACAGCGCCGCGATTATAAAAACTCTGAGGATGTGACGCATACCAGGTCAATGAAACCAGCGGCTTTTCTTCGTTCCAAAATCCGACGGAGCGGACGAACGGATCAATAAGCCCCTCATCCATCGCCCGAATATGCTCGTCTTGGCAAGAACTGGCACGGCCATGCTCGATCTTACCGTCTTTACCCAAAATGAGACGATTGGATGCGAACTTCTCGACTTTAGCCCGGCCCATTGATAAATGGCTCACTGGCTGCCGTGAAGCGAGCGACCGGCGAACGGTTGACGCCACCCGCTCAATAACCTCATTTTCGAAACGCATATCTTTGGAGTGTATATCTTTGCTGAATACGACATCTTCTTTTTTGAGATAATTTGCCAATGAACGATTTGTCCAGGGCGCATCGTGAGGGTGAAGCGTATGGACAGTAACCCGGTCGCGTGTGGTTTTGGCCGCCTCGGCAATAGACTCTCTCCATAAATCGTGAGATTCATCACAAATCCCACACCAATCAACCGCACAAAGCACTATCGGCTGCTCATCAGTAAACAATATGATTCCGCGCGCACTGAGCGGATCGACAATTTTAACTGCCGGCTTTACCAGTCCACCGCACAGAGGTGAACCAATCGGCGGCGTTACATCGGCCTGAAAAGTTGTAATGAACATTGCTATATTTTCCCTGTATTTTCTGTTTTCCATTTTGTTATCTCAAAACGGTATATTCATCAACGATATGAAACTGTTTGGATGTTCAACGACAGCCTCGTATGCCGCCTTATCGCCTTCCTGCCGATACCGGATAGTTCGTTTGTACGGGGCTGTCAGTGCCGGATACTTGAAGGCCTCCGGTGTTTTCTTTAACTTCTCAAGTGCTGCCTTTGCACCTTGGCCGATAAGCCGGCGAACCACGGCAGGCGATTTATGCAATGCACCCAGCTTGGCTACCCGATACGCATCGGTATCCAACTCATCGAGACCATCGGCCATCAGTCCGCGTTTGCCCGAAACCGTTACAACACCCGGCGTCAAAGCCTGAGCCTCTTTGCACAACGCCTCCTCGCCGCACGCCAAAATCGTCGGAATGCCAAGTTCCATCGCACATAAGGACACTTGCCCATATTCGCCAATTGATATGCCGTTGACATCGATGTTGATAAAGTTGAACCATTGCGTATGGGTAATATGTGAATACGGAGTGCCCGCCTTGGCGTGCTGGCCGACAACAGCTACCGCATCATAAGTGTCATGTATAACACACGGAAAACCTTGTTCAGCCGGACCTCGGCTAAGCAATGCCCTCTCATCGAGAAGTTCAGGATCGATCCCGCCAAATCCGTGGCCATCTCGAACCACAACCTCATCAGCACCGGCGGCAAAGAACCCATCAACAGCAGCGTTGACTTCTCCGGTCAGCAGCCGTAGCCCCTTGTCGTAGAATCGTCCTTCCGGTATCACCCAGCCGTCATGATTCAAAACCCCCGCCACACCTTCCATATCTGTTAATATCAATATCTTCATCGTTCGCTTTCCTTAATATAGTTATCGGTTATTGGTTATCAGATTTCAGAAACCGTCTTCTGGCCATCTGACCTCGTTTTTACACTAAAAACACGGTTTTGTCGTTTTCATCACCGCTAAGTCAACTTACTTTGTCATTAAGTCAATTTACTTTGTCGCTAAGTCAGTTCACTTTGTCGCATATCACGCTGAAAAACGGCTAAGTCAGTTCACTTTGTCGTTAAGTCAATTCACTTAGTCGCTAAGTCAGTTCACTTTGTCACATATCACGCTGAAAAATGGCTAAGTCAGCTTACTTAGTCGCTAAGTCAGTTCACTTAGCCGCTATCTAAGCCCAAAAACGGCTATTTTAAAATCTTTTCGTTTCAAAGAGCCAAAGACCGCTTTGGGGTTTATTTACTTGTAAAATCCGTCCATAGATTATCTATCTCTGACTGCATTTTGTCAATATCGGCGAACTGGCGACAAGCCATACGAGCGTTTGCCC
>NBLM01000083.1 GCA_002084585.1 Planctomycetales bacterium 4572_13 | reverse complement strand
ACGAATATCAGACTGATTCATTGTCGAAGCAGCCCACGCTTTAAGCGTCTATAAAAAATGAAATGAATAGCACCAAAAAAAACAGTTGACAAGGGTCGTTCCATGTCAGGAATGTAGGAATATAGAGTAGATAGAAATGTATGTTTTTTATATTCCTAACTTTGGATTTAGAATTAGGCAAAACAATTTACGGCAATAAGAAAGGAATCACGATGAAGAATGCAAAGACAACTGTTTTGGCAGCAGGGGCAGCACTTCTGGTATTACTGGGTGCTTATCAACAGGGACAACTGAATGCGGACTCGGCGGTTAAGCCAGCGAAGATTGGCGTGGTGAATGTAACCCAAGTGCTTGAAGAAAGCGCCCGAAATAAGCAGTGGCAGGAAAAAATGCAGCAGGAGCAAACCGATACGAAAAATCGGTTCAATCAAATGAGAACGGAATTTGAGGCGATTCAGGCCAACCTGAAGTTGCGGACGCCCGGCACTGAGGACTTTCTCAAGTTGCGACAGGAGATGATTGAAAAGGGTGCGATGCTGGAAGCCAAAAATAAGTTTTATCAGGACAAAGTAACCTTTGAGATGCAGCGGTGGACTGAAGAACTTTACCAGCAATTACTCAAGGTCGTCGCCGATGTCGCGAAAGATAAGGGATTGGATATGATCATAGCGGATGAGTCCCTGCTTTTGCCGTCGCCGAGTTTGCAGGATTTTATGCTGACGGTGAAAACCCGGAAACTGCTCTATCATAATAGTCAATATGATCTGACAGACGAAGTCCTCGCGGCGATGGATAAAACAAATTAGTTCGTAGTTCGGAGTCAAAGGATGCTGTTATCTGACATTGCGGCAAAACTTCAAGCACGGCTGATCGGTGAGGGTCAACGGGATATTACCGGCGTTAATACCATTACGGACGCTGATGGGAGTGAGCTGTGCTTTTTGACATCGGCGAAATATGCCAAATCACTCGGCCAAAGTGCCGCGGCCGGAGTGCTGGTTTCCGAGCCGGTGGACGACTGCGACATGGCACAATTGGTGGTCGAAAATGTTAATGCCGCATTGATCGCGGCATTGGAGTTATTTGCGCCAAAGTTGACAACGACCGAGGGTATTCATTCGACGGCTGTTATTGAGCCGACCGCTGAGTTGGACAAGACGGTTGCTGTCGGGCCGGGGACCTATATCGGTCATGGCGTCAAAATCGGCCCCGGCACGACTATCGGCCCAAACTGCTCTGTCGGCGAGAATACCGAGATCGGTTCCCAGTGTCGGTTGGATAGTAATGTGTCCGTTTATCATAATTGTCAGATCAGTAATTTTTGCGTTCTTCAGTCTAATTCTACAATCGGCTCGGTGGGTTTTGGCTATTCATTTATCGATGGACAGCATCGGCTTATTCCCCATAACGGCGGCGTCATCCTCGAAGACGGCGTCGAAATCGGTGCTAATAGCTGTGTTGACCGAGCCAAATTCGGCAATACGGTCATCGGGGCCGGAACAAAGGTTGATAATCTCGTCCAAATCGCCCATAATGTACACACTGGTAAGTGCTGTCTGATGGCTGGCCATGTGGGTATTTCCGGAAGCACGAAAGTTGGGAACGGCGTTGTGTTCGCCGGCGCGTCCGGGTCGTCCGACCATGTTGAAATCGGCGACGGCGCTGTCCTCGGGGCGCAATCTGTCGCCACCGGCAAAATTGAACCCGGGCAGACAGTGTTGGGCTTGCCAGCGCGTGAGTTGAGAAAAGAATTGAAAAGTAAAAGTGTTTATCGAAATCTTCCTGAATTGGCAAAAGAAGTCAGGCAACTTGGCAAGAAAGTAAAAAAGCTTGAATCAACAAAAGACAATAAAAACTGAAGCCCGATTGTCCGGTAAGGGACTTTTTGGTGGCAAGGGTGTGAAAGTCCTGTTCAAGCCAGCGTTGCCGGACGCAGGTGTTGTCTTTGTACGCACGGATTTGGACCCTGTGGTTTCCATCAAGGTTTGTCCCGAAAACATCGTTCACCGCGACCGGCGCACCGCGCTCGGCAGTGGCGAGGTCTATATTGAAACCTCGGAACACTGTTTAGCCGCGATCGCCGCGCTGGATATTGACAATGTCGCCATCGAACTGGATGCCGAAGAACTCCCCGGGCTTGACGGCAGCAGTCATGAGTTTTTTGTTACACTGAAAAAATGCGGTATTGATATCCAGACCGCAGAGCAGCATCCGATCGTTATTTCAGAATCCATTTGCATTACTGAGGACGATAAGTCCATCTATGCGCTTCCATCGAATGAGGGTGGGCTTAATATCACCTACGATCTGGACTATACCGAACACACCGGCATTGGGCGGCAGATTTATTCCTGCCAGTTGAACGAGGAAAATTATGTCGAAAATCTTGCCCGCGCCCGGACTTTTGTGTTGGAAGCGGAGGCCCTTCAGATGCAGGCGGCGGGCATCGGATCTCATCTGGGACCCAAGGATATTCTTGTCATCAATTCGGACGGCCCGATCAAAAACAGTTTTCGCTATCCCGACGAATGTGTTCGCCACAAGGTGGTTGACCTGATCGGCGATTTGCGTTTGGCGGGGCGTCCCATTCAAGGCCGCATTGTCGCTTATAAGTCCGGTCACGCCCTGAACCAGAAACTGGTAACACGGATTGTTGAGTCGCATCGAAAAGCTGAGAAGGAAAAAGTACTGCTGGGAAAGCCGATCCTGGATATCAAGCGCATCCAGCGAATCCTGCCGCATCGTTACCCGTTTTTGCTGGTGGACAAGGTCATTGAGATTGTAGCCGATCGCCGGATCAAAGGGATCAAAAATGTAACTTTTAACGAGCACTTTTTTCAGGGACATTTTCCCGGAACACCGGTGATGCCGGGGGTGCTGATCGTCGAGGCGTTGGCACAGGTGTCGGGATTGTTATTTGCTCAGAAACTGGAGCATACGGGTAAACTGGCGGTGCTGCTGACGATGGACGGGGTTAAAATCCGTAAATCCGTGGTGCCGGGCGACCAGTTGATCCTGATAGCCGAGGCCGATAAGGTTCGCAGTCGGGCGGCAAAATGTAACTGTACGGCGATGGTGGGCGACGACATTGTCGCCGAAGCCCAGCTGAAATTCATGTTGGTTGACGACGAAGTATTATAGAAGATATAGAGGTCTATTTTCGATTTACAATTTTCGATATTATATTTAACGAAAGGCACACGAACACTATGAGTGAAAAGATTCATCCGACGGCTGTGATTGCATCGAGCGCACAGATTGGCTCGAATGTAACAATTGGTCCTTATACCGTGGTGGATGACGGTGCTGTGGTCGGAGACAATACCGTGCTCGATACACATGTGGTCATCGGCAAGAATGTCAAGATGGGGGTGGGGAATCGTGTCTTGGCCGGTGCTGTTATTGGCCGTCCGCCGCAGATTCTTGGCTTTGACGACGATACCAAAATGGGCGGTCTGCAGATTGGTGATAACAATGTTCTCCGTGAATATGTAACCGTGCATCCAAGCATGTTCCCGAATGAAAATACGATTATTGGTAACGGCAATCTATTGATGATCAATGTGCATCTGGGACATGACTGTGTACTCGAAGATGAAATTATCATCAGCAACGCGACTCAGGTGTCCGGCCATTGTAAGCTCGAAATGGGTGTTTGGCTTGCGGGCAATGTGTTGATTCATCAGTTTGTTACGATTGGCAAATGGTGTTATGCGGCCGGTTTAACGGGGATCAACCACGATGTTCCGCCGTTCGTGATCGTCAGCGGCCATTATCCGATGGAGGTTCGCGCGGTCAATAAACGAGGGCTGGCGCGCGCGGGGCTGACGCCGGATCAGCAGAAAGAAGTGTTCAGGGCATTTAAATATATCTGGCGAAATAACGGTCCCATCCTGGAACGGGCGAAGCAACTGGCTGAAAAAGGCGATTTGGAGCCACCTGTTCAGGACATCGTCGATGTGCTCATCAGAGGTGGCAAACAACGATTCGGTCGCCATCTCGAACTGTTTAGAGACTAATCGTATGAAAGAGGTTCGTTTTTCTTTGACTTGAGTTTGCCCTGTCCTGCGACCGATAAGATCAATGGTATGACGAGACACAGGCCCAAACTATTATTTCTGACCCTTGCGGTGGTTGTTGTCGTGGCAGTATCTTTTCTGCTGGTACGCGTTCAGGAGATTCTTCTTCTTTATGCCTACTTTGTCGGCATAAACCTGACAACCTTTGTGTCGTATGGGTCCGACAAACGGCGGGCGGTTAAAGGGCGTTCCCGCATTCCGGAAAGTATGCTGCATCTGCTGGCGTTAGCGGGTGGCAGTCCCGCCGCTTTTGGTGCACAAATTACCTTTCGGCACAAAACCAAAAAACGCACATTCAGAATCATTTTCGTGATAATCATACTGATTCAGCTTATAGCCATTGCCGGTGCGTGTTTCCTTAAACATACTCACTATGGCAACTCCTGAATCTCGGGTTTAAGTTCTTGTCTTTTAGGAACCGATGGGGTTATAATGGCCTCCGCTAAAATCGGTGCGGGCGTTTAATAATAACAAATACACCTAATTAATTATAGAAACCGCGGCAGTAAATATGATTGAACAATTGGGCCGGAATGTTATCAGGATCGTGGGGAACACTGGGCGATTTGCTCGGTTTGCTTGGGCAGCGCACGCCGCGATGGCCCGAACACTTCTCAGGCCAAAGGCATATCCTCGAATCCTGACACAGATGTACACCATTGGGGTTAAGTCCGTCCCCGTTGTGATGGCCACAGGCGCATTCGTCGGGATGATTCTGGCCCTGCAATCCTACGACCAGCTTGCCCACATGGGGTTGGAGGAACGAATGGGTGTCCTGATCAATAAGGCGGTTATTCGGGAACTGGGTCCGGTGCTGGCGGCGATCATGCTGGCCGGCCGCGTTGGCGGTGCCCTGACTGCTGAACTGGGGACGATGAATGTAACCGAGCAGATTTCCGCCGTCCGGAGTATGGGAACCGACCCGATCCGCTACCTCGTGGCTCCACGAGTCCTGGCGTGCCTGCTGCTGACACCTCTTCTAATTATCTATGCAGATCTGGTGGGTATCCTGGGTGGTTTTTTTGTCAGCGTCTTCCAGCTCAAGATCAACGCCGGGGCCTATTGGAGTTACAGCGCTGCCGGCGTAGAGATGTGGGACATTACGACAGGCATCCTGAAAGGGTTCTTTTTCGGCGGGGCCATCGCGACCATCAGTTGTTATAAGGGCTTTAACTGCCGCGAAGGTGCCCAAGGCGTCGGCGAGGCCTGCACCGAGGCGTTTGTCGGCTCGTTTATGTCGATCCTATTCCTGAACTATGTCTTTACAATTGTCTTTGATGCAGTCTACAAAAGTTTCTGGACGGTGAAACCGTTGTTATAAAGGAAAAGCTCTGTGGCACGAAAATCGGTTCAACCCCAAGACGGCATCCTTGTAACCCGCCATCTCACCAAGCAATATAACGGCGGCGTGGTACTCGACAATATCTCTCTGGCCATTGAAGAGGGTAAAACCACTGTCATTATCGGTCCGTCCGGCTGTGGCAAGACGGTCTTTATGAAACACCTAATCGCGCTGGAGCGGCCAACTGCCGGAAAGGTCTTTTTCCAAGGCAAACGGATCGACGATCTCGACGAACAACGGCTTGCCGAAATTCGCACCAAGTACGGCTTCTGTTTTCAGATGAGTGCTTTGTTCGACAGTCTGACCGTTTATGAAAATATTACCTTTCCTGCGCGTCAGCACTACCGAATTACGGACGATAAGGCACTTGACAAAATGGTGAAACAGAAGCTGGCTCTGGTTGGCATGGACGGGTTCCAGAACTACTACCCCGCCTCGCTGTCCGGCGGCCAGAAAAAACGCATCGCCCTGGCCCGTGCGATTGCCCTGAACCCGGAGATCATTTTATACGACGAGCCGACAACGGGGTTGGATCCGATCACCTCTGATGTGATTAACGAGTTGGTGAATAAGTTGAAAGAGGAAATGAACGCCACCAGTGTGGTTGTTACCCACGACATGAAAAGCGCCTACAAAGTCGGCGACCGCATTATCATGCTGCACAACGGCCGCATCATCGCCGACGGCGACGCCGACTATATTCGCAACCACCCGCACGATGTCGTTCAGCAGTTCATCCACGGTCGCGTCGGCGAAGCGGAATTAGCCGCCCTGCGTCTCGGCGGCACTCGTTTTGAAACCCAGTTCACCCCGAAAGATTTCAGATAACAGACAAGATAATCTTTACTTGAGGACAGGAAAAATGAATACAAAAAAACGCTTTACCAAACGATTTCAAATAGTATCAGCGATCAAACGGGTTGCCTTGTTGGGTATCCTGATGGCGTGTTCGACGGGC
>NBLM01000082.1 GCA_002084585.1 Planctomycetales bacterium 4572_13 | reverse complement strand
AGCGGCTAAATGCTTTAGAGCCGTTTTGTTATCGTCAAGGAACTTCGGCTTATGGAGAAGGTCTTCCGGGGGATACCCGCAGATGCACATTTCAGGGAAGACGACGAGGTCGACGCTTTTTTCCTTAGCGGAGCTGACCATGCGGGCAATGACATCAACATTGCCCGATATATCTCCGACGATTGTATTGATTTGTGCCAAAGCAATTCGCAAGGGCATAGCATTTTCCCTTTATCAACTTAACAGATGCATTTGGCTTATTTTACAGCGTGCGAAGGTATTGGTCAACTGCTTCGGCTGTTTTTCTTCCGGCATTGATCGCACGGACAACAAGCGATGCGCCGCTGACGGTGTCACCGGCTGCAAAGACCTTGGGGTTGTTGGTTTGTCCGTTATTAGCGACCACATTCCCCCGGTTATCCAGTTCAACGCCCAGATTTTCAATCAGCGGGCCGTGTTCGACATGGACAAACCCCATCGCCAGCAGGACAATGTCGGCTTTGAGATCGAAGTCAGAATTTTCAATTTCCTGCATTTCCCAGCGTCCGTCCTTGTTCTGCCACTCGACTTGGCAACAGTGCAATTGACTGACGCGCGTTCCAACGCCGGATATCTGCTTGGTCATTACGCTCCAGCGACGGTCGCAACCCTCTTCCTGTGACGAGGAGGTCCGCATCATACGGGGCCACATGGGCCAGGGGGTGTCCTGTGGCCGATCCTGCGGGGGCTGAGGAAGAATCTCGATCTGTGAAATTGATTTAGCACCCCGGCGTCGAGCCGTTCCCACACAGTCGCTTCCGGTATCACCGCCGCCAATGACGATGACATCTTTGCCCCGCACCGAAATATGCTTACTGGGGTCGGTGCTTTCGCCGGAGTTAAGACGATTTTGTGTTGTTAAATAATCCATAGCAAAGAAGATATTGTCATATCCTCGGCCGGACACCGTCAAATCTCTGGGTTCTCCGGCCCCCATGGTCAGGCAAATACCATCGAACATCTTTCCTAGATAGTGTGCAGAAATATCAATGCCTACATTGACGCCCATCTGGAACTGAACGCCTTCTTGTTTAAGTTGCTCAAGGCGTCGATCAACGACCCATTTTTCAAGTTTGAAATCCGGAATACCATACCGTAACAGGCCGCCGGGTTGTTCATCTTTTTCAAAAACAACAACTTCATGCCCCGCGCGGACAAGCTCTTGAGCCGCCGCAAGCCCCGCTGGACCGGAACCGATAACGGCGACCCGCTTTCCGGTTTTTTCACGGGCGGTCATCGGAGTAATCCAACCCTCCGCAAAGCCGCGTTCGACAATTTGGTATTCAATATGACGGATCAATACCGATTGGTCATTGATCGCCAGTGTACACGCCGCCTCACAGGGGGCTGGACAAATGCGGCCGGTAATTTCAGGAAAATTGTTTGTCGAATGAAGGTTTTTACACGCTTCTTTCCATTTTCCCTGATAAACCAGATCATTGAATTCCGGGATCAGGTTTCCGACCGGACACCCTGTGCCATGACAGAACGGAACGCCGCAGTCTGAGCATCGGGCGGCCTGTTGATTGATGGCCTCCGGCATCAGCGAAATTTCAATTTCATTGTAATCATTAATGCGTTCGTCAACCGGACGGTAGGAAGGCGATTGTCGCTGATAATCAAGAAAACCTTTTGTTTTAGCCATAGAACACCTCCTCGGTTGCCGGGGTCGTATCTGTATCCCGATCTTCTTCTGCCCGCATCCGTTCCAGTGCTTTGCGGTAGTCAATAGGGATCACCTTGACAAAACAGCCGATCATGCTCGGCCATGCCCCTAAAATGCGATTTGCCCGGGAACTTTTCGTCAGTTTTTCATGCTTCCGGATCAAGCTATATAAAATGTCTTTATCTTCCTGTTTCCAGACATTTTCAAGATCGACCATGTCTAAATTACACAGTGTGTCAAACAATTGGTGTTCGTCGAGTACATAGGCAACGCCTCCGCTCATTCCGGCTGCGAAATTGCACCCTGTTCGCCCAAGGACAACGACCGTTCCGCCGGTCATGTATTCGCATCCGTGGTCGCCGATGCCTTCGACAACCACGGTGGTGCCGCTGTTGCGAACACAGAATCGCTCACCGGCCATACCGTTGATAAAGACCTCGCCGCGTGTGGCGCCATAGAGCAAGGTGTTGCCGGCGATGATATTTTCATGAGCCAGGAAAGGCGATCCGGGCGGCGTTTCAACGATGATTCTTCCACCGCTGAGTCCCTTGCCAAGATAGTCGTTGCTGTCGCCGATTAATTTTAAGGTTACACCCTGTGTCAGAAAAGCGCCGAAGCTTTGACCCGCCGAGCCGGTAAACTCGATTTTAAGGGTGTCGTCGGAAAGTCCGTTAGGCCCGAATTTTTTGACCAGACGATTGCTCAGAATCGTACCGATGGTGCGGTCGGTATTTTTGATCGTCATTTGGAGTTCTGTTTTTTTGCCCTTTTCAAGCGTTGCTTTTGCTTTCTCGATGATGGTCCAGTCCAAATGCTCTTTTAAGGGATTGGCTTGCGTCTTTGAATAGAACAATTCGCCGGCGTCTTTGACTTTGGGTTGGTGGAAGATCATTGAGTAGTCCAACCCTTTGGCTTTGTAATGATCAATCGCGTTCTGCATACAGAGCTTCTCGACGCGGCCAACCATTTCATTGACCGTTCGAAAGCCAAGCTGTGCCATCAATTGACGGACTTCTTCGGCGACAAATGTGAGATAATGAATGATATTCTCTGGTTTTCCCGCAAAGCGTTTTCGCAATTCGGGATCCTGTGTTGCGATGCCGTAGGTGCAGGCGCCTTCGTGACACTTACGCAAAAGGACACATCCAAGGCAGACCAGTATGCTGGTTCCGAAGCCGAACTGCTCGGCTCCGAGCAGGGTGGCGATGACCACATCCCGTCCGGTACGAAGCTGCCCGTCCGTCTGAACACGGATGCGGTCCCGCAGTTTATTCATGACCAGTACCTGCTGTGTTTCAGCCAGTCCCACTTCCCACGGGCAGCCGGCGTGCTTGATGGATGATTGCGGGCTGGCGCCGGTTCCGCCGTCGAATCCGCTGATGAGAACCTCATCGGCATTTCCCTTGGCAACTCCGGCGGCAATCGTTCCCACACCGACTTCCGAGACCAGTTTGACCGATACCTTGGCTTCGGGGTTGGCACATTTCAGGTCAAAGATCAATTGTGCGAGATCCTCAATTGAGTAAATATCATGGTGCGGCGGCGGCGAAATCAGGGTAACGCCCGGAGTTGAGTATCGCATGGTCGCGATGTCCTGGCTAACTTTTTTGCCGGGCAACTGGCCGCCCTCACCGGGCTTGGCACCTTGGGCCATCTTGATCTGGATTTCTTTGCCTTTTGAAAGATATTCGATGGTGACGCCGAATCGTCCGCTGGCCACCTGCTTGATGGCACTGTTTTTGGAATCACCATTAGGTTCTAAGATATAGCGTGCGGGGTCTTCTCCGCCTTCGCCGGTATTGCTCATCCCGCCGATGCGGTTCATTGCGATGGCCATACACTCATGGGCCTCTTTACTGATCGAGCCGTGACTCATTGCGCCGGTGCAGAACCGTTTAACGATTTCACTGGCGGGTTCAACCTCCTCCAGCGGGATCGGTTTACCGTCTTTGAATCTAAACAAACCTCTAAGTGTACACAGGGCTTTGTTTTGGTCATTGACGGCATTGGAAAAATCATCGTATGCTTTTTGGTCGTTGCTGAATACGGCATGTTGCAGCCGGCTAATCGTTGTTGGATTCCAGAGATGCCGTTCACCGTCGGTGCGATACATGTAATTACCTCCGAAGTCCAGTTCGAGTGAGCCGGGTTTCTGAGGGCCATAGGCCGCGTTATGGCGTTTTTGAATATCGGCGGCAATTTGTTCCAAGCCGATACCTCCGATGCGGGAACTGGTTCCGGTAAAGTATTTATCAATAATGTCTTTGTTAATGCCGATGGCTTCAAATAATTGAGCATTGAAATAACTGCGGAGTGTTGAAATCCCCATTTTGCTCATCGTTTTCAAGATGCCCTTTTTGACGGCGGCGATATAGTTGCTTGCAATTTGCGATGCTTCCATCTCCTGCGGCAGATCATCCTGCTCCTGTAACTGGCAAAGTACCTCAAAAACGAGATATGGATTCACACCGTTAGCCCCAAAACCGCACAACAGACAGAAGTGCTGTACTTCGCGCGATTCTCCAGTTTCCAGAATTAAGCCGGCTTCGCCTCGTAATCCCTTTTTGATTAAAGCATGGTGTATGGCTGAAACCGCCAGCAGCGCCGGGATTGGCGATTTCTTTTCATCAGCTGTTTTGTCGCTAATGATGATCAGGGAGGCGTCTTCTTGAAGAATGGCCCGTTCAGCATCCGAGACTAATTGTTCAATGGCTTTTTCAAGTCCCAATGTCGGACTGTCCGGGTCCAGCGTAAAGACCGAGTGAATGGTTCGAACTTTGTAATCATCACGCTCCGCGCCGCGAAGCCGAACCATATCTTCATTCGTTAACACCGGGTGCGGCAGTTTGAGTTGTTTGCAATGCTTGGGTGTCTCATCCAGTATATTCAGTTTTTTTCCGATAAAGCTCATCAAGCTCATGACCAATCCCTCACGCAATGGATCAATGGGCGGATTGGTAACCTGGGCGAACAACTGTTTAAAGTAATCGTATAGCAACCTCGGTCGGTCACTCAGAACGGCGAGGGCATTATCGGCGCCCATTGAGCCGATGGGTTCCTGTCCATTGACTGCCATGGGCCTCAAAAGAACCTGCAATTCCTCACGGGTGAATCCAAACGACCGCATCCGTTTTGTCAGCGTATCGGGAGTGCCATGTTCCAGTAACGGCGTTTCAAACATTCCCTTCAGTTCGATTCGGTTTTCATTCAGCCAGCGGCGGTAGGGCTTTTGCCGTGATATTCTGCCCTTGATTTCGTTGTCCGTAATAACGCGTCCTTCTTCGGTGTCCACCAGGAACATTTTTCCCGGTTGAAGGCGGCCTTTGGAGCGAATTTTTTCCGGCGGGAATTCGACAACCCCGGTCTCACTGGCTATGATGGCGACACCGTCAGTCGTGATGGTGTAGCGACTGGGTCGCAAGCCATTTCGGTCAAGTGTTCCGCCCAAAAACCGGCCGTCTGTAAAGACCATCGCTGCCGGGCCGTCCCACGGCTCCATGATCGAAGAGTGGTACTCATAGAAGGACCGTTTATCGGTACTGATATGATACTTCTTTCCATAGGCTTCCGGAATCATCATCATCAGCGAATGCGGCATACTGCGACCGGCCTGATTCAGCAACTCCAGTATATTGTCAAAGCAGGCCGAGTCGCTCGCCTCCGGCATCAAAACCGGAAGCAGATCACTGAGGTCGTCGCCGAACGCGGCGCATTCCATTCGTTTTTCGCGCATTTGCATACAGTTGCGATTGCCGCTGAGTGTATTGATCTCACCGTTATGAGCGACACAGCGAAACGGTTGGGCCAACTGCCAGCTTGGAAATGTGTTCGTGCTGTATCGCTGATGCACAATCGCCAGGGCGGAAGCAAATCGCTCATCGTTGAGATCAGGATAATAGGCGAACAATTGCCATGCCATAAACATTCCCTTGTAGCACATTGTTTTACAGGAAAGGGAACTTATATAAAAATCATCCGTTGTTTTGCCGTTTGTTTCATTGACCCACCGCTCAGTTCGCTTGCGTGCCAGAAATAGTTTGCGTTCCAAGTCTTGTTCGCTCAGACCACAGCCATCTACAAAAACCTGCTGAACGAATGGTTCCGCCGACAGGGCTATCTCGCCCAGACAGTCCTGTGAAACCGGTACGACCCGCCAACCCATGACTTTCATTCCATAATGAGCGATGGCCTTCTCCAGCAATGCGTCACATTCTTTACGCAGGTTCGCATCTTTAGGGCCAAACACTATACCGACTCCATAATAGCCGGATTCGGGCAACTCAATTTTTAGTTTTTTTACCTCAAGTTTTAGGAAATCGTGGGGGATCTGACAGAGAATTCCCGCACCGTCGCCGGTAACATTATCCGCACCGGCGGCCCCGCGATGGTGCAGATTTAACAGAACTTCCTTGGCGTGCTGAATAATGGAATGGTCTTTCTTGCCGGAAATATTAACAACGGCACCGATTCCACAGGCGTCATGCTCTCGCCTCGCTTCATATAAACCTTGATCTTTTGGCATTAAAGACATTATTTTCCTTAACTGTTGTTGCTTCTGCTTACGGGTGCTTCTTCCCAAAAACGCCTAAGCACACCGATCCAATGATTTCGTGTTAATAACTGAAGTTTTGCAAAATTGAAATTTTGGTGTTATATGACCTCTGCGACCGATAAATCAATAGGAACCTGTAAAAACAGCAACGGGTGTACTGCGAAT
>NBLM01000081.1 GCA_002084585.1 Planctomycetales bacterium 4572_13 | reverse complement strand
GTGACACGATCTCCTGGGCCATCGAGCGGATCGAGGATGATGGGTGGAATTTTGAGCGTATCAAGATTCAATTGGCGTTACCCTAACTTTGCAAAAGTTCAGTTTTCAATTTAAAACTCGATGCCCGCTTCTTTTGCTGCCGCTTCGGCATTTTCTGCCAACTTCTTACATTTGGGGCATCCTGTCCCAAGTATCTGTATCTCTTTCGTAATCGTCTCCTGTAAATTCAAATTTCAACTTACATTCTAAAGTAGCATCAAGATTGCCACAAACGGCCAAAGCCAACGGATATACTATCCATCGATGAATAGACAACAGGGATCACTATCATCGTCAAAAATGTTCCCACCAAAAGCCCGGTTGCGGCTACGATTCCCAGCGGGCTCATTCGCTCCAAGCCAACCGCCATCTCGAAAATAAGCGGAGTCAAACCCACAATGGTCGAAACAGTAGTCATCAGTATCGGTCTGATGCGCAGTTGAACAGATTGGACGATAGCGTCATCTTTTTCCATCCCGTTTTTACGGGCCTTCAATATAAAGTCCAGCAGAAGGATGCTGTTATTTACAATCGTTCCACCCAGCAGAATCAGCCCCATTGTAGCCGGCTTACACATGGGTTTATCAAATAAAAGCAATCCCCACATCGCCCCTGCGATTGCCAGCGGAATAGCGGCCATAATTGTTACGGGATGCTTGAAAGATTTGAACATCGCCAAAAGGAGCATATACAAAAGGACGAGTCCTATCAAAAGAGCCTTCCCCATTTCCTGTTTTCCGGTCTTCATATTGGAAGCGGTCCCTGAGACCTGGACAGTGTAGCCGGCGGGTACCTTGATTTTGGCAATCTTTTTATGAGCCATTTTGGCAACATGCGCTATCGTATAAATACTGTTGCCGCCTGTAACATCGATTGTATTTTTCAACTTTTCGCGTGTAATAAAAGGTTGGTCAAGACTGGTTTTTACAGAAGCCATGCTCCTTAGCGGTATTTGTCCAAAACTCGTTTGCACATAGACATCATTGATTTGCTGAGGCTCATGAATATCCTTATCGGCATATTGCGCAAAAATAGGAATATTCAAAAATCCTTTCAATCGCATCGCACTTGCCGGCACTCCTTTGACGGCAGTTTTTAATTCCAAAGCCACCTGTGCCGGACTTGTTCCATAAAGTCTGGCCAGTGCGGGGTCAACAATTACATTATTTTCGCTCTTGTCGAAATACCAACTTCTGCGAACATCAACTAATCCGGGCAAACCCTTTAACGCGGCAAGACACTTGTCGGCAAGGTCGCTGACAACAACAGATTCAGGGCCGCTGATAATAATATCCAATGGGGCTTTGGTTGTGGAAAGCGGTGTCGCGCCGTACTCGCTGACCCGGAAACTCCGCACGCCGTCAATGCTGCGTAAGGCATTTCTCCATTTATCTTCAATCTGCCAGATAGTCTCCTTTCGGTGTTTTCGGTCAATCATATGAATGGTCATTTTAGCCGACTGGGCAGTAGCACCGCCTCCGCCAAAACTTATCTGGCCCGGTTCGGACCCCACGACCGACGAAACCATCTCAATGCCCGGCTGGGCATAAACCATCTTTTCAACTCGGCTGAGAACTTTTTCCACCTCAGAAGTTTTGTAACTGGTCGGCGTGTCAAACTCAATCAAAGCAATCCCTGTATCCATCAGAGGCATCAGTTCACCGCCAATAAGCGGCGGAACTTTTTTCATCGTTATTACAAAGAATACTGCCGCTATCAGAAGTGTCAGAGTTCGCCATTTGAGAGCTTTTCGTAATATGGAAGTATATAGCTTTGTAAGAGCAGTTACGCCTTTATCCGTATTTGCGAATAATTTTTCGATGAAGTTTCGATGCTCGTGAGGTCTTGCCAAAAGATGCGAAGCCATTAGAGGGATAATCGTCAAAGCAATCAGTAATGAAGCGACAAGCGTTGAGGATATCATCATATTCAATGGCCGCATGGTTTGTTGAGTGTAGCCGCCGGTAAACATAACAGGTATCAGCACGATAACAGTCGTAAACATACCGGCTGCTACAGCCAAAGCAACTTCTGAGGCACCTTCGCGGGCGGCGATCAGGGCGTCGGGGTTTTTCATCTTACGGTAGTGCCGGTAAATATTTTCCAGCATCACAATAGAAGCATCGACCACCATACCAACAGAAATAATCAGGCCGGAAAGCGTTACCATATTGAGCGTATAAGGGCTAAACCATAATACAACCAGACTGGTCAAAAAGGCAAGCGGGATACTGACTGAAACAACAATTGCAGCCCGGCTGTCAGCCAGAAAAACAAAGATTACAATAATTGTCAGTATGACCGCCTGGATAAGACTTTGTCGCATTCCCTTAACATTAATATCGATGATTGGCTGCTGGTCGTCAGTAATCTCAAAATTGATGTCCGGATATTGAGATTTCAGCTTTGTCAGGGATTTCTTAAAAGTCTTTATCGCCGCTACCGTAGGCCCGTTATCAGGTCGCATAATATTTATAGCAATAGCCTCTTTGCCATTGCCGTGATAGACGCTTCGTTGTTCGTGCTCAGCCAAAGCGACCGTTGCAATATCTGAAACTCGCAGATAGCCTTGCTGACTCTTTTTTACAGGGAGATTTCGAATCTGGTCAAGATTGGCAAATTCACCCGTAACTTTAATAAGGTATTCTTTTTTGCTCGAATAGATTGTCCCGGCGGGAGCGGATACATTTTGTTTCGCCAAAACACTTAAAAGTTCATCAAGTGTTACATTATTGGCGACCATTCGGTCCCTGTGCAGATAGACTTTAACTTCGGGTTTATGACTGCCGAAAACATCAACATCGGCTATACCGTCAAGAGTAAGAATTTCGTCCATTATTTGGTTTTCAGCAAGCAGACGAATCTCCGACAATGCCTTAGTACTCCCTTCTTTTGGAGACAGGGCCACTGTTGTCAATGGGCGGGTCGCATCCGATATGCGGTATATCCTCGGCTCTAAAATGTCTTTCGGTAAATCCGGACGAATCCGACTAAGGGCATTTTGCACATCCTGAACAGCTTCGCCAATTGGTTTGTTATAATAAAACTCGGCATTGATGGAGGAGACCTCGTCACGCGAAGTGCTGACAATTCTCTTTAGCCCGCCGACAGTATTTATCTCTTTTTCGATGACCTGTGTTATCTTATCAGCTATGTCACGGGCGGCCGCACCGGGTTCGACGGTAATAACCACAACCTGGGGCGGAACGGTATCAGGGAACAGGTCGGTCGGCGTTTTAAAAAATGCAAAGAGCCCCAGTGCAACGATCACAAGCACAAGAGCAATGACCGTATAGGGATTTTTGAGTGAAAAACTGGTAAGATTCATTGGATTATCTCCACCTTTTCGCCTGAGGATAAAGTCGCCCAGCCAAGAAATGTATTGGTTACAACCTGTTCATTTGGGCCAATACCTTCGACTGCCACCTTATCTCCGGAAGAGACCAGCACCTTGACTTTGTGATGTGTTAAGATGCCATCTTTTACAACAAAGACATAATGAGAATGTTCCGGCCCTTCAATCAGACAGGAAGCCGGCAATATAACGGCATCTTTTATTTCATTTAGAAGTACCGAAACCGCCAAATACTGTCCACATGTAAGAGAGTCTATTTGATTGCCAGAAAGAAAAACCTCCGCTCGAAGCATTCTTGCCTTATCAAGAGAAGGATACATATGCGTAAGCTCTGCCTTTTGCGTCTTGCCATTTGATATAAACCGTACAGATAATCCTTCCTGCACCTTTGCTAAATCCTGCTGAGGAATATCAAATGTAAGCTTTAGCTGACTGCGGTCTTCAATAACCAATAGTTTTTGGGCCGGTGTTGCTAAGTCACCCGGATCGACAAGCCGTTGTGTTACAAGACCATTATAAGGGCTTTTAATCGTACAATAGCTTAACTTGGTTTCAAGAGAACCAATTAAATGCTCAAGTGCTGCAGATTTGTGTTTGGCAGCATCTAATTTGCCTTCAAATTCACTGGCCTTGTCGGCAGTTGCCTCAGCCGCCGCACCGGGGATATCGCCTTTATCGGCTAATGTTTTATCTCGCTGAGCTTCACGATTCCAGTATTTGTCCGAATTTTCAAGAGAGGTTACGGTTGCCTTATTGGCTTCTAATTCGGATTGGGCCTGAGCAATATCATTTTTAATCTCGCGACCATCCAGTTCAATCAGTGTATCACCGGCTTTGACCGTATATCCCTCATCACAAAGCAGTTTGTCAACAACAGTTGTTAGACGCGCTGATACATTAGCGGTTTGTACAGGTTCAAACACGGCAAGATAGTCTATCTTTGTCGCAAGACTGCCAAACCTGGATGTTATGACCCGGACAGGAACCGGACGCATGCCATATTTCGGGGCACCGGCCAGTTTGTGCTTTTTACGCTGAATCAACAGTACTGCAAACAAAACAATTGCCGTTAAAATTATTAGAACTAAAATTTTCTTTCTCGATAGTTTTTTCATTTTGCATCTCCAATCGCAAGATACCACTGGGCAACAGCACTGTTATAATCACTCAAAGCATGGTAATAGGTTGTTTGAGCATCCAGCAGGGCCGATTGGGCATCCAGTACATCAGTTATTGACCCTTTACCAAGGTCATATTTTTCTCGTTCGATTCGCAAGCTTTCCTTCGCCTGTTCAATCGATTTTTCAGTGGCTTGAACTCTTTTTTGTGAGGCAGTTATATTCAAAACGGCGGTTTCTACATCCAGGTTTATCTGGAGTTCGAGTTTACGCAGCTGCTGACGCAAAGAGGACAGTTTGGAATACTCGCGGCGAATACGGGCCTCAATGGTGCCGCCCTCAAAAATGGGCCATGCTGCGCTGATTCCGATAAAGCCGACATCTTCTATATTATTCGTGCCGGCCGGATGACTCGATGGGTTGTCCGCGCTTCGCACGCCGTAAGAGGCCTCTGCTGATACAATCGGCCAATGTCCGGCTTTGGCCACGCTTAGATTTTTCCCCTGTGCCTGAACTCTTTTTTGAATCGCAAGGTAATCCGCCCTTTGTGACATCGCAAGGCCGAGACTTTCAGAGAGATTCGCATTGACCGCTGTTAATTCTAAATCTCCTATGATATCTATTTTGGATTGGGGACTACTTGTTCCCAGGAAATTGACCAGAACCCTGCGCAAAATCGACATGATATTATCTTCCGCCACCAGCCGCTGCTCAATATCTGCCAGGCGTACCTCGGTTCGCAGCAGGTCAACTTTGGCGGCCCTTTGAACGGCAATCAGGTCGTTGACTCGCTTGTGGTGTTCTTCCAATACCTTTTTTGAGAAATCAAGAGACTCGACAATATGCCTTTGTGCGAGGATGTTGTAAAAGACCTGCGATACATTAAACACCAATTGCTGGCGGGTTCGTGCCAGACGACGGGTTTCCGACTGGCTCAGCAAATCAGCCGCCCTGATCTGGTTTTCAATCCGCCCGGAGGTAAAAATCGGCATTCTTAAAACGATGTTGCCTCCTAATATGTCATCACTGAAAACACCCGGTTCCCCATTGTACCGTGGCTGTATCAGCCGCTGGTCATCGGTATTGTGGCGGTAATACCCTTCAAGTCCGATCTGCGGCCACCGCTGACCGGCGGCCACATTTTTTTCGGCTTTGGCCGCCGATACATCAAAGCCGCCGCCTACAATGTCAGGATTGTTTTGCAGGGCAATCTCAATGCACTGGGCCAAGGTAAAGGGCGGCTCCGGAGGCGATTCGTGCCCCGACACCGGCGGTTGTGTGCGAGCAGGTGAAACCGCAAGGTTGTTTGCGGCGGCTGGCGGTGATGGGACATCTGTCTGCTCAGCCGCACACCCCGCCGGTGTCAGCAGCGATACACTCATAAGACATAAAATTGTTGTTTTCATTTTTATCCCCATACTGTTCCAAAAACCATTCCGCTGATCGTAGCCATTACAATAACAAGTGATACCCAACTCCAATCCCAAGATTCAAGCCGTTCACTGTGCGCCAGAGGTTTTAGTACTTTGCATCACTACTGTCCGGTTATAAGTCGAATAATGGCAAGTTGTTAGCAAAACTACCTTCTGGACTATCGAAGTCAAATGCTGTAAACAGT
Source organism: Planctomycetales bacterium 4572_13 (assembly GCA_002084585.1). Classification (GTDB taxonomy): domain Bacteria; phylum Planctomycetota; class Phycisphaerae; order Sedimentisphaerales; family Anaerohalosphaeraceae; genus 4572-13. Next base: position 310 of record NBLM01000081.1, on the reverse strand, counting down.
TCCGAAATAGGCTTTTTCTTAAATTGCAGGATACTCAAAACCTGTAGAATTTCGGACATTGGCCGTGAAATTTTCTGCTCTTTTTTAATAATAGCCACAATCAGGTAAGCACAAACAGCTATCCAAACTTGAGTTTTAACCGCATTCTCATTCTAACCGAAAAAAGTTTTATGGGGTATGTACTTAACTCCAGCAAACCCTATATATTGTGTTTTTCAAATTTATGCTGTCGATCATGTTTGGCAAGCTGTTCGTGAGTCATTGGCTCTACGGATACTGCTTGCTGTAGTAGTCTATAAAAAAGCTTACC
>NBLM01000080.1 GCA_002084585.1 Planctomycetales bacterium 4572_13 | reverse complement strand
GACACCCGCGACAGAGCTGATATGCACCATCCGGCCAAATTTGTTGCGAATCATTGAACGGGCGGCGACGCGCGTTGCGACAAAGGCCGCCCGCAGATTGACAGAGATGACCTTGTCAAAATCCTCGTCGTCCATCTGAATCATCAGGCGGTCGCGGGTAATGCCGGCGTTATTGACCAGAATGCCGACACCGCCATGGGCCTCTGCTAAATCCTGAATCGTTTGTGTCAATTTTTCGGTTTGTGTAATGTCCACCTGACAGGTAATCACCGAATGGCCGGCTTCGGCGGCGACTTTTTCCAATTCCGCCAACTGTTCGCCGTTTAAGTCCAGACCGGCCACCTTACGACCCTGATTCAATAATTCCAACACGATGGCCCGACCGATTCCTCGGGCGGCACCTGTAACAATGGCTAATCGTTGTTCTGACATCTTTCTATCCCTTAACTTATGTGTAAAATCTCTCTTTTTACTCAACAGAATCAAGAAACTTTTGCAGTGAATCCGCCGTGCTGATATTCGTTATTTTTGTCCGACGATTGATGCGTTTCATCAGGCCGGTCAATACACGCCCTGGACCGATCTCACAGAAACTCTCGAAGCCCTCAGCGAGCAGTTTCTCCATGCATTTTTGCCAAAGAATCGGCCGGATTAACTGCTTAACGAGACCGTTTCGGATTGTATCGGTGTTTTTATAGTATTCGCCGCTTATATTTGCGATGACCTTAATCTCTGAGGGATCCTTAATTGGGCAACCTGCTAATGCCTTTTCAAGTTCTTCAGCGGCGGGGTTCATCATGGTTGAATGAAATGCTCCGGCGACACTCAATGGAATTGCTTTCATGGCTCCGTGTTTTTCCGCCAAATCAGCCGCTCGTTTGCAAGCTCCTGCTGCCCCGCTCAGTACGATCTGCTTGGGACAGTTAAAGTTAACGGCGACCAGCAACTCTCCCTGCGACGCTTCCTCACACAGTGAAATGACCTGCACTTCATCTAAGCCCAGAATACTGACCATTGAGCCATCGGAGTTATCTGCGGCGGCCTGCATGGCATTGCCGCGTTTTTGGACCAGCCGCAGGCCGTCTTCAAAGCTGATCAGCCCGGCGGCATAAAGGGCCGTGTATTCGCCCAAACTCAGGCCGGCTGTAACATCGGGCCGTAAGGGATTGGGTGATGCGTTCATCATATCGAGCAGGGCGGCTGAAACCGTAAATATCGCGGGTTGAGAAACCGTTGTGGTATTCAGCTTGTCGGCGGGGCCGTCAAAGCAAAGCTGGCTGAGGTCGTAACCGACGATATCGTCGGCGCGGGCGAAAAGGTCTTTCGCTTGCGGAAACCGCTCGATGAGATCCTTTCCCATGCCCACAAACTGAGCGCCCTGTCCCGGAAATAAAAATGCGGTTTTCATTGTTACTGTCTTTTTGCTTAAAAAGTTCTGAAATTACACCTGAAGAACATTGGCGCCCCATGTCAGGCCGCCGCCAAAGGCAACGAGTAAAATAATATCGCCGGACTTGAGTTTTCCCTGTCGGCGGCAGTCGTCCAGTGCAATGGGGATCGAAGCCGCCGAGGTATTACCGTATTTGTCGATATTGATAAAAATGCGGTCATCGGTAAACTTGAGCCGTTTGCCGACGGACTCAATAATCCGCGCATTCATCTGGTGCGGAATAAACATCGCGACATCCTCAATCGCCAAATCGCATTTTTCGAGACATTCCCTGACCAATTCGACAATTCTTCGGACAGCAGTCTGATAAATTTCGCGTCCGTTAATCTGCATTTTGGTCATGGCCGGGTCGTCCAGGGGCTTATCCGCCGGATGCCGCGAGCCGTAGGCAGGGCAGGTCAGAGCGGTCCAGCCGCTACCGTCTGAAAAGGAGGTGCTGTACATCACACCCTGCGGGCCGGAATTGGCGGCTTTGAGGATAGCCGCACCGGCACCGTCTCCAAAGAGGATACAGCTTCCGCGATCTTCATAATTGGTGATTCGGCTCAGCGTTTCAGCGCCGATGACCATGGCGTTTTGATAGCGGCCGGAACTGACAAACTGCTGGACGATGGATAATCCATAAACAAATCCGCTGCACGCGGCTGCCAAGTCAAAAGCCCAGGCATTCCTGGCACCAATCATATCCTGTACGAAACAGGCCGTTGACGGAAAGACCATTTCCGGCGTAATCGTCGCAACGATAATTAAGTCCAGTTCACTGGCATCCATATTGGCATCTTCTAATGCCCGTTGGGCCGCTTCTGCGGATAGTGTCGCGGTGGTTTCACCGTCAGAGGCGATTCTTCGTGTTTTGATCCCAGTCCGTGTGACAATCCACTCATCGTTTGTTTCGACAATCTTTGATAAATCTTCATTTGTCAATGTTTTTTCGGGAAGGCACGAACCAGTACCAGCCAGAATCGCTCGTCGTTTGGGTGTTTGGGTAGTTGGATTATTGACCATTTGTTTTTACCTTTGTTTGCGAAAGGCGTTCTACGATTTGTTCATTAATGTGTTTGTCCGCAAATTTTTTGCAGGCAAGAACTGCGTTTTTTATGGTTCGGGCTTTGCTTGAACCATGGCCAATGACTGAAATACCATTGACGCCGAGCAGCAAGGCGCCGCCGTATTCGTGATAATCATATTTCTTAAGGACATCCTTTGAAATCTTCTTAAACCACCAGGCCAATAAAATATTCTGTTTTTTCATTTCACTGCCAACGGCGGTGAAGATCATGTCTGCGAGACTCTCGGTCGTTTTCAGGATGACATTGCCCAAAAAGCCCTCGCAAACAACGACATCGCATGTACCCTCAAAAACATCACCGCCCTCAAGGTTCCCGATGAAGTTCAGATGCGGGTCCGACTTCAGCAGTTCGCGTGTTTTTTTGGTGAGATCATTGCCCTTTGCATCTTCTTCCCCGACATTCATTAAGCCCACGCGAGGGTTTTTGATATCGAGTATTTCCTTGGCATAAATGCTGGACATGACGGCATACTGGTAGAGGTTGATCGGCCTGCAGGCGATATTGGCCCCCACATCACACATTGTGACAGGGCCGTGAAGGGTTGGGATTACGACGGCAATACCCGGACGAAGCACCCCTTTGAGATTTCTCATACGGAGCTGACAACCGGCGACACAGGCGCCGGTGTTGCCGGCCGAAAGTACCGCATCGACTTGACGGTGAGAAGCAGCATGAGCCATAACAGCAATCGAGCTTTTAGGCTTTCGGCGGATGGCTTCAACGGGGGACTCATCCATCCCGATCACATCAGGTGCGTGGAATATCCGAAATGCCCCCGCGTCTGCTCCAAGCTTGTGCAGATGTGTCTTGATGACCTGTTCATCGCCAATCAGGACAAGTTCATCTTCGTCGCCGAGGACTTCCCTGGCCTCTAATGCCCCGGCGATAATCTCGCCGGGAGCGTGATCGCCACCCATAGCGTCAATTGCAATCCGCATTGTTTAGCTCTCGGCCTCCTCAGCGAGCTTCAGTGTGATTTTTTCATTCACAAAACCGCATTGGCCGCAGGCCGTATGGGGGAGTTTCGCTGTGCCGCACTGCTGGCACAATGAGTAATTAACCGGGCGCAGGCGATGATGACTGCGGCGGGTACGCGTTTTAGATTTACTGGTCTTTCTTTTTGGTAACATATTTCTGCCTATTCTCTAAACAATTCAATTTTCATAGTGGACACAATCTCGCTCGTTTTTTTTGCCACAAAAACACCCAAAAGCCAAGTTTGTCCATTTGCATCTAAATCAAGCAATACTTTTATTCAAGTAAATTAAGGGTATATCAAAATGGACAGTGCTCGTAAAGTAAAATCTTTCATACAAAGGGCCTCTATATAGTTGACAGGATGGGTCAAGTCAAGTCTTTAATTTGGGTTGTGCCATGAAAAATATGGGTTTTTCAAGAAGTTTACAGTTGAAATCTCTCGGAGGGTTTTGTAAACTGATGCGATCTGTATGTTTAATGAATTTGGCTAACTCTTTAGGATAGCAAGAGCTGAGTCAAAAAGGAGTTTTGCTGCGATGGCTCGGAAATCAAAACGCATGGCTCTCAATGAAGCAATTCGCCAGGAACAGGCAAAAATTGCCGAGGGTTTAAAAACAGGACAAATAAGGTCGGATGGCCCGTTTGTCCAAAAGGATGAAGAAGCCCCGTCACATCCTGAATGTGTAATGGGATCCCCGGTTAATAAATGCTGGGCGTTTGTTTTGAAAAGTAAAGAAAAGTCCATGATTTTGGGGCGGTTTTCCCCAAAGATGAAGTTGATGGCTTTGTTGTGTGCCGCTTTGATTGTTGTTTTGGCTCTGGGAATCTGGCTCATTTTTTTGATAGGGACAGGTCAGCCATCTCAGGCAGGTGGCACTGGTCATCAGCGAACTCCGGTTGCCGGTGTTGCCCCGGAGGAAAAAGGGTGGGCCGAAAGGAAGTTTCGCCTGCCTGATCTTGGCAGTGGCGATTCTTCGGGTGCGATGGACAAGACGCCCGCCGAAAAAGAATCCTTGTTGCCGCCGTTGTCCGGTGGTTCTAATGTGATTTGGATTCAGTCGATAGCGATGAGTCGAAAGGCCGAATTGGATTCGCTGAGAAGTTTCTTTAGAAGCAAGGGAATCCCGACCGAAATCATTGAGATTAGGAATTCAGGTCTGGCGGTTTTGGTAACGCAGGACGGTTTTGAGAGCAATCCCAGTACGAAGGGTACGGCGGGGAATGAACTGCTTGAGCGAATTAAACAGCTTGGGGCCGTTTATGTGGAAGAAACAAAAGATACGAAGTTTGGCGTAGAGCCGTTTCAGGATGCGTTAGGTTATAAACGAGAGTAATTGTATAGTTTAAGATATCAGGAGTGCGATAAAATGTCAGTGGATCGTTCATTGAAAGTTAAAGGCGCCTTGAAACGGCACCGCAATGTTTTAACCCGTGAGGAACGAATAAAAGTTCTCAAGACGGAAGAGCGATGGGAAGACGGCGACAAAGTAACCGGCCTGCCCAAGGTTTCTCACCGCAAATAAAACAGCGTTTTGGTGGTTATAAACTTGCCGTCTTGTGTCTGTTTTAGCGGGTGCGAGCGGCAGTTTCTATGCGCGGCATAAACATTTAGTGAAAAGGACAGATCAAGATGGATTATCTCGCAGATCGCACCGGATTGATGGATGCCAGTGGTATTCGCAAAGTTTTTGCACTGGCGGCTAAATTGAAAGACCCTGTTAATTTTTCGATTGGTCTGCCGGACTTTGATGTACCTGATCCAATCAAAGAAGCGGCGATTGAGGCGATTCGCAACGGTCAGAATCGCTATTCTCAAACAGCAGGCGACGCGGTCGTTGTTCAGCGGCTAAAAGACAAGGTTACGCTTGATTATGGATGGGATAATCCGCAGCTTATGTTCACAAGCGGCGTTAGCGGAGGGCTTTTGCTCAGCTTTATGGCCCTGATCAATCCGGGCGATGAAGTTATCCTGTCCGATCCGTACTTTGTCATTTACAAACACATCATTAATATGCTGGGCGGTAAATGTGTTTTTGTGGACACCTATCCCGATTTCCGGCTTTCAGCCGAAAAGGTCGCCGCCGCCGTAACGGATAAAACCAAGCTGATCATCCTGAATTCACCCGCCAATCCAACGGGCGTTGTCCATACAGAAGACGAGGTCAAGCAGATCGTCGAAGTCGCTCGGAAACACGATATCATCATTATGAGCGATGAGATTTATGAGGAGTTCTGCTACGAGCAAAAAAGCCCCAGCGTTGGGAAGTACTACGAAAAATCGCTGATTCTCAATGGATTTAGCAAGACTTACGCGATGACAGGTTGGCGGGTAGGGTATGCGGCCTGTCATGAGGTTTTGGCGCCGCTGATGGAAAAAATGCTGATGATCCAGCAATATACCTTTGTCTGCGCTCCGGCGCCGTTCCAGCAATCCCTGCTGACGGCATTGGATTATGATATGAGTAGCTATGTCGCCGCTTACCGCAAAAAACGAGACCGTATTTTGGAGGGACTGTCCGATGCCTACCAATTGGTCAAGTCCGGCGGGGCGTTCTATCTGTTTGTCAAGGCACCGGATAAATACCCGAATGCGACCGAGTTCGTCAAAGAGGCCATCGAGAACAATCTCCTGGTCATCCCCGGCAATGTCTTCAGCGAGCAGGATACCCATTTCCGCATCAGCTATGCGACAAGCGATGAAAAAATCGAGCAGGGTATCAAGATTCTTAATAAGTTGGCTTAACGGTGATATTTACTGCAAAAGAAACCACCGAGGCCGCCGAGGACACTGAAAAAGACATGAAAAATCAGTGTCCTCAGCGGTTAAAACAAACACCCTGCTTGTTCGTAATACAATCTTGTATTTCTTTGTTTTTTATGCGCGTTTTTCATGCTGCAATATTTGTAAGTCCTTTTATATCAACGGCTGAGGCGGACATTAACGCAGT
>NBLM01000003.1 GCA_002084585.1 Planctomycetales bacterium 4572_13 | reverse complement strand
CTGATGGTCTATTTTTGCAGCGGCACCGACAGCGAACGGCTGGAGTGGTTTCGAACCATCAACATCGCCGGTGAAAAACTGACCGAGCAGGAACTGCGAAACGCCGTCTATGCCGGCTCGTGGGTAACCGATGTAAAACGATATTTCAGCAAAACCGGCTGCGCCGCTTATGGACTCGGCAGCGATTATCTAAACGGTTCACCCATTCGTCAGGACTATTTGGAAACCGCCATTAAATGGATATCTGAGGGACATATAGAAGATTATATGGCCCAGCATCAGCACGACCAGAACGCCAATGCGTTGTGGCGGTATTTTCAGGATGTCATTACCTGGGTTGAAGGGACATTTACAAAAAAGCGAAAGAAGTTTATGAAAGGCGTTGACTGGGGGTCGCTTTACAACGCTTGCAAAGACAAACAATACGACACGAAGAAAATTGAAAAAGAGACAGCGAAACTCATTCTTGACGATGATGTAACAAAAAAGAGCGGCATTTACCCGTACATCCTGACCCGTGATGAAAAACATCTTTCCATTCGGGGTTTTTCCGATGCAATGAAACAAAAATGCTATGAAAAGCAGAAAGGCAAATGCCCTGTATGCAAGAAAAAGTTTGACATTGAAGATACCGAAGCCGACCATATCACACCGTGGCACGCCGGCGGAAAAACAACGGAAGAAAATTGCCAGATGTTATGCAAAGAGTGCAACAGAAGAAAATCGGGAAAATGAAAAAATCCCCCGCGATTTCCACTGAAGGAAGCTGAGATTGTCGCACTCGCTGAGGCGATGGAAATGGGATTTAATCTCAATCTGGCACTTTATCCGTCGCCGCCGGTGATACCGCCGGATCTCAACGGATTCAGAATGACTTACATCATGGCCAAAAATTCGCTCATCGCCGCACAGGCCGCCGCCGAAGCGGCGACCACCAACAAGGATGATAAACTAAATGATCTCATCGATGCGATGAAAACCGACATCCGCTATGCCGAGAATACCGTCAATTATGATGACGACAAACTCAAACTCATTGGCTGGGCGGGACGAAAGAGTGCCACGGCACTAACCGCCCCCGGTCAGCCGCGACTGCTGGAAGCACCTCGGCAGGGTGAGGGCTGGGTCTTTCTGGATTGGAAAGCCCCGATTGAAGGCGGCAAACCGGCGGCCTATCGCGTGATGCGCAGGGAGCGACCCGCAGGCAGCTGGGAAGATGTCGCCACGGCGGTCATCAGCGAAGCGACACTCGTCGAGCAGCCGCGCGGATTGGAACTGGAATACCGCATTATCGCCGTCAACACCGCCGGTGAGGGCGAAGCCAGCAATACCGCAATGGTCGTGCTGTAAATAAAAAAACGCCTAAACTGAATCGAAAGAACCAGTTTGGGCGTTTTTTATCATAAAATTGACCCTCAAAGGTCGATGATGCGTATAATACTAAGGTCGTCATAAACGGAAATGTCCTCTAAATAACAGGCAAAGGGGTTTGACATGAAACGATGGATTAAAACAAGCGGGGTTATCTTTCTTTCGGTTTTGCTGTCTTCTGCAATGGCGGACACCTTTAAGCACAAAGAGAGCGGCGAGGTTTTTAGTGGGTTTTCGACACAGAAGGTTGTGGCTAACAAAACGCTGGTTTACAACAGCGACGAAAGCAAAATGACGCCGGTGGTGCTGAGTGATTACGATATCACCTCAGACAGCAAAGGGCGACGAAATACGGTCTCTTTGCTTTTACTGAATCAACCGGAGATATTGCTCTCGGATACCGTCGCCAAAACAGCGGCGGCGGCGATCATTAGTACATCGAATAAAGGCCCGCAGGCGATTATACTTCAGATTGACGGCCCCGGCGGCCGGGGTGAATCGATGGAAATTATCGCGGATGCTGTTTCGCAAACGACAAACTGCCCCGTTATCGCCTATATTTCCGAGGGGGCTTATTCAGCCGCCGCCGTTGTTGCCCTGGCCTGCGACAAAATATATATCAAGTCAACCGCCGCGATCGGGGCTGTGGGGCCTGCTTCAAGTGATCAAAGTTACGAAGAGCATCTTTCAATCTATAACTCCGATTCTCTACTGAACTACAACCACTTCGTAACAGCACTGGCCAGGCAGCGCAATCGCCCTGAATTGCTTGCAAAAGCTCTGATCGACAGACGCATTTCAATTGTTGAGGTTGCCAACATTGACGGCAGCCGAGCATTTGTTGGAAAAGATGACCGGCAACCTACGCAAACACTGCTCCGTACGGTCTGCGAGGGGATGTCAACGGAGATTTCGGCCACTATCTCTCCGGCGGATGTTGTTGGAAAAGTTCTCGATTTGACTGCCAAAAACGCCATCGAGTTGGGTTTGACCGATGCCGCTGTTGAATCGGTACGAAATATCCCGGCCGCGATGGGTTTGACCGATATGAAATTGACACCGGTTCCGGGAGTTGAAAAAGCTGTAAAAAAATATAACGCTGCCCGCCGTAATATCGCCGATGGCCTTTTTCGTATCGAGCAATATGAAGCGGACATTGAAATACTCAGCGACCAATTTTCCACGATTGACAATCAACTACAAACCAGTACACAAACGCGTGAAGTCAGCCGGGGAGAGGCGGGATACCGCAGCGGTCGCAGCAGGACAACATATTTCTCCGATTACGAGCAAGATGCTGATGGTATCGCCAGAAGCGGACGATCAAGAAATACTGACAGGTACAACTACCCTCGACAACAAAGGGTAACCACAGAGGAACCAAGGGTCAATATCGAAGCTGTTTATGGTCAACTGACAACCGCTCTTCGGGATGTTGTTCGGGAGTATCGGCGAGTGCTGAATCTCGTTGATCGATGGCCCGGCGGATTGCCTTCAAGGGTAACCAAAACAATGCTTCAAAAAGATATGGATTCAGCGGATGCTGAACTGGATAGATTGTATCGCTATCAGCCAGTCTATCCGGTTCAGGAGCAACGCCAAATCCCCAGGAGGCATCCGGGAAACCGTCGCCCCTATTAATATTATATTGTTTCGTAGAAAGTCGCCACCGCCCACATGTAGTGGTTGGTGGCTTTTTCTTTCACGATATATGGAATATCCTTGACACCCCTCCCCTGATTGCCTACCCTTACAGCGTATTTTAAGGTCGTCTCCGATTCGTTGCAGCGCATCGTGAGGGGGACTCTTTTGGTAACGAAAGGATTGGTAATAAATGAAAAGAACAGTTAGCCCTCTATCTATCTTTTTTTTGGTGTTGGCCCTTTCTTTTTTCGGATGTTCGCCACCGCAGGAGCTGTCGGAGCCGGACAAGCCGTTTAATCTCGAGGACACCATTGGCTCGGTTGCAAAATACTATGCGACAAATTCCATCCCGGTGCGGGGAATCGGGATTGTAGCATGTCTTTCCGGGACCGGTTCTTCGGAGTGTCCGCCCGAAATCAGGGCTGAACTCGAAAAATATATCTGGCAGGAAATACCCGAGGGCGGGTCAGTCAGTCCGCGACGGGTCATTGATAGCCAGGATACCGCCGTCGTAGAAATTACCTGTCTTATTGATGCCTTATCGACGCGAAGCGACCGGTTTGATGTTATCCTGCGACCTCTTTCGAGTACCCAGACGACTTCGCTTGACGGCGGCTGCCTGTACACCACCGAATTAAAAGAAATGAGCCGTTTAAGCAGCATTGAACAATTCGTCCGCTTTTCCAAAACGCTGGCCTTTGCTGAAGGCCCTGTTTATACAGTCCAAACGGATGCCTCCTCGCCGGGGCGATGGCGCGTGCTGGGCGGCGGCAGAGCAAAACAGGACAGTTCTGTGAAATTGATCCTCGACACGCCGGATTTTATGACCGCAAATGCTATCCGTAACCGTATCAATGAGCGGTTTGGCCCCAAAACAGCGACCTCTGTTTCAACAGCGGAAATAACGCTGTCTTTTCCCGCAAAGTATCTCCAGCAAAGGGAACGATTCCTGGCGATGGTCGAAACACTCATTCTTGGCGGAAATTCCGAGATACTGAGCAATTACGCACATCAACTCGTAAAGCAGATACTCTCGAACACCGACAGCGAACAAGCTGAAATCGCCTTGGAGGGAATTGGCAAGCCCGCCCTGGATCCTCTGGCCCCCCTGCTGACTCATCTTGACCCCGCCGTCCGGTTTCATGCGGGGCGATGTATGCTGAATATCGGCGACAGTCGGTCCCTTGCGGTGCTGAGAAGGATTGTACAAGACAAAAACAGTCCCTATCGCCTGGATGCGATCCGTGCTGTTGGCCTGAGTGCAAAACGCCGAGAGGCCATGCCCATTCTGGAAGCGGCCTTAAATGACAGTGATATTCAAATACGCCTGGAATCTTACGAGATGCTGGCTCGTCTTAACAGCCATGTGATTTCCGGAAGAAGCGTCTCAAGCGGCGGCTTTTCAGTCGATAGCGTAATGTGTTCAGGGCCAAAAACAATCTATGTTTACAGGCAGGAAACCCCGAGAATTGTGCTCTTCGGTTCCCCCCTTCGTTGCGAGAAAAACATCTTTATTCAGTCTGAAAAAAGCTCGGTTACAATCAATTCGCTGCCCGGGGACAAACGCATTTCGATCTCGCGAAAACATCCCGATCGACCGCGCGTGATCGGGCCGCTGCTGTCAAATAATGACCTGAGCATTCTCATTCAGACACTGGGAGAACAGCCTGATATAAAATCGAACACCGCCGTCCGTCCTGGACTGGCGGTTCCGTATGCTGAAATTCTTGATATCGTAAAGACAATGTGCGAGCAGGGAGCGATTTCGGCTCAATTTATCGCAGGCCCGCAAGCTGAATTGGAGCCGGTTTTGCAGGAATCACCGTCGAAATGACGACAATGGAGTAAGGAAAAAAAATTGTAGCTATGAGTGATAACTGAGGGTTTGTATGAAACTTGAAAAGATCGTCATCAACGGATTCAAAAGTTTTGCTGACAAAACGGAATTAAAGATTAACCATCCGATTACGGCCATCGTCGGTCCCAATGGTTGCGGAAAAAGCAATGTCGTCGATGCGCTTAAATGGGTTCTGGGCAATCAAAGTCCTAAAAGTCTTCGAAGCGGACAAATGGCCGATGTCATTTTCAGCGGCTCAAGCAGTCGAAAGGCCAGTGGAATGGCTGAGGTCTCGCTGCATTTTTCGGATATGCGCGAGTTGGGGCTGGAACTGGATGATCTTCAGATTTCTCGCCGACTTTTTCGCAGCGGCGACAGCGACTACCTGATCAACAACAAATCCTGCCGGCTCAAGGATATTCGGGAGCTCTTTATGGATACCGGTATCGGGGTCAGTGCCTATTCGATTATCGAACAGGGGCAAATCGATCTATTGCTAAAGGCGACAACGCAGGATCGCCGGATGATCTTTGAAGAAGCCGCCGGCATCAGTAAGTATAAAGCTCACAAGAAAGAGGCCCTTCGAAAGTTGGACCGCACGGAGCAGAACCTGTTGCGGCTGGCGGACGTCGTCAACGAAGTGCAGAAACAGCTTCGCAGCATTAAACTACAAGCGGGCAAAGCCCGTAATTATCTGGAACACAGTAATCGGCTCAAAGAACTTCGTGTCAATTACTCGCTGGCCGAATACGACAAGATCACAACACAACGCAATCAAAAGAGCGATTCGCTGGCGAAACGCAAGGATCAGTTTAGCGAAACAGCAGCCATTGTCGGACGATGCGACGCCGCCGTCAGCGAATTGTCGAGCGAACTGATGGAAACGGACAGCCAGATCAACCACTGGGACGGCACTTTGATCTCCGCACGTAGCCGCATCGAGCAACAGAATGACCGGATTGGCTTCCTCAACCAGCGGATTCAGGAGTTGCGCCGGCGAAAGAAAAACGCGACGGAACAGATTGCGAAGCTGACTGAACAAACACGCGAACTTTCGGCTCAATTGGGTTCCTGCCAGAGCAATCTTGAGCAGGTTCAGGATATTTCCAAAACAAAGTCAAAAGAACTGCATTTGGCCGAAGAGGCCATTTCACAGATCGACCGTCAGTGTACGGAACTTCAGGCCCAACTGGAGGATGAGAAATCCGGTATTATCGATATCGTTCGCCGGACGGCACAGCTTCATAATGAAATCGAAAGCTTAAACAGCTATCGGGACAACCTTTCAGGCCGCAAGGTGCGTTTGTCGGATAAGGCCGAAGCAACGCAAAGTCAATTGTCTCAGTGGCTGACCGGAAAGGTCCAGCAACAAACCAAACTTGAAGATGTCCACTCTGTTCTTTCGGATTTACAGAACACCCTGAACGGCAAACGAGATGAAATGGAATCGGTTGGTGACGAGCGAAGCCGTCTCTTGGGGCAAATTACTTCGGCCAAAGAACAGCGGGGTGCCCTTTCGAGCGAACTCAATGTACTCAATGACATGGAGGCCCGTCGGCAGGGTCTGAACCAGACCGTCATTGACATTATGGGTTCGGATGCTGAAAAACCAAACTATATCGAGGGAATTGTCGCCGATGCAATTATCGCCGAGCCGCAGTACGCCCAAGCGGTTGAGGCCGCTTTAGAGGGACTGACAGACGCCCTGCTGGTCAACAGCACTGGTGCCTTTTTGAATGACCGCCCATTGCAGGATAAACTTGACGGCAGGATCCGTGTTTTTTGCATGGATCGAATCGGCCCGTTCTGTGATCAGGTCAATTTCTCAAAACAACCGAGTGTTCTCGGAAGGTTGGTGGAATTTGTTCGTTATGAAAGCCGCTTTAGTCCGCTCGTCTGGAATTTGCTGGGTCGAGTCATTCTGGTCGAGTCTATGGAAGCGGCCATCTCGCTATCGACACAATATGGAAATTCTTACCGGTATGTTACGCTGACGGGGCAGGTTTTATCGGACGGACATGTGCTGAGTGTAGGTCCGATGGGTAAAAAAACCGGGTTAATTTCCAGAAAGAGTCGAATTCAGCAATTGCAGTCGGAATTGGAAGAGGTCAACCTGCAAATCCATCAAAAAGAAATGCTTCTTGAAGAATCGGAGCACAAAAATGAACATTTGGCCGGTTTGTGCAAGGAACTGCGGACCAGTATTTATGAGGCCAATACTGAAAAAGTTGACGCGGATTCCAGATTAAAAATACTGGACGGTAATATCTGCCGGCTCAAAGAAGAACAACCGGTCCTTGCAGGTGAAATCAGAATGCTCGAAAAAGAGATACAGGAATCTGTACAGAAAGAACACATCTCACGACAAAAACTGGATGATTTGGAACAGATCAACCGCCAGCGTAATGAACATATTCAACAGCTTCAGAGCCGTTACGAAGAACAACGACAGAACCAGCAAAGATGCCATGGCGAATTGACCGAGCTGAAAGTCCAACGGGGGCAGATTAATGAACAGCAGAACTCGATTCGCCAGCAAATCGCCTCGATTCAAAGTCAACTGCAACACGGGCGGATGGGGATTGAATCGGCACGCACGGAAGCTGTCGGCTGCGATGATCAAATTACCCAGACAGAGCGAAGCATCCTGGCCGCTGAGTCGCGGGTCTCTGAACTATATCTGGAAAAAGAACAATCACAGAAGCATAGTGTCCAACTGCACCATAAAGCAACAGAACTGCAATCACAAAAAGGGCGTAATCAGGAAGAATTGCGAGTGCAACAGGCCCGGCAGAGTGAGATCGAGGAACAAATTCATCAGATCGAACTTACTTTGGGTCAGCTTCAGGTCAAAGAGGAAGACCTGACCGTGCGGGTTCAGGAAGAGTTGCAGATTGATCTGGCACAGGCCTATGAGGACTTCCAGCAGACCGATGTTGATTGGAATGAGGTGCGTCAGGAGATTGCCACACTTCGCGGAAAAATCGACCGCTTGGGCAATGTCAATGTGGATGCCATTGACCAGCAAAAAGATCTCGAAGAACGAAATGAATTTTTGACTGATCAGGTCGAGGATCTGAATCAGAGCAAAAACCAACTGGAGCAGTTAATCACCCGGATCAATAGAGACAGCCGCGATAAGTTTGAGGTTACATTTGAGCAGATACGGGACAACTTCCAGCAGCTTTTCCGTAAACTATTTGGGGGCGGCAAAGCGGACATTCTCCTTGAGAACCCCGAAGACATCCTTGAAAGCGGCATCGAGATCGTCGCCCGGCCTCCGGGCAAAGAAACCCGAACGATCAGTTTGCTAAGCGGCGGCGAAAAAACAATGACCGCCATCGCTCTGCTGTTTGCGGTCTTTAAGAGCAAGCCATCACCCTTCTGTGTGTTGGATGAAGTCGATGCGGCGCTGGACGAGGCCAATAACGAACGGTTTAACATGATTGTTCAGGACTTCCAGAAACAGTCACAGTTTATCATCATTACGCACTCCAAGCGTACGATGAGTATTGCGGATGTGCTTTATGGAATTACGATGCAGACCCAGGGCGTCAGTAAGAAAATTAGCGTTCAGTTTGAAGGTGTTGAAACCGACTCGGAAATGGCCGTGGCATAGAGCAGTATCAAATAACAACCTCCTTTTTATGTCTGGACTATGAATAACACACTGGATATTTATCAATTGAAAAACGGAATGGTTTTGCTCGGTGAGCGAATCGAAAATGTACATTCGGCGTCTTTTCAGTTCCTGCTTCCGGCGGGAGCGTCTTTGCTGCCGGACCGATGTTGCGGCGCCGGCAGTATCATCAGCGACTGGGTTTTTCGCGGCGCCGGAGACCGCTCAAGTCGAGACCTGATTGAGGCGTTTGACCGGTTGGGAGTTCATCGGCACGCATCCGCTTCAGCACACCACCTGTCCCTGAGTGCATCCTTAGAAGCGGGTAATCTCTCATCGGCTCTGGAACTCTATGCGGATGTTATTGGCAAGCCGCAACTGGCCGCCGAGCAATTTGAGTTGTCACGCCAACTCGCCGTCAGTGAATTGCAGGGACTGGACGATGATCCTCGGCACAAAACTATGGTTCTCTTGTACGAACAGTTTTATCCGGATCCTTTTGGGCGTCCGACAATCGGAAAACTGGACCAACTCCAGGCATTGGGCTTTGAGAAAACCGCTGGACTCGTCAATAAGATGTTCGATCCTTCAAAAACACTTTTTTCGATTTGTGGAAACTACGATTTTGATGCGGTCTGCAAGCAAATTGAAACCCTGTTTGATAGCAAAAGCAATCAGGGATTGATAGAGGACCAACCGGTCTCTAAAGGAAAACACTATTCACATTTTCCGTCGGAGGGTGCCCAGGTGCATATTGGATTGATGACGCCGGCGCCGACGGTTGCCTCTGAATCTTATTATGAAATTGCGGCGGCCGTATCGATTCTGTCCGGCAGTATGAGCAGCCGTCTGTTTACAGAGGTTCGTGAAAAACGAGGGCTTTGTTACGCTGTGGGCGCAAGTTATAAAACAATGAGAGATTATGCGGGCATTTCGTGCTATGCGGGAACAACGCCCGACAAAGCACAGCAAACGCTGGATGTTGTCTTAGATCAGTTTCGAGTACTGAAAGACGGCATCAGCGCCGATGAATTGCAGCGGGCCAAGGTTGGGCTGAAAACTTCCCGGATTATGCAGGGTGAATCAACCATCGCCCGTTCTTCGTCAATCGCAGCGGATCACTTCCTACTGGGACGGGTCCGGGAACTTGCCGAAATCCGTGAAAAGATTGAGGCGTTGACTGTTGACTCCGTTTTAGATTTTTTAAAGAAACACCCCTTTGAGGATTTCACGGTCGTTACCATTGGACCAAACGCAGTAACCGTTTGAGTAAGGAATTTCACATTAATGAATTTTGAATATCAGAAATTAGATAATGGTTTAACTATTATCGGAGAAGTGAATCCGCTGGCTCAATCGGCGGCGGTTGGTTTCTTTGTGCGAACCGGTGCCCGTGACGAAACTCCGCAGATCAGCGGCGTATCTCATTATCTTGAACATATGCTGTTTAAGGGGACAGATGCCCTGTCGGCTTTAGAGGTGAATGCGGCTTTTGACCGGTTGGGAGCGAAGTTCAATGCTTTCACCAGTGAGGAAAATACCGTGTATTATGCGGCGGTTCTTCCCGAATACCTAATGGATGTGGCGGAGTTGTGGATGCAACTGATGCGGCCGTCTTTGCGGGATGATGACTTTGATATTGAAAAAAATGTGATTCTTGAAGAAATCGCGATGTATAAAGACCTGCCGCAGTTTGAGGTGATGGATCAGGCGCGGGCATTGCATTTCGGGTCGCATCCTTGTGGAAACAGTGTCTTGGGAACCAATGAAAGCGTTTCTTCACTGACGGCGGAACAGATGCGTTCTTATTTTTCCAAGCGATATGCCCCGAACAACATGGTTCTGGCATGCAGTGGAAATGTCGACTTTAAAGCCCTTTGTCAACTGGCCCAAGAACAATGTGCCACTTGGGACACAGTGGATACGACTCGGGAACTCAAGGACTTTGGAGGTACATTTGAGGCCAAACACATCCCAAATCCAAACCTTTCCCGCCAGCATATTTGTTTGCTTAGTCCCGCCCTTTCGATGCAGGATCCCCGCCGCTTCGCCGCTTCGTTGCTGGGGACGGTCCTCGGCGATGATTCCGGCTCTCGCTATTATTGGGGGCTGACTGAACCGGCACTGGCCGAGATCGCCGCGATGCAATGCGAATCAATGGATGGGACGGGGGCCTTTTTTAGCTATTTTTGCTGCGATCCCGATAGAGCGGCGGCGGTTTTGGATGCTGTGCAAGATATATTCACCGAAATTGAAAAAACACCGATTTCTGGAGCAGAGTTGGAAGCGGCAAAAAATAAAAAGCTCAGCGGCCTTACGATTGGAAGCGAACAGCCCATGGGACGGCTTGTAACGCTTGGTTTTAACTGGATATATAACTGCCGCTACCAAAGTGTACAGCAAGATATGGATGCAATTAAGGCCGTTCGTGTCGCTGATATTTCCGATCTTGTCCAACAGTTGAAGCCAGCTAAGTTCACTATGTTATCGCTGGGGCCAAATTCAGGGTGAATTTTTGGTAATTTTGGTCAATTCCGTAAAATACCCACTCTGCATCTTGATTTTATCCTCTTTCTATGATATATGATAGGGGTATGGAAATTTGAGTCGCGGAGGGAACAATGCCCGATGAAAAGAAAGATCATGACTTAGATGCGGATATCCTGCAGAGCAAAGCGGACATCCTCAAGGCCCTCCGTGCGGCAGGAAAACCCACATCAAATGAACCGGACGCCGAGATTAAGCAATTCCCCAAACCCTCTTTTGGGGAAGACCCTTTCAACGAAGTAGATATTATTGACCTGACGGAGGATGAATCTGAACACGCCGAACTTGAAGAACCCGCTCTTGATGAATTGATTTCAGAGTTCCCGGAAGAGAAACTTACCGAAGATGCGTCTGTTCGAATTGTGTCTTTTGAGGAATCGCAACAATACAATGATTCAACTGATAGCGCATTCTCAGATATTATTGAATCCTCGATTGCCCCGAAGGTTCCGGTTTCTTCAAAGGAAGCGGATTTGGACATAGAACAACTCCGGCGGGACAATCGCCAACTCAATGATCGGGCATCCACTCTTCTGGAAGAAAATACGAGATTAAAAGCAGACCTGCAGGATTATCTGCAAACCGGTAATCAGATCCAGCGATTTCGAGCGGAGTTGAGCGAAGCCGAGGTGGCACTCTCTCGTGAACACAGCAAGACCCGCCTGCTCGAAACCAAAATTAACGAAATAGAGAGCTTAAAAGCACTACTGGAACAGGATTGCCGGTCCTTCTCGGAACAGATCGAACAACTTCGGCAGGAAAAAGAGATGTCCAAGGATATACTTGAACGGATTCAGGAAGAGCAATCGGACAACCGGGAAAAAACCGGCCGCCAGATCGTTGATCTTAATCAGCAAATCGAACGACTGTCCGAGGACTCCGAGATGCTGAAGAAAGAACACGAACAGACGCGGCAGGAATATGAGGCCCATCAATCGCAATCTGATGGTGAAATCGAAAATCTTACTGAACAGCGGGACGAACTCCAGCAAGAGGCCAACTCGTTTCGACAAACAGTGGATTCACTCAACCAGGAAACAGCCGCGCTTAGGAAAAATATTGAAGCATTGTCCGAAACCAACAAGCAATTTGAAAGCGTCCGGGCGGAACTGGAGAATGTGAAATCGAAACTCTCTCAATCACAGGAAGAATGCGATGTTTTGGAACAGAAAGTTGGAGAGCTTCGTGTGGCCTGCGACGAAAATGATCAAGTCAAAGAGCATCTTCGATCTGAAATCAGTAATTATGAGTCTCAAGTCCAAAATGTTACTGCGGAAGTCTCTGCCCTCGGCCAGCAGCGTATTCAGGAACAGGACGAATTTACTGAGAAGCTTCAACAGGAAGAACAGCAGTCCAAAGATGCCCTCGAACAACTCCGGCAGGAACATTCGGAGTATCACGAAAAAGCCGACGGCCAGATTAGTAAGCTCAATCAACGCATTGAGCGGATGAGCGAAAAAGCGGACCTCGCAAAACGGGCCTATGAAGAGCTTCGCCATGAATACGAGGCCTATCAATCACAAACCAGCGGTGAAATTGCGATTCTCACTGAGCGGCGTGATGAACTTCAGCAAGAGGCCGATTCGCTGCAACAGACGGTGGAGTCGCTAAATCAAAATATCACCGGACTTAGGGAAAACGCAGGGACTCTATCTGAAACCAATGAGCGGCTTGAAGGCGTCCGGGCGGAACTGGAGGAGACAAAGTCCAAGCTTTCCCAAGAGCAGGAACAACAGCATGCTTTGGAAGAGAAAGTGGAGCAGCTTCAACAGGAAAAAGAGAAACTCAAGGGTAATCTTGAACGGTTTCAGGAAGAGTATTCGAATTATCGGGAACAAACCGGCCGGGAGACGGTTGAATTGAAGACGGATCATGAACGGATGCTTCAGGAGTATAAGACCCGTCAATCACAGGCGGACGGTGAAATCGCTGACCTGAAACAGCAACTCGAAAAACAAAAACAGCTCTTGCAGGAAGAATTGGAGATTCTTCAGGATAGGGGAAAGGCAGAATTTCAAAATCGGCTTGATGAGGCATTAAATAAACAAGCCAAACAGGATAAGCGAGTGTTAAAGCAGTTTGATGAAACAAAGGCCCTACTGCAGGAGACGCAGGGCGAGGTAGATCGTCTCCAAAAGAAAAACACAGCGTTACAATTGCGATTGAGTCAACTGGCGACCGAGCCAGCCGCTGCGTCCACGGAGCGGGATGCAACCCCGGCTGAATCGCCGCTTGAACCCACTGAAACAGAAACTCCACCGCAGATCCCACGGTATAATCTCGCCGAGCAGATATTGTCAGAACATCGCCGTTCCACCGCCTCACGAAGAAAACGCATAGAAGCCGTTGATTTAAAAAGAAAAGATGCTCCCGTTAGAAATGTCATTAAGCAATATATCGGTGAGTTTGTTACAGCGGGCCAAACGAAAGCAGAGCGGACGGATCTGTACCATAACCCCTGGGAAGACAAGTCATTAACATTATTCCAGCGGGAACTCCTGCAGGAAATCATCCAAAGGGATATTTCAAGGTATTGTAAAAACTAAATCAGCTGCGCAGGAATAGGGGGGTTTTGATTGCGATCAGTATAAAATATGAGTAGCATCGCTGTACATTTTGTTCCGGGAGCGGCCGTTATGCCTTTGGGGCCGCTCTGGATTTATCTGTCAGTCGGCGGGGCCGTCGTTTTATTCCCGCTGTTGATTTTCCTGTTTAAATCAACAAAAAAAAGAAATGCCCCGTCAAAGCCGAACAAACAGTCTATCCCGCAGAATGCAGGCATTCAGCAAATCCTTGAAGTCCTTCAAAAGTCAAACAGTCTGGTACTCCTGGCGGCGAGTGGGCTTACTGATCTGCCCGTTACCATTCCGGTCAATCTTGCGGTTTCTCTGGCAGGCACAGGAAGTTGCCTGCTGATCGATCTTGACAGCAAGCGGGATGCATTGGCCAAAGTTTTTGAGGTTGATTCCTCAAAAATTGAAACCCATCTAAAGATATCGCCCGTTCCAACTGAATTCAAGAATCTGTCGGTCTGGCCGGCACGGTACTTTGATCTGCTTAAACAAATGAATCTGCGTTCGCTGCTTGACGCAGCCAATAAGAAATACGACCATATTCTCCTCTATGCCCCCTACCTCACCGTCCTGGCAGACCGTAAACAAATCGCTTCCTGCTCAAAACAGGCGATTATTTTCTGCAAAGATGATGAGAAAAGCACACAACTACGCCGCCTCTTAAAGACATGCGATTGTAAAATACTGCTTGAGGCGTAAGTTGTGTTTTACTTTATAGTTTTGCGGCGGCGGGACGGTCAATAAGCCACCGGACCTTGTGCAGAACCGGCCAGAGCGCATGCACCGGATACCGGACCGGGTCGGGCTCTGTGCGAAAAACATCTGACATGATTTGCGCCTTGTTATCTCCGCTGACAAGGATGACTATCCGGCGGGCTTCTTTCATGACTGGTATCGTCAGCGTGATGCGGTTGTAATCCCCATTCATACGATAAACCGCGCTAACCAGGTCGTCCGTATCGAATAACGCATAGGTATTGGGAAGAATCGATCCGATATGGCCGTCCGAACCCATTCCAAGGATGACCAGATCAAATTCGGGAACCTGCCCTTTTGCTATCTTAAAAACGGAACGAATGATCTGCTCGTATTCATCAACGGCATCAGCATAGTTTTGAAGTTCACCTGTTACCCGATGGATATTCTCTCCCGGTATCGGAATGTCCAATAAAAAGGTGTCTGTCGCAAGCCCAAAATTACTTGCCTCGGAACTCGGCGGCACACACCGCTCATCCACCCAAAAAATATGGACTTTTTCCCACTGTATTTTGGAATGCACGGATGCATCCGACAGCCGCTCATAAAACCGGACAGGTGTACTCCCCCCTGAAATGGCCACACGGAAGACCCCTCTCTGTTTTATGGCTTGCTGGGCACAATTGATAAGATACCTGATCGCCGTATCCGCCATTGCCGCCGAATCCGCAACCGTTGTGATTCTCGATTGTTGTATGCTATTCGCTTCCATAGCATCCTCTCAGAAAACGAACCTACATTACCGCCACTATTTATATACGAATTGAACGCGATTTACGAAGAAAAAGTTTTAAGATGTTTGTGAAGTCTGCAAAAAATACATCTTAAGTCTGTATTTAGAAAGGGATTACAGGAATTTCTTTAAAGCTTTATTGTCTGTTCTTTTGGTCAAAAAAAGACCGTAGAATCGCGGCGGCGGCAATTGCGTCCAGTCGCTTTTTCTTTCTTTTGCGAGTTAGTTCAAGATCGACTGCCAGATGGTCTGCCTCAAAACTGCTGAGTCGCTCATCATACAACTCAATCGGTTTGCCTGTTTTCTGCTGCAACATTGACACAAATTGCCGTACCTCTTTAGCTCTGGGGCCTTCGATACCATCCATATTCATCGGCAAGCCAACGACAATGGCATCAATTTCCTCGGTATCCAGAACGAGTAAAATCTGCCGCAACAACTCCTGGGGACTGGCCGTAGCGATGACAGAATGGGGAGAAACCAATGTCTCGGAAGCATCGGACACCGCCAGCCCCGTGCGTTTTTGACCGTGATCAATCCCAAGATATCGCACTTTGACATTCCTTTAGCGTTAGAGAAACTTCCCGTCTTTGTGTGTCTTCACCTGCTCCAGCAATTCTTTGATCCGATTGGCATGATCAATGGAACAAACCAATGTTGCGTCTTTTGTATGTGCAACAATCACATTTTCAACTCCCATCAGAGCGATCATATGCCCCTTGTCTTCCGTTACCACAATATTATTTTTACAGTCAAGCAACTCATGCCGTTCGGCAATGATGCAATTATTATCAGCATCCGCTTCGATAATGTCCGCTAGTGCGGCAAACGAACCCATATCAAGCCAACGACAATCCAGAGAAATCCCGTAAACAGCATCCACTTTTTCCATCACCGCATAATCAATACTGATTTTAGGGAGCCGCGGAAACCATTCCTGGAGTGTTTGCTGCTGGTCCTCTGTCCCCCAGTCGGTCTGGATATTCTTTAACGGTTCGACAGATTCAGGCAGAAAATTACTAAAGTGTTTCAATATAGTATCACATCGCCAGACAAACATCCCAGAGTTCCATGCGTAATTCCCTTGATCCAGATAGTCCTTGGCGACCTCTAATTCCGGCTTTTCTCTAAAAGCATCAATAGCACAAACAGCATCTTGTGAAATGCTGCAGGGAACGGATTTTCCGAACTGAATATATCCAAGCTGCGTACTTGGAAAAGTCGGCTGGACTCCAAATGTTACCAGTGCCTGCGGATTTTCGGCCACAAATGACAGAGCGGTACGCATCGCCTGCTGAAAAACTTCAACTGGTTCCAGAATCTGATCGGCCGTAACCACGGCCATGGCTGCGTTGCTGTCGTATTTATGCAGTACCGTCGCTGCCAGTCCAATTGCTCCGGCGGTATCACGAACGGCTGGCTCGGCAATAACATTTTCCGCCGGCAGCTCACTCAAATTTTCTCGTACGATGTCAACATAATCAGCATTCGTCAAAACGAGGATGTTTTGCAGATCAAATATCCCCTCTAACCGGTCGAAACATTTCCGAAGAAGTGTCTGGCCGTCTAATAATTCCAATACCTGTTTGGGGCGTTTTTGTCGGCTTAGCGGCCAGAGTCGTTTACCTGTGCCGCCCGCCATAATCACTGCATAATCCATAATACCTTCTTTCTGCTGTTAAGCCAAAAATGTATCGTCAATTCTTGCAAACGGTTCGATTTTTTCAACTAATTCAGAAAAATCCTCCCGCCCCATCAATGCGAAAGTTGCTTCCTTACCGAGTTCGACCGCCGGTTGGTTATAGGCGTCGATATCAAACAACACCCCGGCGATGGAGGTGGTTACTTCAAACAGATAAATAAACTCTCCGATAGTTGAAGCATCGATGCGATCAAACAGAACCGTCAAACAGGGGCGTTTGTCATGCAGCAGTGCGTATTCGGTCGCGAGTTTTTCACTGTTGAGCAGCTTCGACATTTTCTGCCCCGACAGGTAGCCCAACTCCGGAGCCACCTGCGGATTGGCACCGATCGTTACATCCTGCTCAAATTCTTTGACTTGCAGGAAAGTGAATAGTTTATCATTAGGCCCTTCGCGATAAAGCTGCACCTGGCTGTGCTGGTCGGTTGTACCGATCGCCTTGACCGGAGTTGGGCCAACGAACACCTCATCGCCCTGCCGGTTATGTGTTTTACCCAAGCTCTCGGCCCAAATCTGGCGGTACCAATCCGACAAATCTTTCAAGGCATACGCATACGGCATCATAACAGAGATTGGTTTTTGACGATTATAATAATGCCAGTTGATCGCCGCGTTGATCGCTGCGGGATTGGCGAAAAAATCCTCTTTTGAACATCGCTCGTCCATCTGCCGCGCCCCAGCCAGCATTGCGTCAATATCAATGCCGCAAATAGCCGCACTGAGAAGCCCGACAGGACTGAGAACGCTGAACCGCCCTCCCACGCCATCCGGTACAACCAGCGTACGCAGCTTGGAATCGTCGGCGATCTTCCGCATCGTCCCCGCTTTGGCATCGGTTACGGCGACGACCTGTTTGGCGAACCCATCTTTGCCAAGTTTCTCCAATAAAAGCTGTCGAATGACAAGAAACTGCGCCGCGGTTTCAGCGGTGCGGCCGGATTTGCTGATCACATTAAAAATCGTTTTATCCAGCTTGTCGCCAATCCAACTAAGAAAACTGCCAAGCTGCATCGGATCAACATTGTCAAAAACAAACAGCCGCGGCCCTTTTCGCTGGTTTTCATCCATATTGTACATATAAGGATTCAGTGCCGTTTGCAGGGCAATATTCCCCAGAGCCGAACCGCCGATTCCCAGCACGACAAAATTTTCACAATCGCCGGATTTGATCTCTTCGGCAACGGCCTTAACAGCTTTCGGATAATCTTCGTTATAAGGTAAATCCCGATAAGGGATCACCCCTTCTTTGCGTTGTTTATTGCATTCGGCAATCGCCGGAAGTGTTTTTTGTGCTAATTCCTTAAATTGCTCGTCGGTAATACCGTGTTCGTCGCCAATGACGCTGGCGGAAACATTTTTGTAATATAATGCGATTTTCGATTCCGGCATAGTGAAACTCCTGTAAGATGTTACCGTTCCAACTTTGTTAATTTGGCGTATTTTACCATCAATGACTTTGTCTTTCCAGAGTTGAATCGCACCACAACAATACTGTCCTCGCCGAGGTCCAAATACTCCTTGATCCGGCCCAGACCGAATTTTTTGTGTTCGACCAGTTCATCGACAAGATAGGCCTGCCCGGGCTTGGCTTTTGGCTTTTGTTTTGGGATAAAAGTTTCTCGCGCCGGGTCAATGTTCCAATCAGAGTCGAAACCGTTCGATTCGCCTTCAAATCCAATTTCGTACAAAAACTGCGATGGTGTCGAGCGAATAAACTGACCCCGAATGACACGGTTTCGAGCGTATAATATGTTCAGCGTCTTGCGGGCGCGGGTGATCCCCACAAAAAACAGCCGCCGCTCTTCTTCTAAATCGTCCGCATCGCCATAAACACTGCGCTCGTGCGGCAGGATTCCATCCTCAAGCCCGATGATAAACGCGTGATCGAACTCAAGGCCTTTCGCCGCATGAAGTGTCATCAGCGAGACCCGTCCGGACTCGGCATCATAGGCATCACTATCGCTGTAAAGCGCGATCATCTGAAGATAATCCATCAGGTTCGGCGTTTCGGCTCGCTGGTCATATTCGGCGGCGGAGTTGATAAGCTGGTTGATATTCTCGACTGCCTCCTCATCCTTATTCAACGCATCGGCCATCCCGCTTTCGGTAAACAGCACCTCCATCAGCGGAGCCACTTTCTGCTGGATTTCACTCTGGAATTTTTCAAGCGTTTTCGCAAAACCAATAATGCGGCCCCGCGTCGGGCGATTGATAGTCTCTACCTGATCCGCTTTCAGGGCGGCGTCATAAAGCGATTGCCCGTAACTCTGGGCAAAGTGCCGAAGTCGGTCGAGAGAGGTCTTGCCGATACCTCGCGGGTGCGTACCCACCGCCCGAAGAAACGCTATATCATCCTGCGGATTAACCAAAACCCTTAAATAGCTCAGCAGATCACGGATTTCCTTTCGGGCATAAAACTCAACCCCTCGCACGATCTGATAGGGAATCTGCCGCTGGACAAAGGCCTCTTCAATTCCACGACTCATCGCATTGACGCGATAGAACACCGCCATCTCATTAGGGTCTTTGCATTCATTAATCAGGGCCTCGATTTTGTCGGCCACCGAATGGGCCTCGCCGGACTCATCATCGCAGGTTTCAATTTCGACTTCCTTGCCGCGTTTGTGGGTGGCGATCAACTTTTTCTCTTTCCGCTTGCTGTTGGCAGCGATAAGCACATCCGCTTTTTCGAGTATATTCGGGGTCGAGCGAAAATTCTCCTCCAATTTCACTACAACCGCTTCGGGCCAGTCCTCTTCAAAGCTAAGAATGTTTTTAATATCAGCCCCCCGCCAGCGGTAAATGGATTGATCCGGGTCACCGGTTACGCAAATATTGCGGTGGGCCAGCGCAATACCTTTGGCAATCTGGTACTGGGCGCGGTTAGTATCTTGATACTCATCGACAAGCAGATACCGATAGCGGCGACTAAGTTCCTCTCGGACATCGGGATGGTCACGCAACAAAAATGCGGTATTGACCAGTAAATCGTCAAAATCCATTGCGTTGTTCTGCTTGAGTATTTGCTGATATTTTTTATAGATTTTGGCGGCGGTCTTACTGAAAAAATCACCCACCTCAGCTTCGAATTGTTCAGCATCCTGAAGATCATTTTTCAGATTGGACACAACGCCAAGCATCTTAGCCGGAGTGAAACTGGTCGCATCGACTTGAGAGGCCTTAATCGCCTCTTTCATCGCCCGTTTTTGGTCGTTGGTGTCGAAGATACTGAAATTGGGCTGGATTTGGGCTTGTTCGGCATATTGTCGAAGAATCCGCACGCACAGCGAGTGAAAGGTGCTGACATGCACCCCGGTAGCCGCCGTCGATTGTGCCACGCGAGTCCGCATCTCCTCGGCGGCCTTATTGGTAAAGGTTATCGCACAGATATTCCAAGGCCGCACACCTGACTCGATAAGTGCTGCGATGCGGCTGGTAATGACGCGGGTCTTGCCGGAACCCGGCCCGGCGATGACCAGCAAAGGCCCGTCTTTGTGAAAAACCGCCTGTTTTTGCGAATCCGTCAAATTTTCAATAGGAACAACAGATGCCAATTTTATCTCCGTTTGAGAGTGAGGTACTAAACAGACGACGGATACAATTATGTCGTGCGTTTCTGTTTTATTTCATGCCTTTCTTCATAAACAACAGGGCCTACATAGCCCGGCGAAGCATGTCTGCGGTCGCGATTATAAAACATCTCAGTGTAATTGAAAGTATCTTTTTTCGTAAAACAAAGCCAATTTTCGTGGCAATCTAAATGGCCAAAGGGTATAGTGATTCGATGAATACAAGAGACAAAAATACGATTATGGTTACCTGTGCCAAAGGGTTGTCGGATATACTCCGGGGTGAAATCGAAGCATTGGGGTTTCGGGTTGATTCTGCCCACGATACCGGCGTGCAAATAACCGGCGATCTGTACGACTGTATGAAGCTGAACCTGCATCTGCGTACCGCCTTTAATGTCCTATATCTGCTGAAAGAATTTGACTGCCGCGACCCCGACCAGCTTTACAAACATACAACCGCCCTGCCGTGGGAGGAAATTATCTCGCCGGACGAGTTCGTTTGCGTCATCGGCCGCATCGAAACGCCGACAATCGAAAATACGATGTTCGCGAATCTCAAGATCAAAGACGCGATTGTGGACCGGATTATGCAGAAAAAAGACGCCCGACCAGACTCCGGCAAGGAACGCAGCAATGTCGTCGTGCAGGCCTATTGGAAAAACGACAAATGCTGGATATACCTAAACACCTCGGGGCAAAAGATATCGGATCGTAACTACCGAAAAATCCCTTGTGCGGCTCCACTGAGGGAATCACTGGCGGCGGCGATCATCCTGACGACCGGCTATGACGGCTCCCAACCGCTGATCTGCCCGATGTGCGGCAGCGGAACACTGGCCATTGAAGCGGCTCTGATCGCCTCCCACCGTGTGCCGGGCCTGATGCGAGCCAACTATGCTTTCATGCACACCCTGCTCTACGACGAAGCCGCCTGGCAGCAAATGCGAACCGAAGCCGGAAAACAAAGCAAAAAACGCGGCAAAGCCGAATTCAAACCCGCCCGCATCATCGCCACCGATATCGACCCTGATGCAGTCCGTGCGGCTCAAAAAAACGCGATGACTGCAGGCGTCGATCATCTAATCGACTTTAAGGTATGCGATTTTGCCGAAACTCCCATCGAACCGGAAGCCGACGGCATTATCGTGATGAACCCCGAATACGGAATGCGACTGGGCGAAACCAAAGAACTGGAAGAAACCTACGAACGCATCGGCGATTTCTTCAAGCAAAAATGTGCCGGCAGCACCGGCTATATCTTCACCGGAAACCCCCAATTGGGCAAAAAAGTCGGCCTGCGAACCAGCCGAAAAATCCCCTTCTATAACGCCACCATCGAGTGCCGCCTTTTGAAATACGAACTCTACAGCGGCACCCGAAAAAATAAACAAGCCAATTGATGAGCAAACTCACCTGCTCTATGGAGCGATAGCGGAATAGTGGTCAGATGAAGCGATTCGTTAGCCTTTGATTTTAATTTTCTTGTCAATATATTTATTCGGATCATCAAGGATATTATCATATTCAGACTTATGGATTCGTTTTGACTCAAAATCAATTTTTACATCTTGAATAAACTTCCTAAAATCATCATTTTGTGAACAAATCTTATTCATTGTTTCCCAATCCATATTGGTTTTAGGTGTTGCAGAGAATAAAACAGAAGAAGAATCAAAATCACTCAGATCAAGATGAATAATACCAATGCCAAATGACACAGCCAATCTCTCCAATTCAGAAAGAAAATCATCATCTTGTTTAATTTCAGAAGCCACCAGATAACCTTCATGTGCCCACGATGAATTAGAAACTGCCTGAAAGAATGCTTCTCTATAATTCCCCTTGTTTAGAGATTTCTTCAACTCAAACGAGTATAATCGTGTCATATTGTTATCAGACAGTTTACCGAATTCTACTAGTTCTGATTCCCAATCTTCCAAAGGCAAGTAAAACCCCACCAAATCAGGGTATAACCATTCGCTGTATCCTTTCTTTTTGGACTTCTCATGGAAAATTGTTTTTGTCAATATTCCTCTACCTCTTCCAAAAGATGGATTTGCGTACACGAAATAAGTTAGTAATGGATGCAAGTCTCTTTCATGCCATTTACTTTTTTCTTTTTCTTGCTTAGTTTCAGCAATCTCTATTTTTTTAATAATATCATCCGGCAATTCTGCTTCTTTTTCTTTGAGGAAGAAACGAGCAGGGCGTTTTCCAACTTTTACAAATCTTGAGTTAGGATTGTCACGCACATCAACAAAAAGCCTAGCACCCAAAGTTTGCCAAGGCGTTTTTCCTGATGAATTTATTTTACTTGTAAAATTTAGATATTCAGCTTTTTCCCATATTTCTTGATAAGTTAGAGGTTTTTCGGCTTGTTTCAAAGCATCAAGGGCCAAATCATAAAAAGTATATGCCATTTCATCCTCTCGTATTCATCAAAACCAGCTTCTTATTCTTCATAAAATATCCATTTGCCCAATACAAATTCGTGAACGGCAGTGTAGCACTAAAAAAAGAGAAGATCAAGCCCCCACCTTCCAATCTATTTTCTACACATTGAAACGAAAATTGATAATGTCGCCGTCTTGGATGGTATAGGTCTTGCCTTCCAACCGGGTCTTTCCGGCGGCCTTGACGGCTTTTTCATCGCCCAACTCTTTCAAATCCGCATAGGCCATCGTTTCGGCACGGATGAAGCCGCGTTTGATATCGCTGTGGATCTTGCCCGCCGCGTCGAGTGCGGAAGTGCCTTTCTCAATGGGCCATGCACGGACTTCATCCTTGCCCACCGTTAGAAAGCCGATCAGCCCCAGCGTACTGTAACAGCTTTGGATAAACTTCTTAGATGCCGGTTCGGTCAGACCCATATCGGCCATAAACTCCGCCCGGTCAACTTCATCCAATTGCGCCAGTTCGCTCTCCAGCGAAGCACACAACGGAACCACCTCGATATCGGCACCACTATCGCCAAGGTCAATCGCCTCACCAATCTGATCCTCGCCGATATTAACCACCACCATAATCGGCTTAAGCGTCAAAAAGTTCAGCGGCTTGATCAGGTCCATCTGCAAACTGTTTTCGATCACGCTGCTGATGGGCTTTTCGGACTCAATCGCATCCTGCAGTTTAAGCTGCAATTCCAGTTCCGCTTTTTCTCTGGCCTGCGTCTTTGTGGGCTTGTTCACACTCTTTTTGAGCCGCTCAATGCGTGTCATTACCAGTTCCAGATCCGCCAGCAGCATCTCGGTCTTGAGTTCCTCCAGATCGCGAGCCGGATTGACGCCGTTGCGATAGGCCGGAACAGACGGATTCTCAAACGCGCGAACCACGATCACAAACATTTCCACCGTGCGAACCTCATTGAAGAATTTGCGTGCGGCGGTCCGGCCGTGTTCGTCCATAAACGAAATACCCGGCATATCCATACAATCAACCGTCGCGTGGACGGTCTTTTTGGGCTGGTACAATCCCATCAGCCAATCCAAACGGTCATCCGGCACAGAAACCATCTGCTCACGAATATCCATCGACCCCATGGCGGCCGGTTCTTTACCACTGATAGCCGACAAAACCGTACTTTTCCCCGACTGCATCAAACCAATTAAAGCAACCTTCAAATTCAGTACTCCTTAAGTTGATAACATTTTGGCCGTGCGGGCATAACCCGCTGTAAGAGTTCACACTTTAGTGTGCGAAAAACAAGCTAAAGCTTGAACTCTAACAACAGCCCTCATAGACCGAATTCCCATAAGCATCATAGGCGACAACCGCCGGAAAACCCCCAAACTCTAACAGCCGGATCGCCTCAGTGCCTAAGTCTTCATAAGCGATGATTTCACTTTTGACAATGTGCTTACTCAACAGCGCCCCCGCCCCGCCCAGCGCGGCGAAATGAACGGCTGTATTTTTCACCAATGCGTCGCGGACACTCTGGCCGCGATAGCCCTTGCCAATTGTCCCTTTAAGCCCTTTCGCCAACAGTTCCGGCGTAAACGCATCCATGCGTGATGCAGTCGTCGGCCCTGCGGCGCCAATCACCCGTCCCTCAGTAGCAGGCGTCGGACCCACAAAATAAATCAGCGCACCGGTTAAGTCCACCGGAAGCGGTTCGCCCCGAGCAATTCGCTCACACAATCGCTTGTGTGCCTGATCACGGGCAGTCAGCACTTTTCCGCTAATCAACACCTCATCGCCAGCCCGTAATTGTCGGACTATCGCATCGTCTAAAGGCGTTTTAATCTCTTTTTCCTGGCTCATCTTCGTCCTGCACGAATCCTGTCAATTTCGAGGCCTCATTGTATAGACGATTGTGCCGTAAATCCAACAAAAAGATATTTTCAGGGGCAATATATAGTGGTCACGATTGAATTTTCCCGTTTAGGCGCGGGCAACTAACTCCACAATAAAAAGTTTCTGCCCGCGGGAATTTACCACCCTGAAGGGTGTATTTCATCGAAAAGGTTTATTATTTTTGGTTTTCCCCGCTGGTTTTTGTTATAATGGGGGCATGCCAAAATTCCCAATCTATCTTGACATGAGCGGTCGCCGGGCCGTTGTTATTGGGGCCGGTTCGGTGGCGGTTCGAAAGGTTCTGGCACTGCATGAGGCCGAAGCAAGAGTAACGGTTGTCGCTGAGCGCATTGATCCATCTCACAGCGATTCGATTGACCTTGCCGATGTTGAATTGATCCTGAACTTATACAGCAAAAACTATCTGGTCGGGGCCACACTGGTCATCGCCGCAACCAATGATATGACGCTGAACCGGCAGGTCTATCACGATTGCCAGGAACTGCAAATCCTCTGCAATGTTGTTGACCAGCCCAAATTGTGCGACTTCTATACCCCTGCCGTTGTTAAACGCGGCGACCTGCATATCGCCATCAGCACCGACGGCAACTGCCCCGCTTATGCGGGCCATGTTCGTCAAAAGCTGGAGATGCTTTTCACGGAAACACACGGCCGCTTTGTTGAACAACTGCAAAAAGTGCGAACTCAAATTCTCGAACAGGTTTCGGAACCAAACCAGCGCAAGACACTTCTGGGCCAACTTGCCGGTGATGAATCGTTCGATATCTACAATCGCAAAGGCCAACAACACTGGATCGAATACGCCAACGACCGAATAACCCGCAGCATAACCGCTTCGCAATCGGAAAACCCTTGAATCCTTTTCGCCACAGTATTACAATGCGCGGATGCAAAAGGAATCTCTGGCATTAAGTTCAACATGGCAGTTCAAGGAGTTTCCGGAATCGGCCCGACGAATGCGGGATCTGGACTCCGGCGACTGGAAACCCGCAACAGTCCCCTCTTCAATTTATACCTGCCTTGAACGGGCCGGAATGATTTCCATCTCAGATTCGTTTTCTAACTCAAATGATATTCAATGGGTCGATCAAAAAAACTGGGTCTTTCGCAAAGAATTTGATGTCCCGCCGTCACTGCTTGAAAAAGAACAGATTGAAATCATTTTTGATGGGTTGGATACAATCGCCCATATCTGGCTGAACGAAAAACTCATTGGCAAAGCGGACACTATGTTTATCGGCCACCGGTTTGACATCAAGCCGTATCTCAAAAAATCCGGCAACCGACTCACGATCAAATTCGTTTCCGCTTTGCATCACGCAGACCGCCTATTGCATCGATACGGAAAACTCGGGAATCCCCCTTTGCGCGACCCGCGCAGCGTTTATATTCGCAAGGCATCCTACCAATTCGGTTCTGTCGTCGGGCCCGCCCTCACCGGGTGCGGCATCTTTCGGGCCGTAAGGATCGAGGCAGGCAACGCCGCGAAAATCGAAAATCTTCATCTTCGCACCATCGACTGCAACCAGCACACTGCGGACATCCGCGTGGCATTAGAACTCCAGCGTATCAACAATTACAACGGGCCTCTTAAGTGCAAAATCACAATGACAGGTGGCGGCCTGAATCTTCAGCAGGAGCTTCTGTTCAACGAAAATGACCGGACTGCTTCGACGGTTCTGCATATTGACCGGCCGTTTCTCTGGTGGCCGCAGGGCTATGGAGTTCCGCATTTGTATCATATCCGTGTAGAGTTGATGGCAAGTGACGGCCAGTTGCTTGATACGGCGTCTGAGGACTTCGGCGTCCGAACCATTCACATCGAGAAATCCTCCGGCAAAACTGAATGTGTTGTCAACGGCCGGTCCATCACATTCAAAGGCGCCGACTGGATGCCGCTGTCTTTGCTACCGGGAACGGAAACCGGCTATGAACAGTTACTGAATCGGGCGAAAGAGTGCCAGTTGAATATACTGCGTGTTTGGGCCGGAGGGTATTACGAAGATGCCGCGTTCTACCAACTCTGTGATAAGATGGGGATTCTCCTCTGGCAGGATTTCATGTTCGACAGCGCCTACTATCCCGACCGTCAATGGTTTTTGAACGCTGTCAAAGATGAAGCGGGAACCATTATTAAGCGACTCCGCAACCATGCCTGTATCGCCCTGTGGTGCGGCAACAATAACATCAACTCCCTGCACAAAAGCGGCCAACTTGGAAAGGACCGAAAATTTTACGGTAAATCGATCTACCACAAGTTGATCCCTGCATTGCTCAATGAACTGGACCCGGACAGGAAATATATCCCCACGCGATCCAGCCGGAACGATGATAACGAAACGCTGATCGCCAATACGCCCGATACCCCGTCGCTGCCGTGTTTAAGCCGTAGCGCGGGCATCCTGCCCGTGAAATCCGTCCAAGCTGAAAATTCATTCAAAACACTCGAGAAACTGGCACACGGCTCTTCATCGCTCCAAAAAATCGCCCTATGCCGGATAGAGCATTTTTGGCCGCCTAAAAATCTGCCCGAGTATATTTGGCAAAGCCAGGTGGTTCAGGCACGGGAAGTGAAAAACGCGGTTGAGAAGTTCCGGGCCGACAAGCCCCTCGGCTGCGGCTGCATGCTGGGTGCATTCAACAGTTTCGCCCTATCCATCAACACGGCCATGTTGGATGCCCACAGACAGCCCAAAGCACTGTATTATTACACGCGACGATTCTTCGCTCCGGTACTCGTTACCCTGCTGCCGGAAGACGAAACCGGCCTGCTCAAAGCGCGTGTCGTTAACGACACCGCTTCTCCGGTTACCGGCGTGCTTTCCTGCCGAATGATTGCGGCCAGCGGTGAGATTTTGGATGCGACAGAAATACCGCTGAGAGTCTCCCCCTTTTCCAAAGCCACCGCGATCAACCTGCCCAAGTCGCTATCAACACCCGACGACCCGACACGGGCTTTTCTCTCTGTCCGCATCAAAAACAATGACAAAACCATCGCCGAAAACACCCATTTTTACTGCCCGGACAAGCATTTTCACTGGTCCATCGCCGACATCGACCTCCAAATCACCCCAAACAACAAAAAAAACGCTTGGGATATAACGCTAACCTCCGAAGTACCCGTCCGGGACCTACAAATCACCCCACCCCAACCGGCCAACATCAGCGACAACTTCCTAACCCTGCTCCCAAATGAACCAAAAGAAATTCAGATATCATACCACAACTCCCCCCCACCAGTCCGAACCCCCCTCAAAATATTCAGCACCAATCAGATTACAATGTAGTCAAACATAAATGTGAAGTGTAGCGAAAGATTATCAGAATTGAAAATATATTGATTATCCTTGCTTCTCATTATTGACTTCATTCCTAAATTGCGGGTGGATGATCAGGTTGAAACACGGAGTTTTTGAACTTATGGGATGACTGTGATTTTGTTTTTATCATTATCCTTATGCACTTCCAAGAGTCAAGATTCAAATAGATGGTTTAAATTCGAAATATCCTATTTCCTCTCCGGGTGACACTTGAAACCATTCATTTTTAGGGTATATTGGCGTTTTTCTAAATGGGAGATTTATATGAAAACACTGACAAAAGAAATCTGGATGGATGTCCCGCGGCGGCGGCAGATTATTTCAATTCACAACCAAGTCGAGCAACTCGTCGCCGAAAGCGGCGTGCAGGAGGGAATTGTGCTGGTTAATGCGATGCACATTACGGCCTCGGTCTTTATCAACGACAACGAGTCCGGTCTGCACCATGATTATGAATGCTGGCTGGAAAAGCTCGCCCCGGAAAAGCCCCACAGCCAATACCGCCACAACGGCTACGAAGACAACGCCGATGCCCACATGAAGCGGCAAGTCATGGGCCGCGAGGTCGTGGTGGCCATTACTGAGGGCCGGTTGCACTTAGGCCCGTGGGAACACATCTTCTATTACGAATTCGACGGCAAACGCCGAAAACGCTTGCTGGTGAAAATCATCGGGGAATAAACGCATCGAAAGAACGAATAAACGCCAGAGCCGCTAAAGAGGCAAAATCATGGCTCGATACCGTGTTCCAACCAGCATACCGGCGACAGCTGATGTCTTAAATGCTTTTCAAGGTTCTATCCTTGCTGCTAAATACTAAACCGCAACAAATTTCTTGTTGTGCTTCTTTTTGACGGCCTTATGCAAGCTCTTGAGAACATATTTTTCGACAACGCTCTCCCAGCCCATATGACGAGCCAATTCGTATCCGCTTTGCAGCATGCGGTTAAACTCTTGGTCATTTTTGGGTAATCTGGCACAAATCTCCAGCGCGATTTTTTCACTGATCTTATGCTCGATCCGGTCACGAAAACCCAGATCGATTTTCAGCATTTGATCGATATCCATCCCTGCATCGCCGTTGATGTCTGTATAGTCGGCAAAAATCACATTAGGTATATTCTCGGTCTCCGCAACGGCTTTAACAAACCCCGCACAACCGCAGACATTGGTCAGTACACAAATCCCGCCAAAGGTCAGCGGCTCAAGCTGAGCGATCCCAAACGGTTCATAAATGCTCTGACCGAATTCGACATCACTGCCCTTGCGGATGTCCATAAACTCCATGTCTGCCGGCATCCGATAGCCGCAGGCCTGTGGGTCAAAACCGAACTGGTTGATGAAAACAACCTTGATATTTCGGCTTCGCGTATTGAACTCCTGAACGCCGGCGTAATAGGCCGCTTCCCCGCCGGACAGATCTGGCCTGCCTTCACGATGGGCGACTGGCCAGTTATAATCCCGTTCCATCTGATGAATATCCTGCTCTCTGCGGCGGTGGGTTTCAGTGCTGAGTACAAACAACACGGCCGTTTTACCCTGTGCGCAAAACTCCCGATCCATATGTTCCAGGACGCGCAAGTCTCGCCACAGCCCCTTACTGGACACCAGCCGGGTTACATGGGTAAAGACAAAGTCCGGCTTCCAGCCAAGCAGATTCTCGCTATACTGCCGCAATTTATCACGCGACTCATATTTCTCCGCCAGCGAAATATCATAAGCGGGGATTCCGTTGTAGGTCAGATCAATATCTGAAACGCAAAATTCCGGGGCCAGGAACTTTAACTCATCGACCACACAGTCGCCAACAGCCAGTATATTGTCGCAATATCGTGCCGCGTTGACCAAGGCGTATTTGAAGAAGTGGCTCTGGTCGCCAAAAATATCGTTGACATACAAGTCCGTATCACGGGCTTTTTCCAGCACATTATAAAACATCGTGTCATGGCCGAGATGCTCTTCCACGATCTTCCGCATGGGAGCGACTTCGTGGGCGTAAAAGACCGTCTTAAAGTCATGCGGGTCGAGAATGCCTGCAAGCGCTGTCGGCATCCCCATAAACTCATGCGCGACGATGATCGTCGGCTTATTCTCTTCACAAGCCCCAATTGCCTTGAGGGCCTCAACAGCGGGTACGGCTAAACGAACCCACTGTTCAAAATCCCAAAGCCACTCGTACCGGTCGCTGCGAATGCCGAACTGGTGGAAGAGTTCGGCCTTAAAATCGTCAATCGGGCCTTTTTCCATCCGGGTTACATCGATCAGCAATATCTCCGGTTGACTGGCCAAACCGTTCATCGGATCGGTAAAACGCCGTCGCCCGTAAACAATTTCCACGCCGAAATCGTCTTCAATCCGGCGGAAATGATGATGATAGTTGCTGCGGACCAACCCATCCAGAGACGAGTACAGAACCTCGCCTCCCTCACCCAGTCGCTCCGAAACACCGCCTTCAGTCGAAAAAAGAGGGCAAACCAAAATGCTGCGGCCAATCTCGCTATTGTAGGCATCGCTGGTGAACATCCCTTCCAGAACCGCACCGATACCCCCAATTTTCCCCGTCGCTTCGTGAGTAACATGTACCACTGTTGGCTTTTGTTCCATCGCTGCTATCCTCGTCTATGTCTTTTCCATTGTTACTATTATCTACGCTGCCGAAATGACAGAGTTTGCTTGTTCCTGTTAAAATATAGGATACAAAACAGCTCTTAACAAACCTATATCGGTGTTTTTACAGGTTGGGGATAAGACGAGTTATTTGAGTTGATAAACGGGTACTTTACCGGACGGAAGCGACGATCAGAAACCAAGACAGGATTGGGCAAGTCGGCGTTTTTTTGTTGACTATTTTCTGTTCTCAGATATAGTTCGGCGCTGTCATTTCAAGAGATTATATCCTGAAAACAATAAAGGACCACAATGTCTTTAACCGAACGAATTCGTAATGTCGCGATTATTGCCCATGTTGACCACGGCAAAACGACGCTGGTGGATCAGTTGCTGTACCAATCCGGAATGTTCCGCAACGCCGAACTGGACAAACTCGCCGGCGGCCAGCACGGTCTGATTATGGATTCGGATCCGCTGGAACGGGAACGCGGTATCACTATTCTCAGCAAGAACTGCGCGATTCAATACACCGACCCAGGCGGCGAAGAATACAAGATCAATATCATCGACACCCCCGGCCATGCGGATTTTGGCGGCGAGGTCGAGCGCGTCCTCAAGATGGCTGATGGTGTTTTGCTGGTGGTCGATGCGTTCGAGGGGCCGATGCCGCAAACGCGCTTTGTCCTGACCAAGGCCCTGCAGCACAATCTCAAGCCCATCGTGGTCGTTAATAAGGCCGACCGCACTGACGCCCGGCCCGACGATGTCGTCAATGAGGTGTTCGATTTGTTCGTGGCACTGGAGGCGGACGACGACACACTGGACTTTCCCGTCCTGTTCGCCTCGGCCAAAAATGGCTGGGCCACCGCCGATCTGGATAAACCCAATGACACCATGCAACCGGTTTTTGACGCGATTATCAGTCAGGTTCCCTGCCCGAAAGACAATCCCAATGTGCCGCTGCAAATGCTGGTAACTTCGCTGGATTATTCGGACTACCTCGGCAAAATCGCCGTCGGCAGAGTCTTCGCTGGGTCGGTCAGCCAGACACAACCCATCACCATCATCGATAGCGACGGCAAACATACCCAACAGAAAGTAACCCAATTGTTCAGTTTCGACGGACTGGGAAAAAGAAATACGGATACTGTAGTCGCCGGTGACATCTGCGCTATTGCAGGTCTGGACCCGGTGGACATCGGCAACACCATCGCCTGCGCCGACAAACCCAGCGCTCTGCCGATCATCGCCATCGACGAACCAACCATGCACATGACTTTTCGCATCAATGACGGACCGTTCGCCGGGACCGATGGTAAATATGTTGCCGGCCGCCAGATCAAGGATCGCCTCGATAAGGAAATACAGATCAATGTCGCCCTGCGTGTAGAACCGGGCGTTACGCCGGAAGAGTTCAAGGTCTCCGGCCGGGGTCTGATGCATCTGGGCATCCTGCTGGAAAATATGCGGCGGGAGGGCTACGAAGTCTGTGTCGGCAAGCCCAGCGTTATCATTCGCATGGTCGATGGCCTGCGACAGGAACCCATCGAACGGCTGGTCGTCGATTGTCCCATCGACTGCCAGAGTGCCGTCATGTCGCTTCTGGGCGACCGGCGAAGCGAGTTAATCAGCATGGACGCCAAATCCGGCGCCGACGACTTCATCCATATGGAGTTTATGATCCCCTCTCGTGGTCTGTTCGGGCTACACGCCCGGATCCTGACCGCCACTCAGGGCCGTGCGATTATGCACCACACCTTTGAACGATACGAACCCATGCGCGGCACCATCCCACAGCGGCAGGCCGGCATCATGGTCGCCACCGAAACCGGCACCGTAACCGCCTACGCACTCGACGGCCTCTACGACCGCGGCATCTTCTTCATCGCACCCGGCGAAAAAATCTATGAAGGCCAAGTCGTCGGCGAACATTGTAAAGACAAAGACATCCCCGTCAACCCGTCCAGAGCCAAACAAATGAGTAATGTGCGCTCATCCGGAAAAGATGACGCCGCCAAGGTGCGTCCGCCGCGGGTTATGAGTTTGGAAGCCACACTCGAATACATTCAGGACGATGAACTGGTCGAAATCACGCCCAAATCAATCCGAATGCGAAAGCGGATGCTCAAAGAAGGCGACCGCCGCCGATATGCCAGAAAAGCAAAAGACACTTAAAAAACAGAAAAACTTGTTGCCCGCGCGTTGACTTCGACTCGCTTGAGGCTATTTAATTTTTTCGGCAAGCTGGGCCAGTTCGTCGCTTTGGAGGCCGTCGGAAAATCCAGCGTCAATCTGAGCCAGAACCGCCTTGGTTTTCTCACCGTTACCGGCGGCCTGACGCAATTGGTCCACCTCGCCCGACAGCAGATCCACTTTACTCCCATTTTCTTTCATAATCGAACATATCCCGGTCTCAGGACACATCTCAATGTTTAGCTTTGCCATTGTCATTCTCCGTAGTTAGCTTTCTTGCATTCTCATCGATTACGCCGCCCGATAAAACGACGCAGATCGTCCCCGCTGCCATGCCGGCAAACGGTTATCCTCTATATAGGTCATTGAGAGAGAAATTGTGCGTTGAATTTTTCAAAAAATACAAAAAAAACCGTTCTTTAGGGATGGCGCAACAGGTCAGGGCGTTTGGAGCGGAGCCATTTAGGGAGATCGTCACGAGTGGCGTTTTTCCAAAGGCCCACTTTATTGTCAATCGCCTCTTTCATCAGCGATTGATAATTTGAGAACTCACTGTGCGGATAGCTTAGATAGGCATAGCCGTATCCATTTTTGACAAGCTCGGCATTTATCACTCTCCCATCGGGCAATTGGATATAGGCCAGCAGGCGGCCATAATACCCTCGCTGATCGCCAGCGGTATCCAGCAAGACCGTAACCTGTTTTCCCAGGGCCAGAGAAGTCGTAAACTCCGTTGCTTGGGGTCCATAGTACATTAAGCCAACCGTCGGATGTTTTGTTTCCGGGGTGTCCACACCGATCAGGCGGATACGGGTGTTCGGATGCTTGCCATCGGAGATGTTAATGTCAATGGTATCGCCGTCGATGACTTCCACCACCGTAAAGGTCTTGTTGTGGTACTTTTGCCAATCGCCGTCGGGATAGGTACTCTGCTGGATATACTGGCGCAGGTGGTCGCCGAACTGATGATCCAGCACAACGCATATGGGCAATAAAACGAAGATGAACGCCGCTATCAGGCCATTGCGGACTGTACGATGCATCGCGTGTTTTGATTTGTTTTTTGCCACCCGTTATGGCTGTGTCCGCTCCTCGGCGGGCTTATCAAGTTCAAAAGCATCGCAAACCGCTACCAAGGCCTTTTCAGCATCCGCGAGATCAACCAAGCAACTGATGCGAATCTCACTGGTCGTGATGGCATCGATATTAACCTTAGCGGCAAACAAGG
This sequence comes from Planctomycetales bacterium 4572_13, assembly GCA_002084585.1. GTDB lineage: Bacteria > Planctomycetota > Phycisphaerae > Sedimentisphaerales > Anaerohalosphaeraceae > 4572-13. Next base: position 6,953 of record NBLM01000003.1, on the reverse strand, counting down.
CATTGAACATCTTTTCCGCTACACCGCAATGGGATCGCATTCCCACGCCCACAACGGACACCTCGGCGATATCTTCACGAATAAAAACCGACTCGCAATCAATCTGTTTGCGGATTTCCTCAATGGCCTGTTTCGCCGCATCCAGATCCGAACGCGCTACAGTAAACGACAGGGTCGCCTTTTCGGAATTGACTTCGGTCTGAATAATATCGTTAACGCTGACATTGGACGCTGCCAAATGCGCAAAGACACCGGCAGCATTGCCCGGTGTATTGTCAAGACCGATTAAAGCGATTTGGGCTAAATCTTTCTGCGTGGTTGCTCCGGAAACAACGATTCCTTCCATTTGGGGTACCTCATGCGTAATTAGGGTTCCTGTATTATCATTCATACTGCTGCGAACATGAATTGTCACATCATATTTTTTACCAAACTCAATCGCCCGGCCGTGCATCACGCCCGCGCCGAGACTGGCCAACTCGAGCATTTCATCATAACTGATCTGCTGCATTTTGACCGCATTGGGATACTTCCTTGGGTCGGTCGAGTAAATGCCGTCCACATCGGTATAAATCTCACATTCATCCGCGCCAAGCGCCGCCGCAATCGCCACGGCACTGGTATCGGAGCCGCCGCGGCCCAGCGTGGTGATATTACCGGACTCATCGACCCCCTGAAAACCGGCGACAATGCAAATATGCCCAGCCGAGAGTTTTTCTTTAACTTTTTCCGCACCAATGCTCTGGATACGAGCTTTGCCGTGCAGATTATCCGTAATCATCTGAATCTGCTGGCCGGTAAAGCTGGTCGCTTTTTGGCCCATTGCCTCCAAGCACATCGCCATCAGCGAAACCGTCTGCTGTTCGCCGGTGCTAAGCAGCATATCCATTTCCCGTTTGGGCGGATTGGGGTTGAGTTCTAAGGCATCGGCCACAAGCTGGTCGGTCTGCTTGCCGCGGGCGGAGGCCACCACGACCACCTGATTGCCCTGCTGATGCGCCTTGATCGCACGACCGGCGGCCCGGCGGATCTTTTCCGCATTAGCGACCGATGTGCCGCCAAATTTTTGTACTACAATCGCCATTTCTGACCCTTTGTCCTGTTTTTTATGACAGCTCTCGTTAAAGGCGGACATTATATCATTTTGGGGCCGTTTGTAAAGAGTATTGTTGACCCTTGGACAAACGGGATAGGATATGGCTTGATCTGTGCGTATAAAATGAAACACCGGCTACGACCCCCAGAGCCATAGCCGGTGTTTGCTGTTATCGGTTGTACCCTTCATACCGGACCCGTATGAACCACTTCCGATACCTAACCAGACAAGCCGGAAATTCTAAATTCGAAGCACTAAATCCAAAACAAATCTTAAATTCAAATGAGTAACAATTTCATTTGTAAGAAATTGAAACAGATGCTGCGATTTCATTCCAAAACTGCCTGACTGCTTTGCTCTTTGCCCCGGGCCATTTCTGAGCGAATCAGGTTGGCCACTTTCAGGGCGTGTTCCTCGGCGAAGTGAATACTTGTGTCGATACCCGCACGGACTTTTGCGATCCAGCGTTCTGAATCGGCTTCTGTATTTGCTGCTGCAGTTTGCGCTGACTGCAGACGGAAACCCGCTCCATGACTGTCGCGGCTCTGAGTTGCAGCCGATACGGGAGAAGGTGCCAGAAAGTAAACCGCTGTGATGAATCCTGCACCATACAGGATCAGACAAAATAGAAATTTACCGGGTAATCTGCCCATCGTTTTTCCCCACGGAAAACATCATTTTCTTATTCAGCCGGAAATCCGTATCCGGCCCCTTACATCCAAAAAATAAGAAACAAACCCCGCCGAAGCAAATCGATAATGGGGTTTTTGTGGGGAAAATCAGCCCATCGCACCGAAAGTGCAACATAACTTAACCCAGGGCGCTGCCCTGGGCTGGTATATATCAGTCTTTCAGACTGTTTATTGCTGCCGTCAGCATCAGATTTCACAGCTCATCCAGGCAGGCGGTGAGTTCTTTGCAGACGAGTTGTATGTCGTCTTTGGTCAGGTGGTTGTGGAACGGTAATGCAATCGTGCCTTTGACCACGGTGTCCGTTACCGGCATATCGCCGATTTTACAGCCGTACTGCTCGGCGATAAACGGCTGCAGGTGAACCGGCGGGAAGTAGTTGCTGACCTGAATGCCGCGGGCCAGCATTTTTTTGAGCAGTGTGTTTCGTTGGGCCTGCGTATATTGCTCGGCTAGGCGAACCACAAAAACAAACCAGCTCATCCGGCTGTTTTCCGGGGCCTGCGGAAGCATCAGCCGGTCGTCTCCGGCCAGAGCATCTTGGTACATCCGGGCGACATTGGCCCGTTTTTGGACAAACTCCTCGATCCGTGAAAGCTGAACGATCCCCAACGCACAGTTAATATCACTCAATCGATAGTTGTACCCCATCCGGTCGTGGGCCAGCCAACCGCCGCCCCTGCCGCGACCCTGATTTCGCAACGACACACACATCGCCGCCAAGTTGTCATCATCGGTCAAAATGATCCCGCCCTCACCAGTGGTCATCTGCTTGTTGGGGTAGAACGCGAAAGCACTCATTTTGCCGAAGGTGCCGACTTTTTTATCATTTAGGATTGAACCCAGTGCCTCACAACTGTCTTCCAGCACTTCCAGATTATGCTTTTCAGCGATCCGACAAATCTCATCCATTCCAGCCGGATTGCCAAATACCGCGACCGGAAGAATCGCCTTTGTTTTAGCGGTAATCTTTTCTTCAATCTTGGACGGATCCATGTTCAAACTAACCGGATCAATATCGACGAAGACCGGTGTCGCGCCCACCATCATCGGAACCGTTACCGAACAAATAAATGTAAACGGAGTCACCAAAATCTCATCACCCGGACCCCACCCCATTGCCTTGGCACACAAAAATAGTCCGCTTGTACCGCTGTTGACGGCAATGGCGTGCTTGACACCGATATACTGCTCAAACGCCCGCTCAAACTCGCGAAGTTTAGGCCCCAAAGACAAATTTGGGGTACGCAATACCTCGCAAACCGCTTCGATCTCGGCTTCGGTAATATCCGGACGGGCCAAGTTGACTTTCATTTCCATACTCATTATCCTATATGAAATACGCTCATAAACGCCCGGCATTGTACAAAAATTATCCGGTTATTTCCAGTGTTATCTTTGTGGGCACAAAACCATTGACTTAAAGACCACCCTTGGGTAGAGTATCGCTTTAATGGAGTGTAATCGACATTAACGGGATTTCGATGGCAGACAAAAAGGAAGAGTGCGGCATATTCGGGATTTACGGCGACCCCGATGCGGTGCAGAAAACATATTTTTCGCTTCACAGCTTGCAGCATCGCGGTCAGGAATCGGCCGGAATTGCGTCCAGCGATGGTGAATGCATTCGTTGCTTTACGGGCATGGGCCAGGTCAGCCGGGTTTTTCGCGCTGGCCGGGGCGTCCTTAAACGACTGGATAACCCCACCGCCATCGGGCATGTGCGGTATTCGACAACCGGCTCAAGCAATCCAACGAACGCCCAGCCGTTTTTGAGCGAGTTTTCACAGGGGCAGGTCGCCGTGGCGCATAATGGAAATTTGATCAACGCCCCCCTGCTGCGCGATGAATATGAGGCCTACGGACACATCTTCAAAACCTCCAATGACACCGAGATTATTGTTCATTTGATGGCCAAACCGACCCATGTCGTCAAATCGGACCCACTGGGCCATGTACTGAACCACTTACAGGGGGCCTATTCGCTGCTGTTTTTGTTCCCGGACCGCATCGAAGCGGCACGCGACCCCTACGGCATTCGGCCGCTCTGCTTAGGGAAAACCTCGAACGGCGCCTACTGCGTTGCCAGCGAAAGCTGTGCATTGGATTCGATTGAGGCCGAATATATTCGCGATGTTGAACCGGGCGAGATTGTTACGCTGGACAAAAACGGTCTCAGCAGCCGGTTCTTTGTAAAACCCGGGACGGTTACGCCCGCCCACTGTATTTTCGAGCATGTTTATTTCGCCAAGCAAAGCAGTCTGATTTTTGGCGAACCCGTTCATGATGTCCGCGTTCGCAGCGGCCGTCAACTGGCCATCGAGCATCCTGTCGATGCGGATATTGTCATACCGGTTCCAGACTCCGGGACCAGCGCCGCCATCGGGTATGCCAACGAAAGCGGTATCCCGTTCGATATGGGATTTGTGCGAAGCCATTATATCGGCCGCACCTTTCTGTCGCCCTCTCAAGATATGCGGGATATGGCTGTCAAACTCAAACTGACTGTCGTCAAGAGCGTTGTCGAGGGCAAGCGAGTCATTGTGGTGGATGATTCCGTCGTTCGCGGAACGACCACCAAGGGCAAGATCCATTCGCTCAGGGAGGCCGGGGCCAAGGAAATTCATATGCGAGTCGCCTGCCCGCCGATCAAACACCCCTGCTTCTATGGGGTCGATTTCCCCACGCACGAAGAATTGCTCGCCAATCAAAAAGAGAATATGGAAGAAATTCGCAAGTTTCTGCGGGTTGATACTATAGGATATATCTCTTTAGAAGGTCTTCTCAGTTGTGCTTCGTTGCCAAAAGACCATTACTGCCACGCCTGCTGGAGCGGTCAATACAAAATCCCTGTCAGCAAAGTGGTCAATAAGTTTTCGATGGAACGCCACCAAATGCAACTTTTTGATGAACGCGAGATGGAATGAGTAAAGAAGATTATCTCAGCTATGAACAGTCCGGCGTCAGTATCGACGCCAATGACCAGATGGTCGAACGCATCAGCCGGTCGGTTGCCTCAACACACGGCCCGCGCGTGATTAATATGCACAACGCATTTGCCGGGTTGTTTCGTCTGGACTATGACGAAAAACTGTTCAAGCGAAATTATCGCAACCCGGTTCTGGTTGCCTGTACGGACGGCGTGGGGACCAAGGTCATTATCGCCCAGCAGATGGGTCGTTATGACGGCGTCGGCATTGACCTGGTCGCGATGAGTGTCAACGATATGATCGTACAGGGTGCCGAACCGCTGTTCTTTCTGGATTATCTGGCAGTTAATCATCTGGACCCTGAACAGGTCGCGCAAATGGTCGAAAGCGTGGCGACCGGATGCCGATGGGCCGATTGTGCGCTCATTGGCGGCGAGACCGCGGAAATGCCCGACCTCTACGGCAAAGACGAGTACGATATGGCCGGTTTTTCGGTTGGCGTGGTGGAAAAAGATCGCATTATCACCGGCAGCGGCGTTCAAAAAGGCGATGTTATTTTGGGGCTTGGCTCCAGTGGCATCCACAGCAACGGCTATTCGCTCGTTCGCACTATCTGTTTCAAAAAACACAAACTGAAAGTTACCGACTGCATTGACGAACTCGATGGGCGATGTTTAGGTGATGTTCTGTTGGTACCGACACGCATCTATGTTAAACCCATCGTCAAGTTGCTTCGCGGCTACAAAGTCAAACAGGTTGTCCACGCCATGGCACACATCACCGGCGGCGGACTCGTCGGCAATATCCCGCGCGTCCTGCCCGACAACTGCAACGCCGTGCTGAAAACAAAATCATGGCCCGTGCCGGACATTTTTAATTACCTCCAAAAACAAGGCCCCGTCGCCGATGCTGAGATGTTCCGTGTGTTCAATATGGGCATTGGCTATATATTGGTTGTCGCACCGGACTTTGCGGACTCTATCCAAAGCAAACTAACCCGCTATGGAGAGCAGGTTTATCGGATCGGTACGATCACCACTGGTTCAGGAACAGTCATCTTAAAGTAGGGATCTGAATGGGACATTCCTTTCCAGAGCTTGGCAAACAGCGTCTTTTGAGTGGGATAACCATCAACGACATTGCCACTCTTATCCTGTATGTCTGTTTTTCTGTTTATCTCTATTTACCCTCAGTCGGAGTCAATAACGCCCATGTTTTCTGTGGCTTCAATGCAATGGCTGCAGCATGGGGCGCCTATTTTCTCAGCCGACGGTGGGTCAATAATTGGACCCCCTCGCTATTGACAGGGGCGGCGTATGGTTTTGGACCGTTTGCACTCAGCTTTGGCGTGTTTCATCCGTTGGCAGGTTTATCGTTTGCAATGGTTCCGTGGCTGCTGTTGCCGGCGGTTTACTGGCATAAGGGAAAAACACCGGATCTATATCGCTTTTCTGTTCGAGCGTTGCTGGCACTGCTTCCCTTTGCCGGAATTATCCTGTGGTTCTGGCTTTTGGCGCAGCCATGGGCCGGCCCCAATTTCCTGATGCCAAAAAACATGGCTTTGACCATTAAGGATTTTACGACGCATCGCCCTGCTGATTCCCATCGCCGCCGGGTTAGTGCTGGCTTTTTGGGAGCCGGTCTTTCAAACCAGTCCGATTGTCTGGGCAGCATTTCCGATTTTGTTTTTGTCGGTTCTGTGCGGCCTCGGTTTTCAGGCGTTATTGTATGCGGGCAAAGCGGATACCAAATGGATCGTGATTTGTGCCGCCGCCGCCTCTGCTCTGGCGGCTTTTTGCGCCGGTATCAATATGAGTATCTTTGCCGGAAGGGTTTTTGAACTCACCGCCATACTATACGGCCTCACCGCCGCGGCAATATGGATACTGCTGGTACTGGTGCGGTTAAACCTTCGCTGGCCCTGGTTCAAATGGACCGTTCTGACCGCCGCGATCACCATCGACCTGCTTTTTTCCGCCCGCTACCTTGTGGATAAACTCTAAAACAAAAGCGCGGCGGCGCGAGCCGCCCGATTAAACGCCAGCTACGACCGCATCCCCCCACGGCCAAGCACAGCTTGACCGTGCCACCCACTGGGAACGCGGATGTCTCGCCCGCATTGAAATAAACCACCGAGGATGCTGAGGACACGGATGCCATAAAAAAAGCCGCACAGATTCACTCCATGCGGCCTTGAAACATTTTCATCAGCAAGTGTTATTTCCGTCTGCGAAGCA